>CAYGQZ010000293.1:0-1324 GCA_964352055.1 uncultured Rhodobacterales bacterium
AACCATTTTGCCAGGTGTTCCGGTTGGGTGAGATAGTCCCAAACCTTGGCGCGGGGTGCCGCGAGATAGATGGTTTTCGAAAGTGTCGTGGTGGTCATGTGTTGTCCTTTTCAATGGCAGTCTTGAGAGCGTCGAGGCGGTCGTCCCAGAAGCGCTCGAAATACTCGAGCCACGAGAAAACCGGGGCGAGGCCTGCAGGGTTGAGCCTGTTGATGCGTTCGCGGCCGCGCACTTCGACCGTGATCAGGCCGCCGTCGCTGAGCACGGTCAGATGCTTTTTGACCGCAGCCCGGGTCATGTCGAATTGACCTGCGACCTGGCCGATGGTCATCGCGTCACTGCCCAGCATGCGCAGGATGTCCCGTCTGGTTGGGTCGGCCAGGGCCCGGAAGGCATTTTGCGCGAGTTCGGTCATGGGTCCTCCTGTATGAAGCTATATGATACCTTTGGGTTTCATTTAAATATGATACTATTTGGTATTATGTCAATCGGAAAATTTCCGGTAGCCCTGCGATCAACAAGCCAGCCTCCGAGTTTGCAGAAACGGCAAAGCCAAGTAAATTCGTACGAATTTTCTTGGCGCCCCGCGACGGAAAGCTTGTCAATGTTCAGGTTTTGTTCATATGCTTGAAGCATGGAATCTCTGCCGGATCCAAATCTATTGATGCCGGGCCAAGTGTTGGCCCGCGGCGTGTCGCGCCATTTCGCCTCGCTTGGCTGGGTGACTGTTGAAGAACTCGTGCCGACGCGCGGCTTGCGCGTTGATGTGATGGCACTTGGTCCCAAAGGCGAAATCTGGGTTGTGGAGTGCAAGTCCAGCCGAGCAGATTTCGCGTCCGATCAGAAATGGGAAGGATATCTTGAATGGTGCGACAGATTTTTCTGGGCTGTCGATGCCGCTTTCCCGGTCGATATCTTGCCTGACGAAACCGGGCTGATGATCGGTGACGCCTATGATGCCGAGATTGTGCGTATGGGCCCGGAAGAAAAACTGGCAGCAGCGCGTCGCAAGGTGATGATCCAGAAATTTGCAGTACATGCGGCCCGGCGATTGCAGACCTTGCGCGACCCGAATGCAGGGCTCGGGTGGTAGCCATGCTTCTGAGTGAAACCTGAATGCTTTGAGGCAGTCACAAGAACCCGGATGCAAATTATCTGGATTTGAGGACTTGAGCCGATAGACCATTACCACTTTCTGGTCTCGAGAACTGTGGCATCGGCCGGTGCCACAGCGCTTGACAAGCCCCCAAATCGGCACAGCTTTTGCGACGCAGCACAGGGACGCCGGGCATCAGATGAAACCGAGAACGATTATTGCCATCGC
>CAYGQZ010000293.1:1424-3438 GCA_964352055.1 uncultured Rhodobacterales bacterium
AAAGTGTCATCGAAGCCGTGGCGCAGGACCAACCGGTGGCCTTGCTCGGCCACTCGATGGCCACGGATGTCCTGGTGCGTGTCGCGGCAGAGCGGGACGATGTCGGCCCGCTTGTCCTGATATCTGCGTATTCGCAAGCCATTGATGCCTTTGAACCTGCCAACCTTTTGCTGATCTCCGGCGCGTGGGAGGCGGGATTGCGGGCATTCGCGCAAGAGGCCGTGAACATGGTTGCGCCGGGCCTTGCATCCGAGGGCGAAACGGTGACTTCGGGTGACGTGACGCGCCGAGCGGTCGCGGCACCCTTCAGCGAACATGTCTCGATCCTGCACAGCCGTGTGGCGCGGGCGGAAGCTGTGGACTGGCTGGACGCTGCGTATGGACGCTCGTCGGAGGTGCGCATCCGGCCCACCGGTTGGGCGATCCTTGGGCTGCTCTCGGGGCTTGTCCTCATGTTTTGCAGTGTTGCCGCGCATTTGCCGCAGCGCGCACATTCCGTCTGCGTCCTGACCCGCAAGCAGCTTGCACTTGCACTGATTGTGCCAGCGCTGATCGCGCCTGTCGTGGCCGTTCCGCTCGAAATCGGGTTCCTGCCGGTGCTGGTGGCGGACTACCTCGTGCTGCATCTGTTTTTCTTTGGGGCGGTCCAGCTGATCTTGCTCAGGCTTTGGAACGCTCCGATCGGTCCGATGTCATGGCTCGCTTTCGGCTGCCTGCTGGTCTGGTCCGCCTTGTTTGGTTTCGCGCTGGATCGCTATGCAGCCAATTTCTGGCCCACGCCCGAGCGTTTGTGGATCATCTGCGCGATGAGTGCCGGGGCACTGCCCTATATGCTCGGCGATGCGATGCTGACGGCCAGCGCTGGCTTATTGCGCCGTATCGCCATCCGGACAAGCTTTCTTGTGTCGCTTGGCCTTGCCGTCTGGCTGGACTTTCAAGGCCTGTTCTTCCTGATCATGATCGCGCCCGTGCTGGTCTTGTTCTATCTCGTGTTCGGAACGATGGGGCATGCCACGGCCAAGCGGTCCGGGCCTTTGGCGGCAGGGCTGGCCCTTGGGCTCGTTCTTGCCTGGGCGTTGGGGGTCAGCTTTCCGGTGTTTCAGGCCTAGGGGCTGGGATGTTGGGCCTTGCAGCCGTCGCCCGCTTTCTGTCCTATTGAACCGCAGTAGGAGGATGACATGACCGGGCCGCTTGCCACTTTGAAAGTCGTTGAATTTGCAGGGCTTGGGCCCGCGCCCTTGGCAGGACAGTTGCTTGCGGATCTGGGGGCGGATGTCGTCGTGATCGACCGTGCATCCGGTCCGGTTGACCCAAATGATGTGAACCGGCGGGGCAAACGGTCCATTGCCCTGAACCTGAAATCGGCGGCAGGGCGGACAACAGCGCTGAGGCTGATCGCGGCGTCCGACATCGTGATCGAGGGGTTTCGTCCCGGCGTGATGGAGCGTTTGGGGCTGGGGCCAGAAGACTGCCCGGACACTGTCGTCTATGGCCGGATGACGGGCTGGGGCCAAACCGGCCCGCTGGCACAGACCGCAGGCCACGACATCACCTATCTCGCGACCACCGGTGCGCTTGCGATGATGGGGCCTGCGGAGGGGCCGCCTCTGCCGCCGATGAACCTGGTGGCAGACTATGGCGGCGGCACGATGTTCCTGCTTTATGGCCTCTTGGCCGCCGTGATCGAGCGCGGCGCGTCCGGCAAGGGGCAGGTCGTGGATGCGGCGATGATCGACGGGGTGCCCGCCATGATGGGCTTGCTGCACAACATGATTGCAGGGGGCCATTGGCTGCCCGCGCGCGGCGCGAACTGGCTTGATGGCGGGGCGCATTTCTATCGCTGTTATGCCTGCGCCGATGGGCGTAATGTGGCCGTCGGTGCGCTTGAGCCGCAGTTTTACGCGCTGTTGCTGGAGGGGCTGAGCCTCGATCCCGCAGATCTGCCGGATCAAAACGACCGCGCCACATGGCCCGCGATGCAAGAGCGCTTTGAAGCCATCTTCAGAACCCGCAG
>CAYGQZ010000293.1:3538-5016 GCA_964352055.1 uncultured Rhodobacterales bacterium
GTTGGCGGGCTGGCATCCGCCATCGCGCTCGCGCAGCGGGGCCATGCGGTCACGGTCTTGGAGCAGGCACCGGACCTGACCGAAATCGGGGCCGGGTTGCAAATCGCGCCCAATGGCTGGCGGGTGCTGGACGCATTGGGGGTGACGCCGCTGATCCGGGACACCCTGTTTGAGCCCGAGCAGATCGAGATGCGCATGGGCGTGTCGGGGCGGCAGATCTTTGCGCTGCAGATGAAAGGCCACGCGCAGCAGCGTTGGGGCGCGCCATACATTCACATCCACCGCGCCGATCTGGTGGATGCCTTGGCGGCGCGTTTGCGGCAACTGGCACCGGATGCAATTCACACTGGTGTTTCGGTGAACGGCTACGCCCAGACCGCAGTTCGCGTGACGCTGACTTGTGCCGATGGCCGTGATCGTTCAGGCGACATCGTGATTGGTGCAGACGGGCTGCATTCGGTTTTGCGCACCCAGATGCTGGGGCCGGACGCGGCGCGCTATACCGGAAATGTGGCCTGGCGGGCCGTGGTTCCCGTCGATGCGCTGGGCGATCACGCGCCGCCGCCCGGGGCCTGTATCTGGGCAGGTGACAAGCGTCACGCGGTCACAACGCGGCTGCGTGCAGGCACGATGGCAAATTTCGTGGGCATGGTCGAAATGCCCGAACCCTCGCCGAAAGGGTGGCGTGTCGTGGGCCAGAAGGCGGATGCGCAAGCGGCCTTTGCCGGGTGGGATCCGATTGTGACAACGCTGATCGACAAGGCGGAAACCTTGAATCGATGGGCCCTGTTTGATCGGGCGCCACTGCCGCGTTGGCATGAGGGCAGGGTGGTTCTGCTGGGCGATGCGGCGCACCCGATGCTGCCTTCGATGGCACAAGGTGCGGTGCAAGCGCTGGAGGACGCCTGGATCCTGGGGGCGGTTCTGGATGCGGGCGCGGCACCACACACCGCCTTGCGCCGATATTTTGACCTGCGGATCGATCGGACGTCGCGGATTCAGAAGGGATCAGCCGCCAATGCGCGCCTGTTTCACTGCGGCTCGATGCTGGGCCGCGCCGCAGTCTATGGGCCGATGGCGATTGGCGCACGCATGTTCCCGAACCTGATCCATGCCCGACAGGATTGGGTTTACGGCTATGACGCAACGGTTGCTGCATGAGGGTGTGCGCGGGGTTGCAGCGGGCGAACGGGCTTGCCGCGGGTCTTAACCGGCTGTCGCGGACACCACGACCTTGTGGATCGCATCCGCGATCTGCTCAATCCCGCCAATGGCGTCGATGCCTTCCAGCACGTCCTGATCCTTGTAATAGGCGATCAGGGGGGCCGTCTGCGCGTGATAGGCCTTGAGCTGTTGGCTCACAGACTTGGCGTTGTCATCTGCGCGCCGTTTCATCTCGGAGCCGCCGCAAATGTCACACACGCCCGAAGCTTCGGGGCGCTTGAAGCGATCATGGTAGCCTTCGCCGCACCCGGTGC
>CAYGQZ010000294.1:0-5006 GCA_964352055.1 uncultured Rhodobacterales bacterium
GCGGGCTGGGCCAGAAAGAACCAGTGGTAATAGGCCCGCGCGACCTCTTGTGTCAGGTCATCCAGCAAGAGGTGCGTGGGCACGATATCCATCAGGGTGAGCGAGAGAACCGCGTCCGGCGCGTCCAGGGTCAGCCTGTGCGCCGTGCGTGCGCCCCGGTCGTGGCCCACCAGATGAAAGCGGTCATGGCCCAGATGCTGCATGAGCGCGATCTGGTCCGCGGCCATGGGCCGAAAGCTCATATCCTGCATATGCGCAGGCTTGGAACTGGCACCGTAGCCGCGCAGGTCTGCCGTTACGACGGTGAAGTCTTTGGCCAATAGGGGTGCAATTGCGTGCCACATGGCTTGGGTTTGTGGAAACCCGTGCAAAAGCAGCACCGGCGGCCCGTTGCCTGTGGTCGTATAGGCGATGGACTGGCCGTTGACCTGTGCGTGATCTGGCATGGCGGGCTCTTTCGATGTCGGGAGCGAGGGGCCAGCCCCTCGCGCTCCCCGGGATATTTCTGGCCAAGAGAAGTTGGAATTGGTTTCGCTTTCGGGTCCGCTTTACGTCAGTGCGTCGAGAATACGCGCCCAACTGCGGGTGCCTTTGTGAAAGCTTTCGAGGTCGTATTTCTCGTTCGGGGAATGGATCTGGTCGTCATCCTTGCCGAAGCCCACCAGCATGGGCGTGGTGCCCAGAATGGTCTGGAAGTGGCCCGCGATGGGGATTGACCCGCCGCAGCCCACATAGGCCGAAGCGATTCCCCATTCATCGGTAAGCGCCTTGCGCGCGGCTTCGAATGCCGGATCGCTGGTTTCGGTGGTTGAAGCCTGTCCAGTCCCGTGACCTTTGAATGTGACCTTGCAGTCCTCGGGCAGGGCAGCCTGCACCATGGCGCGAAAGCTTTCGCGGATCTTGTGCGGGTTCTGATCGCCGACCAGCCGGAACGACACTTTGGCATGGGCCTTGGAGGGCAGGACGGTCTTGAAGCCGTCGCCGGTATAGCCGCCCCAAATGCCGTTCACGTCGCAGGTGGGGCGCGACCAGATCATCTCGATCGGGGTGCGGTCCTGTTCGCCCGCAGGCACCGAAAGGCCCACATCCCCAAGGAAGGCCGTGTGATCGAAGGCCAGGCCCTGCCATTGCTGCCGGATGGCGGCGGGCAGTTCGGTCACGCCGTCATAGAAGCCGGGCACGGTGACGCGGCCCCTATCGTCGTGCAGACCCCCGAGGATCCTGGTCAGAACCCGGATCGGGTTCATTGCAATTCCGCCGAAAAAGCCGGAATGCAGGTCCATCGTCGGGCCTGTGATGGTCAATTCCTCGCCCAGCAGCCCGCGTAGCATGGTCACAATCGACGGGACGCGGGAATCGAACATGCCCGTGTCGCAGATCAGTACCAGATCCGATTGCAATTCGGCCTTGTTTTCCTGCATGAACGGGACCAGGGAAGGTGATCCGCATTCTTCCTCGCCTTCGAAGAAGAACGTGATCCGGCAGGGCAGGGTGCCGTGTTCAGCCTTCCATGCCCGACAGGCCTCGAGAAAGGTCATCAACTGGCCTTTGTCGTCATTCGCGCCGCGCGCCCGGATCACCTTGCCTTTGGGGGTGTCCTGTATTTCGGGATCGAACGGATCGCGGTCCCAAAGCTCCAGCGGGTCGACCGGTTGCACATCGTAATGTCCGTAAAACAGCACATGCGGGCCGTCGCCGTCGACATGCCCGATCACCATCGGGTGACCCGGCGTTTGGCGTTTTTCCGCGGCCACGCCCAGGCTGGCCAGATCATCGACCAGCCAGTCGGCCGCTGTCTGGCAGTGATCCTTGAAAGCGGGATCGGTCGAGATCGATGGGATGCGCAACAGCGCCATCAGCCGGTCTGTGGCGTGCGGAAGGTCGGCGTCAATGCGCGCGAGAACGGCGTCGAGGGTCATGCAGGCTCCTGTTGTCTGGCGCCCAAAGACTACGCCGTGCGCTTGCGGTGTCCAGTGTCTTTGAATGCCGGAAGGTTGCGCTAGATCAAAGCAGCGTGATCGAACAGGCTGTTAGCTGGCAAAAGCGCCGCGCCCTGCGACAGGACGCGCAGGCGTTTTGCATTGAAAGGCCTTGGTGCGGTCTATAGGTGTTACGAAACGACCATCCGGGTGTGCGCCAGACCTGGACCAAGACGATGATGGAGCTCTGCGTGGACTATATTGCTGAACTTGATACTGCACTGCAACGCCTGCATGACGAGGGCCGTTACCGGACCTTTATCGATATCGAGCGCAGCAAAGGTCAGTTTCCGTATGCAACATGGACCAGAACGGACGGAACCCAAACCCCCATCACCGTATGGTGCGGCAATGATTACCTTGGCATGGGACAAAACCCGATTGTGCTGCGGGCCATGCACGAAGCGCTGGATGCGACGGGTGCGGGGTCGGGCGGGACGCGCAACATTTCCGGCACTACGGTCTATCACAAGCGGCTTGAGGCGGAACTGGCGGACTTGCACGCCAAAGAGGCGGCCCTGCTGTTCACCAGTGCCTATATTGCCAACGATGCGACGCTGAGCACGTTGCCCAAGCTTTTCCCCGGTTTGATCATCTATTCGGATGCCTTGAATCATGCCTCGATGATCGAGGGTGTCCGCCGCAATGGCGGGGCCAAGCGGATTTTCCGGCACAACGACATGGACCATCTGCGCGCGCTTCTGGCCGCGGATGATCCGGCAGCGCCGAAGGTCATCGCATTTGAGTCGATCTATTCGATGGATGGCGACTTTGGCCCCATTGCCGAGATTTGCGATCTGGCCGATGAATTCGGTGCGCTGACCTATATCGACGAGGTCCATGCGGTTGGCATGTATGGTCCGCGCGGGGCAGGCGTGGCCGAACGTGATGGATTGATGGACCGGATCGATATCATCAACGGCACCCTGGCCAAGGCATATGGCGTCATGGGCGGATATAT
This sequence comes from uncultured Rhodobacterales bacterium, assembly GCA_964352055.1. Taxonomy (GTDB): domain Bacteria; phylum Pseudomonadota; class Alphaproteobacteria; order Rhodobacterales; family Rhodobacteraceae; genus Tateyamaria. The sequence goes on from CAYGQZ010000294.1 coordinate 2,941, forward strand.
TGCGGCCTCTGCCAAGATGTGTGATGCGGTACGCTCTTATGCGCCGGGCTTTATCTTTACCACGTCGCTCCCGCCTGCCATTGCGGCGGGTGCGGCAGCCTCGGTTGCGTTCCTGAAAACCGCCGAGAACCTGCGCGCAGACCATCAGGCACAGGCCAAAGCGTTGAAATTGCGCCTGAAAGGCATGGGCCTGCCCATCATAGATCACGGCAGTCATATCGTGCCGGTGATGGTGGGCGATCCGGTCCACACGAAAAAGCTGAGCGATATGCTGCTGAAGGATCACGGCATTTACGTCCAGCCGATCAACTACCCGACGGTTCCGCGCGGCACGGAACGGCTGCGGTTTACGCCGTCCCCGGTTCATGGTCCGCGTGAAATGGATGCACTTGTCCACGCAATGGACACACTTTGGTCTCATTGTGCGCTGAATCGTGCCGAGGATGCTGGTTGATCCACGAAGGTGTGTCATTCACGTTGCCTTGTGCTAGCCTGTGGTAAAGAACAACGGCGAAGCGAATCGTGATGGGACAGGTTCGCTAACGTTTGGGCAATCGGGGCAGCGGTATTATGATCGGACGCAAAGCCGACAAATCCACTATAGGTGACACCGCTGGTGAAGCTGTCGAGCCCAAGGGATTCGACGACTTCGAGCTCAAGCTGGGTGACATCATGCGTGGTGAACGCGCAACGATGGGCAAGTCGCTGCTGGATGTTCAGCGGGAATTGCGAATCAAGGCCAGCTATATCGCGGCGATCGAAGCCTCGGACCCCGATGCATTCGACACGCCCGGTTTTATCGCGGGCTATGTCCGGTCCTACGCACGCTACCTCAACATGGACCCGGACAAGACCTTTGCGACCTTCTGTCAGGAAAGCGGATTTGCTGTTGCCCATGGCATGTCTGCCAAGGCCTCCGTGGTCAAGAAATCCACGCGGGAAGAGCGTTTGGGCCGGGGGCCCCGCGCTGATATTTTCAATGCGCCCGCGACCCCGTTTATTCCGGAACGCGAAGGCATTTTTGCCCATATCGAACCGCGCGCCATCGGATCGTCGCTGGTGTTGCTTGCGCTGATTGGTGCAATTGGCTTTGGCGGATACTCCGTCCTGCAAGAGGTCCAGCGCGTTCAGGTAGCCCCGGTTGATCAGACGCCCGTGGTGTTGTCCGATCTCGATCCTCTGGATGGGGTTGAATTGCGCGCCGACGAGTCCATCGGTCCGACCATCAACACACCCCGCGCCGAAGCACTGGATCGGCTGTACCGCCCGCAAGCGCTTGATGTGCCTGTACTTGTGGCGCGCGATGCGCCCATCGCGACACTTGATCCGCGCGACAATGCCAGTTTTGAGGCCCCGACACGGGATGCGCCCGTTTTTGCAGGTGGTCCCACGTTTGGTCCACCCCTTGAGGGTGGCCTGAGCGAAGCGGTTCAGACCGTTCCGCGCGTTGTCGAAGAAGCGGCACCTGCGTTGCAGATGGTTGCCGTACGCCCGGCCTGGGTCCGGGTGCGGGCCGCCGATGGCACTGTGATCTTCGAGGGAACGATGCAACCCGGCGACACCTGGGAAGCCCCCCTGACCGAAGAGCCGCCGACCTTGCGTGCGGGCGAGAGCGGTGCAATCTATTTCGCGATGAATGGCAAGTTTTATGGCCCCGTGGGCAGGCCCGGACAGGTGACGTCGAACCTGCCTCTTGAGATTGCGGGCCTCAAGGAAAGTTATTTGCCGGTCGATATCGAGACCGACGAGGGCCTTGTCCGCTATGCCGAAGCCAAGGCTGCTGCAGCCGAAAAACCAACCGAGTAACAGGGCGCGCGATTAGGCGTCGCACCCCATTGCCCGGTTTGCTCCAACTGTCTATTCTGGTTTACAACGCATACCCTGAACAAGGTGGCCAACATGTCGCTGAACCACATCCGACCGTGGCGCAATATCTATCGCCGCAAGAGCCGCCAGATCATGGTGGGCAATGTGCCGGTGGGGGGCGATGCCCCGATCACGGTCCAGACCATGACCAACACCCTGACCACCGATGCCAAGGCAACGATTGAGCAGGTGCAGGCGGC
>CAYGQZ010000295.1:0-5000 GCA_964352055.1 uncultured Rhodobacterales bacterium
GTGCGATGATTGACCCCGCAACCCTGACACGCGACCTCGGAGGCAAGTGGCACCGTTCCTACGGTGCCGCCCCTTGCCCTGTGTGCCAGCCCGAGCGCCGCAAGGATCAAAACGCCCTGACGATCAATGCGAAGAACGGCAAGCTCCTGTTGCACTGCAAAAAAAGTGGATGCGACTTCAAAGATATTCTGATTGGTGCCGCGATTACCCCTGGCACCGTCGAAGTTGACAAGATGGCAGTGGCCGCAGTGGAACAGGCCCGCGCCGATCAAGAGGCCAAGCTGAAAGCCCGCGCCCGGTCCCTTTGGGACTACAGCGAGCGTATCCGCGACACCAAGGGTGAAGCGTATTTGCGTTCTCGTGGAATCAAGTGCGCCTTGCCCGACACATTGCGTTGGTTGTCTGACACGTTCCACGGCCCAAGCGGTAGCTATTGCGCCGCCATGATTGCTGATGTTGCCCCAACTGGCGGTGTCCATCGGACGTTTTTCACCAAGAAAGGGCAGCGCTTGGACAAGTCAGCCAAAATGATGCTGGGACCATGCTCAGGCGGTGCTGTGCGCCTCTCTGACACACCCGGACCACTTGTCGTGTGTGAAGGCATTGAGACGGGTATGAGCCTTATGAGCGGGCTTCTCAACGGCCCCCATTCGGTCTGGGCCGCGTTGCCCACCAGCGGGATCAGGGCGCTGCGTCTGCCCCGCACACCCGCGAAATTGATTATCGCAACCGACAGCGACGACAGCGGAGCGGGACAGGACGCCGGGGCAAGGTTGGCGCGAGACGCCTACGCCTTGGGCTGGGATGTGTCAGTGATGCCCGCACCAGACGGCATGGATTGGAACGATGTATTGCAAAGCGAGGTCGCGGCATGATGGTGGCGAACGCGCAAGTGACTCCTTTCAACCCAGTAGATGACTGGGCAATGCCGGATACCTCAATCATTCGCCCAGAACGCCCACCCGCGCCGACCCTGACAGACGGTGAATTTAGCGCTGTGTTTGGCCCGTGGGCCGATTGGTTGCGCTCTGCCGCCGAAGTGAAAGGTGCGCCGGTAGACTTCGTGGCCCTGTCGCTGCTCGCCACCGCAAGCGCCATCATCGGCAACACACGCTGGGCCGTGCCTTGGGAAGGATGGAAGGAGCCGCCGACAATCTGGGGCATGTTGATCGGTGATCCAAGCTCCGGCAAAAGCCCGGCCCTTGATGCCATCCTTGACCCGGTCAAGCAGATAGATAACGCCCTGAGTGCGGAATATTCTGCCAACCGCCAAGACTGGGCCAGCAAAGACGAAGTCGCAAAGCTGATCCTTGCCAAGTGGAAATCGGACGCAAAAACCGCAATTGCGGAAGGCGACGAACCGCCCTTGAAGCCCAAGGAGGCTGACGCAGGAGCGCCGCCCGTTCGCGGTCGTGTCCGCATTACCGACACAACCACGGAGAAAGCAGCAGAGCTAATGAGCGATGGTTGGCGCGGGTTGCTTTTGTCCCGTGACGAATTGTCGGGATGGCTCGGCAGCATGGACCGTTACAGCGGAGGCGGTGATCGTCCTTTCTGGCTGGAAGCCTACGGCGGGCGCAGCTTCACGGTAGACCGCAAGAACAACCCCGAACCCGTGATGATCGATCATTTGACGATTGCTATTCTTGGCGGGACACAGCCCGACAAGCTGGATAGCCTTTTGTTAAACAGTGATGATGACGGATTGCTGGCCCGTTTCTTGACCGTCTACCCCGCTCAGGTGCCACTGCGCCGCCCCACTTCAACTTTGGATGCCGGGATCGCGCAACAGGCCATGGAACGCTTGCGGGCCTTGGAGCCATCCATTGATGAGAAGGGCGAGCAACGTCCGTTCTTTCTTCACCTGAACCCTCAGGCACAAGATGCCCTGCAAGCCTTTCGTGAGCAGTGTCGGGAGTGGGAGTCTGACGCCGCTGGGCTGATGAAAAGTCACATTGGCAAGATGCCGGGTATGGCGGTTCGTGTCGCAACAGTCTTGGCCTTGCTGGACTATGCGATTGACGCAGCCCCGGCGATTTCCACCATCGGTGCGGATCATCTGGGTCGCGCCTGTCACTTTGTGGGTGAGTATCTACGGAAGCACGCACAACGGGCCTATGGGGCCGCATCAATGCCCGCCGAGGTGCGCGCCGCCAGCCGTATGGGTGAAATCATCATGGCCGAGGGTCTGCGCCAAATCAGCACCCGCGAAATACAGCGGCGTGGATTGGTTGGCCTTCAGTCTGCCAAAGAAACCGGTCCGGCTTTTGTCGTGCTTCGGGACGCGGGCTGGATCGCCCCAATCAACCAGTCAGGTCCGGGACGCCCCGCCAAGCTGTTTGCGGTCAATCCCCGGTTGGAGGGCGTGAAATGAGCCGTTGGTTAGCCCTGGCCGAAAGAGCCGCAGAAAATATACGGACCCCACCTGACAGTATGACAAAACCCGACAAAACCCCCTCAACTCAACCGAAAGGTGCGTTTTGTCAGGTATTGTCTAATTGTCAGACGGGAGAAGGGAGTGAGCGTCCTGCGCTCAAGCCCAGCACGAAGACGGATGATATGCGGCACGGGTTTGGTCTGGGTGACATGCAATCCCCAAAGACGTGGACGGGAAAGATAGTGTCACTGGCTGACTGGCGACAGCTTTCGGAGTGGGAAAAGCACGGCCCGGACGGTCGGCATTGGAACGGCATTACCAAGCAATGGGAATGGCCCAAGTGACCACAGATAAATCGGTTACAAACGCAACTATATCCACTATAATTCTAACCAAAACGAGGCAGTAAAATGACAACGGATCAAGGCAACACAGACCGAAGCGCAGACGGGACATTCTCGCATGGAAACGCCTTTTGGAAACTGCGTGATACCCATGGCAGAACATCTCTCTTTGAGACTGACGACGAGTTGTGGCGGGCCTGCGTGTCCTACTTCGATTGGGCGACGGAAAACCCGTTGAAAGAAGACCGGGTGTTTTCCTATCAGGGCGAGCAGACACATGAATCCGTGTCGCTGTTGCGGGCCTTTACGCTTTCGGGGCTGTGTTTGCATCTGGGCATTACGGAAGAAACGTGGCGGGCGTGGCGCAGGGATCGCCCGGACCTGAAAGAAGTCATCACAAAGGCAGAATCCGTCATTCGCCAGCAAAAATTCGAAGGCGCAGCGGCAGGCCTGTTGAACGCCAGCATTATCGCCCGTGATTTGGGTCTGGCGGACAAGAAGGACCATCAATCCAGCGACGGCAGCATGTCACCTGTCGATCCGCCAGAAGTTTCAAAGCTAGAGCTAGCACGCCGGATCGCCTTCCTGTTTGCGCAGGCAGAACAGGAATTGAATGAGCAAAATGAGGAATGAGCAGATGACAAAAGCCAAAAAGACGACACCAACCGCAGCGACCATGGAAATCTTGAGCGAACGCAGAATTGCGCAGGAGCGCGCGATTGCTTCGCTGCGCGATCAACACACCCGTGCTGTCCTGGCGGGCGAGGATTTTAACTCGGCACCTATCAGGGCTGCCGAAGACGAGTTGAGTGCAATCATGTCGGCGGAGATTGCACTTAAAGAGCTTGAGCAGGCACAAGCACGGCAAGAAGCAGAGAGACAGGCGCGTTTGACCAACAAGGAGAAACGGCAGCACACCGTCGAGCAGATGTTGGTGCTGGAAGCGTCTTGGCTGAAAGACGTGGAACACATTGAAACATCGCTCAGGGCGGCAGTTCAAGCCTATGCGCGCGCAGTCGAGACCGCCCAACAGCTGCAAGCCGAAATAAAAAAACATGGCGGCAGCGGGCTCGCTTTTGGTCGCAATGCATTTGAGGGCCGTGTGGGTGACGGGATTTCCGCGATCCTTACCACACAGGTGACGCCCGGAAACTGGAGCTTTGGCCAAATCAAGCTGCCGTCCACGACCCGTGATCCGAACCTGCCTTGGGTTGAAGTGGAAGCCGCACAAGTCGCCGAGGTCGAACGCACCGCCGTAATGATTGCATCCGGTGGACAGGAGGCAGCATGATACTGGGTAATTTGTTCCACCACGTTCTATTTTAGGCGGTTACAGATAAGCACGCGATTACCTATGCTCTTTTGAAAGAGGAAGGCATTGTAGATGGCTACGCAGAAATCGACAACAGACAACCCTACGGACAAAACCCCACAATCCTCGAAGGGGTACGAGTTCTGGGCACCCCGGATTGGGGATTGGTACGCCGACACGCCGAAGAAGCGCGAAGCATCGGAAGCAATGAAGGCGCTGCGCAAACCGGCCAAGTAAAAAGCGACAACGCCAGAGTTCAAGGCATGACTTCCCTTGCACGGAAAAGCTTCGTGAAGCGCGCCCAAGACTGCATAAACCCCGTTATCATCCCAGCGGAGCCAAAGTGGTGGTTGCGCGGTCACGGGATAAAGGTTCTCCATAAGTGATATCCAGCAGAATGTTCCGTTGAGACGATGCCGCACAAAGAACTAATGCGCGATGTAGGGCCATACAGGCATTCGCTGCAAGTTGCGCGAACTGGTAAGATGCGGACCTAGTGTTCGCCACCTGACAAAAGGTTCCCAGTCTGCCCTCCGTCGCTCGGACGATGGATCAAGGGAATAGATTTAGCCTCGGCTGCCATGAGCGGCGGCTATGCGCAGAAAGCGACCTTTGCAAAGTTTGCGCAATTTCCCGACAGCGGCCATTCGTGTAGAATGCAGCGAATTCGTACCCCGAGCCCATACCGGAAGTGCTCCTGCGCAAACGCTCGCAAGTGCAGCAATTCGGACGCCAAAATTGTTAGCTGCGCCGCAGAGAGAAAAGCGGCCATTCGTTGTAGGTGCAGCGAAATCATGATGGGCTATGACCGAGTTGTGGGACAAACTGACCTTTGATCTGGATTATTGATTGAAACCGACATTCCGGTCGCTGCGTGGCGGGATGCTCATCCTGGAATAAGCAGTCTACTGGCATGACTGCCTCAACATATACAGACGCACCGTCGCTGTCCCGCACTCTCCAAGGG
>CAYGQZ010000296.1:0-3048 GCA_964352055.1 uncultured Rhodobacterales bacterium
TCCTGCGCGCGCTTGAGGTCGAGGACAACGTGATGTTCATCATCCTGTCGATCCTTGTGCTGATTGCGGCCATGAACATCGTCTCGGGGCTGATCATGTTGGTCAAGAACAAGGGCCGCGACATCGGGATACTGCGCACCATGGGCCTGACCGAAGGATCGATCCTGCGCATCTTCTTCATCTGCGGGGCCTTTACCGGCATCATTGGCACTGTGATGGGCGTCATCCTCGGATGCCTCTTTGCGATCTATATCGATCCGCTCTTTTCCTTCGTGAACTACGTCATGGGCGGTGGGGTCTGGGACCCGTCGATCCGGGGGATCTATGCGTTGCCTGCAGAATTGCATCTGGATGATGTGCTGAGCGCGGTGGCACTTTCGCTGGGTCTGTCCTTTGTCGTAACGATCTTTCCCGCACGCCGCGCGGCCCGCATGAACCCGGTCGAGGCCTTGCGCTATGAGTGACACGGTGCTGGACCTGCAGGGGATAACCAAGACCTACAACAAAGGCTTGCCCGGCGCAGTAGAGGTCTTGCGCGGCATCGATCTGTCATTGGACAAGGGCGAGGTTGTAGCACTTGTTGCGCCCTCGGGGGCGGGTAAATCGACACTCCTGCATATCGCCGGTCTGCTGGACACGCCGGACAGCGGCACAGTCACCGTGGCGGGTCAGGACCTGACGGGCCAGTCCGACCGCAGGCGCACCGCAGCACGGCGCACGGAAGTGGGCTTCATCTATCAGTTTCACCACCTGCTGCCCGAATTCACCGCGCTTGAAAACATCGTTTTGCCACAGCTCAGCGCAGGTATAGCGCGGGCGGCTGCTGATGCCCGCGCGCATGATTTGCTGGCACAGGTTGGGATCGACAAAAGGGCTGACCACAGACCGGCCGCCTTGTCCGGAGGCGAGCAACAGCGGGTCGCCTTCTGCCGCGCGCTGGCCAATGGCCCGCAGCTTTTGTTAGCGGATGAGCCAACCGGCAATCTGGATCCGACCACATCCGATCAGGTCTTTGACACGCTGATGGGGCTGGTGCGCGACACAGGGCTTTCGGCGTTGATCGCCACGCACAACCTTGCCTTGGCCGCGCGCATGGATCGGACTGTCGCGCTCGAAAACGGTCAATTGTCGACACATTTTAAACCTTTTTAGCCTTAAACCGAGGAATGGAGGCCTTGGGGCGTCCATGGTGATGCGCGTCTGTTCTCATGTCTGCGCGGCCCGGCTGTTTTTGCGACGGAGGTTCTTGTGTCTGCAGTTCTGAGTGATTTTATCTCGGCCATCCGATCTGTGTTTGCTCTGTTTCGCCGCAGATTTGGAGGCGCCAAACGCGGTGAGACCAATTCGTTTCTGACCCGGCAAAATTGCATCGACACTGATGCCGCTGCATTCGGCCAACGGGGCAATGGGTTTGCCAGCAAACGTAGAACCGCCGTGCCCGTCGAGGCGTTTCAGGGTTCCGCATCCGATCCAATCGGATTGGACGCGCTCTTTGGCCTGCAAAACGCCTCTGGTGCCTGGACCAATGGAGGGTTCGAACAGGATGGCGCTGCGATCCTCGTGACAGATTTTGACCCTGATGAAGATATGCTTGTCGTGGAAACGCAGGAAGACGAGGAGGTGTGTGTGACCAGCCAGACTGTCGTTGCCGACGGAGTTTTGGTGGCGTTCGACAACGGCTCAACCGTCCTGTTGCAGGGGCTGTGTCAAGAAATCCCTATCGCTTCGATCATCTTCGTTGCGCCTGAAAGCGAGAAAAATGGCAACTCGATGTCCACTGCGGGCCATATATCGACGACCTCTACAGAGTTTCTGAGCGCGGCCATCGCACCTGCCTCGAACATTGCCGATCCGTGCGACCTTGGCGGCATGGATGGATTTGCTCCCAAGGACATGCGCAGTGCTCCTCAGGCAAATTGCCTCCGCCTTGCCGCATCCGCGGTGCGCAGCAGCGCAACGCTGACCCTTCATGGCCCGGTCATTCTGGGGCAAAACACCACAGGCGAGGGTATTTTCCTCACACTCTTCGCCGGTAACGTGGAATTGCTGACCGGACCTGATGCACCGATCAATCCTGCGCGCATTTCTGCGCAATCGCCCGAAATGGCAGCACCATCTTGACGCAAGGGTAAGCTTTTGCTCTGACTTCGCCCTACGGCCACGTCCGCCGGGAGAAGTACATATGCCGCGCGTCACACAAGATGAGATTGAACAGACAGTTCAGGCGGCATTGCTGCGACACGGGGCAGGTGCCTTTGCCGCGTCCGAGGTGGCAAGGGCGGTGGCGCGGGCCGAAGCCGCAGGAAACCGGATTTGCGGCCTGTACTACCTGGAAAGCTATTGCCTGCAACTGACCAGCGGCCGCGTCAAAGGCGACGTGACACCTGTGGTGAGCGTACCGCGCCCCGCAGCGATCCATGTGGATGCGCAAATGGGGTTTGCTCAGCCCGCATTCGCATACGGGCTTGCGCCTGCGCTCGATGCGGCCCGCCAGTTCGGGTTGGCCAGTCTGGCCGTTGGACACGCACACACCTGCACCTCGCTTGGATATTTCACCGAGCAAATCGCCCAGGCAGGGTTGATCGGCATCGGATTTACCAACGCCTCTGCGATTGTGGCCCCGCCGGGCGGCAAGGCGCGTGTGATCGGGACAAACCCGATCGCCTTTTCCGTGCCGGACGGCGAAGGCGGGCTGGCTCTGCAATTCGACCAGTCCACCACCACGGTCGCTCTGGGCAAGATCACCATGGCCAAAGCCGCAGGCGAGCAGATCCCGGAAGGTTGGGCACTCGATGCCGCCGGTGACCCGACGACCGATCCTGTGGCGGCCCTTGGTGGATCGCTGGTGTCGATGGGCGGTTACAAGGGGTGGGGTTTTGGCCTGATGGCCGAGGTGCTGGCGGCGGGTCTGACGGGCGGGGTCCTGAGCCATGACGTCAAATCTCTCAAAGCGCCGGACGGGCCGCCACATGATCTGGGCCAGTTCTACATCCTGATTGACCCGAGCACTTCGGTAGCCTTTCGGGATCGGCTTGATGCGCTGGCATC
>CAYGQZ010000296.1:3148-4997 GCA_964352055.1 uncultured Rhodobacterales bacterium
AAGTGTTTGGGAGCGGTCACGACTTTGCTGATCCCACCACCACCAAACAGAATCAAAAACAGCGTGGACGCTGTCAAGGCAACCACAAACAGCACCGTCGCAGCGGCAGCCGGACTGCCTAGTCGCGCGCCAAGCGCTGCGTTCAATGCCGCCAGTATCGGGATGCCCACGCCGGCCAGCAACATGATCAATGCGTATTGGGTCATCAGCTTTCTCCTGTTTCGTGCCGTGCGGGCGGATGATGCATCCGCCTTACGGGCGCGGTGCCTTCACTATCTGCAAATGCCTTCGATCTCGACCCCGTCCCAGGGCAGGCGCACATCATGCTCGCGCGATTGCGGCAGCGGCCCCACCGGCATCGCCTGACTGATCAGGCTGTGCAGCCGCTGGGTGCGCGGTGCCTGTGGATCGAGCGCACGGCAGCAGACGAATTCTTCGACAATGGTGCCTTGTTGCTCGAACCCAAATTCGCTGAATTGACGTTCTGCGTTGATCTCGAAAAGATAGGGGTCGTCACTGATCTGATGCTCCCGTGCCGCCTTGAACGGGGAATAGCCCGTCACATCCCGGTTCTGCCATTGCCATACATGGGTCAATTCATGGGCCAGCAGCATCGCCGCGATCAAGTTCACTTCTTCGGGATAGTCGGGGACATAGTCGTCCAGAAACCAGTCCCGGTCAAAAAACACCTTTTGATAGAGCGCCACAGCTGCCGGTTTGGCCGTCACGATGGCATCGGTCCGCGGCGGCAGCAGGCGTTCACGGCAAGTGGTCCGTGGCCGAGCCTTGCGCCGGAACGTGACGGCCCGGGTGGGCGCGCCGTCAACCAAACGCACCCGGTCCACATCCAACGCGTCGCCATGAATGGTTTGCGAGAATGCAATCTCGTTTTCAGTGAGCGGTCGGCCACATCCGGCCAGCAGAATGAGCATGAGAAAGGCGCGCAGGATCATGGGTGCAGTAGGGTGCGGAAGCGGGCGCGGTTCAAGGGAAAACCGAAGAGCGCAGTGTATAAAGTTCCGCTGCTCCGGACCCGTCTTGAAAGACCATCAATGGTTGTGGAGCCTTTGGGCGCAGAGTTGACCGATACATGGGTCAATCAGGTGCAAGAAAACGCTGTTCGTCTACGGGCTGACCCGCTCAGGCCGGGGGCGCGGCAAAGGTCGCCGTCGCGAGAGCAATCGGTTTGCCGGACGGCAAGGCAATCAGCGTCGCGCGCGCAAAGATCAGCGCTTTGCCCGCCCGTGTGACTTCGGCCTCGGCACGGATCGCCTTGCCACTGCCCGGCCGCAGAAACTGGGTGTCGAGCGTGATGGTTGCCACCGGCACCATCCTGCCCAGATGCGCCCCGCAGGCCAGAACCATCGCCGTATCCGCCAGCGTCGCGAGCGCCTGGCCAGATACGATGCCGCCGACGCGGGCAATCGCATCGGTGATCGGGATATCAAGGCACAGCCCCGTACTGTCTGCGTCGGTCACTTTGGGGTCAAGTGCCAGAACCCAAGGGGCGAAATTTTCGTCAAGAAAGCGTTGAGCGTCTGTTACATCCACCATGCCTGCAGCCTGACCTCTCACGTGCTGCGATGCAACCTCTCGGGTCGCGCCAAGGTTGTTATCGCTTCATTAAGCAAACTTCATGTGGCGAGAGGGTGGTTGGGCCGCGCCGACTTCATACATTCTGAGTGTAGGCGGGCTAGTGTATTGCGGCTGCCATGGATTGGCCTCAAAAAATCCGAATTCGCGTTAGAGTAATTTAACCCCCATGGGGCTAAATGCTCGCACGCGGATCAATGACTTGGTTCGGTTTGCGGTAACGAGTTGGAGCGGGGGCGTCAGCCTCCGCTTTTTT
>CAYGQZ010000297.1:0-4990 GCA_964352055.1 uncultured Rhodobacterales bacterium
CTTCAGCAGCTCGAACCGCTGTGGGACGAACTGTTCCCCGCCGAGCAGGCACGCATTGTGGCGCTGCTGGTCGAGCGGATCGATATTGGCACCGATGGCCTCAATGTTCGCCTTAGGATGGACGGTCTGACCGGACTGGCGCGCGAAATGATGGTTGATCTTGGAACAGCGGCATGACCCGCGCGAAGCCAGTAGCGGAAACGGTGACACTGCACATCCCGTTCCGCCTCGTGAAGCGCGGCGGCCGAAAGGAGATGCAGATGCCGAATGGGACATCCAGCCAACGCAAGACGGACAACACGCTGGTCAAGGCGCTGGCACGGGCGTTCCGATGGAAGCGGATGCTCGAATCCGGCGAATTCACGACCATCGCCGAACTGGCCGAGCGCGAGGGCATTGCGCCGTCCTACATGACCCGCGTGATGCGCCTGACGCTGCTCGCACCGGACATCGTCGAGGCGATATTGGACGGTCGGCAGGGGGCGGAAGTGACGCTGTTGCGGGTGCTGGAGCCCTTTCCGGTAGAGTGGGAAATACAGCGAAAATACTTCAACTGATCGACGTGACCGGGCCCCTTGCGGACTTTAGCCTAATGCCCTGATGCTGCGCCGCAGCTTCACCAGACCAGCCGTTGGTGCTTCGCGCAGCATTTTGGCAGCCCACATGGCGGTGTGCGGACAGAGCTGCCTGATGCGGCTGCAGCCAAAATTGCCTCGGCGTGTTGGCCAAATTGCTGAGTTGGTCGCGGCGTTGCATCGCATTTTCCCCGAAGCGGTCATTGGAATCGGCTAAACTGGCGCAATTTAGCTGACACATCTTCCGCCAGTTCAAAGATTGGCTTTCAGTATGATTTCGACCCTAATCTTTTCTTGCGATTGCAATGTCGAACGCCCGTCGGTCAACGCTCGAAGCTTTCGGACCGCGCTCCGGACCAAGTGGCCGGGATCCTGAGTAATGACCGCGTCAAGTGTGCCGTCGACCAGCGCGTCTACCGTACACGGCGTGCGCTCGTGCGCAATGATGACGATTTTCTGCGGAAGTAGTACGTTCCAGATTGCGGAAAGCGGCCCGCGCGCCTCTGACGAGAGGATATAGACTCCAGCAATATCGCTTTGGTGCCGAAATGTTTCCGAGACGATGCGCTTGGCGCGGTCCTGCGATCCGTAGGTTTCCAGCGAGGGCAGAGCTGTCAGGTGCGGAAACTCTGAATTGACAACCCAGTCGAAACCCGAACGGCGCTCAAGGCTGTCACGCGACAAGATACTGTCAGCAATCACTATCAGCTTCCCCAACTTACGGGGTAGAAACCGCCCCATCAAAGTTCCCGCCGTAGCGCCAGCCGCACGATTGTCGATACCGACCCATTGGTCGCCGGTCAGCGTCTGATTGGAGATGAACGGTAAGGTGTGAACGCCGCGTTCCTGCAGGCGCTGGATCGCATCACGAACCTGCGGCGTTTCCGGAGCCATGATTGCAACGCCGTCGACTATCTCGGGTGACAAGGAAGCGAGCAACGCTGCGATCTTGAAGGGGTCGTTCTGGTCGATGTGCCGAACGGTGGTCGTCACCATGTCTGCCGTGAATGAGGTTTGCGCTTCGTGGATGTGCTTTACGATCTCACCAAGAAACTGGTCGCCCGATTGGGGCAGGACAAAGACAAACCGGTAGGTCCGGCTCTTGGCCAGATTGGCTGCTGCGAGGTTGCGAACAAAGCCGATTTCCTCGATTGCGGCATTGACCTTTTCGACGGTTTTCTTTTTGACGCCATGGCGGCCATTCAGGACTCTATCAACAGTTGCCCGGCTGACGCCAGCCACTCTCGCGAGGTCTTTCGTCGTTGGGCGAAGCAGCGTGCTTTCCCCGGGGTGTGATGTGGATTTTGACATAGATACAGCGACTTGCCTTAAAGGTTCTCACGACGTGCGTTGCTAAGATCGTTTCTTAGTAGCACATTATGAGACACGTGCATCAAAATTTTATTGCTTTGAGGCACGTGTCTCAATAATGATTAGTGATCGCTGATTCGACACAGCTTGTGGCGGCGGCATAATCGAGGGAGGAATCTTGAAATGAGATCGAAACTGTTCACCACTGCCAGCGCGGGCGCTTTGCTCGCCGTGACTGTCGCGTCGACCGCTCAGGCCGAAGACCTGACATTATGCTGGGCCGCGTGGGACCCTGCAAACGCGTTGATAGAGCTGAGCAAGGATTTCGAGGCTGCATCGGGCCACAACATGAGCTTCGAGTTTGTGCCGTGGCCCAATTTCGCAGACCGGATGCTGAACGAACTGAACTCGGGCGGGCAGTTGTGCGACCTGATGATTGGTGACAGCCAGTGGATTGGTGGCGGTGCCGAGAACGGCCACTACGTGAAGCTGAATGACTTCTTCGATGCCAACGGCATCACGATGGATGACTTCATTCCTGCGACGGTTACCGGCTACGCCGAATGGCCCAAAAACACCCCCAATTACTACGCATTACCGGCGTTTGGCGATGTTGTCGGGTGGACCTACCGCAAGGACTGGTTCGAACGCCCTGAACTGCAAGCGGAATTCAAAGAGAAATATGGCCGCGATCTGGGCGTTCCTGCCTCTTTGGAAGAGCTGAAAGACATTGCCGGGTTCTTCCAAGGTCGTGATATCGACGGCACGACGGTTTACGGCGCTGCCATCTATACCGAGCGCGGATCCGAAGGCATCACGATGGGTGTGACCAACGCGCTCTACAACTACGGGTTCCTCTACGAGAACCCCGAAAAGCCTTATGACCTTGAGGGCTTCGTGAATTCGGACGGTGCCGTGGCAGGCCTTGAGTATTACAAGGCGCTTTATGACGTTGGCACGCCTCCGGGATCGTCCAACTGGTACATGGGCGAGAACATCGACGCCTACCGGTCAGGTCAGGTCGCCATGCAGATGAACTTTGCCTTTATCTGGCCGGGCGTCGAGGCGGATGAAAATGTAGGCGGCGGTAAGTCCGGCTATTTCCCGAATCCGGCAGGCCCGGCAGGTCAGTTTGCCCAGCTGGGCGGGCAGGGCATTTCGGTCGTTTCTTATTCAGAAAAGCAGGACGCGGCTCTGGAATACATCCAGTGGTTCGCGCAGCCAGAAATCCAGGCAAAATGGTGGGAACTGGGCGGGTACTCGGCCCTGAAGGCCGTGGTTGAAGACCCAGACTTTGCCACCAGTCAGCCCTACGCGCAGACCTTCCTCGACTCGATGGCGATCGTGAAGGACTTCTGGGCCGAGCCGGCCTATGCGGATCTTCTGCTCTCCATGCAGGAGCGGGTTCACAACTATGTCGTCGCGGGCGACGGCACCGCCAAAGAAGCGCTTGATGGTCTGGTCCGCGACTGGACCGAGATATTCGAGGACGAAGGCAAGCTCTAAGCCTTACCATGCCGGACCAGGACCTTACCCGCGTCCGACGTCTCGTCTCCAGCCGGTTTCCGGATCGGCTGGAGAGCTTGATCTCACATCGCCATTTAAGGTCCACTGCAGAGCGCATGTCGCTTCTGCCATGAAGGATTTTTATCGTGACAAACTCTGCCATCGAAGGCGCCGCAAAGAAAACGCCGGATGGCCTTGCGCGCCGCATCCGGGGCCTATCGGATCGCACTATCGCCTGGATCTTCGTTGCGCCCACGATCTTCTTGCTTCTTGCGGTGAACATTTTTCCACTGATCTGGACGATCCGCCTCAGCTTTACCGACTTTCGAGTGAACCGGCCCAACAACGATGTCGAATGGGTCGGATTGCGCAACTACCAGCGCATCCTGTCAGACCCTGATATCTGGGCCACAATGCAGGCCACCGCCCATTTCCTGATCTGGACCATCATCCTACAGGTTTTGATCGGCTTCACACTGGCTTTCCTGATCAACAAGAAATTCAAGGGTAACGATCTTTGGACAACGATCATCGTGTTTCCGATGATGCTTTCGCCGGCGGTAGTCGGCAATTTCTGGACCTTCCTGTACCAGCCGCAGATCGGCCTGTTCAACTATGTAATCGCCTTCTTTACAGGGGCGGATCCGGCCAGCTTCTCGATGATCGGGGACGTGAACCTGGCTCCCTGGGCCATCGTGATCGCCGATACCTGGATGTGGACGCCCTTTGTGATGTTGATCTGCCTCGCGGGGCTGCGATCAATCCCAGACAGCATCTATGAAGCGGCGGAATGCGACCGCGCCAGCAAATGGCGGCAATTCTGGACGATCACGATCCCAATGGCGCTCCCGTTCTTGATGCTGGCGGTGCTTTTTAGGGGCATCGAGAACTTCAAGATGTTCGATCTCGTGGTTCAGCTGACTGGCGGCGGCCCAGGCAACACCACGACGCTGACGTCAATCGACCTGAAGCGCGAAGCGTTCGAGCGGTGGCGAACAGGGTATTCGTCGGCCTACGCGGTGATCCTGTTCGTAACCGTCTTTGGCCTTGCCTCGATCTACGTCAAAGCCCTTAACAAGGTGAAAGAAAGATGAGCTTTTCCGTCACAGAACCGTCTGTTCGAACCAAGTGGTTCGCTGGTTTCCTTGTCATTGGCTATGCGATCATCACCTTGATCCCGCTTGTCTGGATCATTGCAACAGGCTTCAAGTCCCCGGCAGATTCCATCGCCTATCCGCCTGTCGTCGTGTTCGAGCCGACGCTCGAAGGCTACGTGAACCTCTTTACGGACCGGACCCGCGCAACCGAGCAGATGCTTGAAAACGCTGGACCGCCGACCACCTGGTATGAGCGGATTGCGCGCGATCGTGGCACGGTCATCTCGGGTCCGTCGCGCTACGGCGAACGGTTTCTGAATTCGGTCATCATCGGCTTCGGATCGACAGCACTTTGCATGATCCTTGGCACGATGGCGGCCTATGCTTTCAGCCGTTTCAAAGTGCCTCTGAAGGACGATCTGTTGTTCTTTATCTTGTCCACTCGAATGATGCCGCCCATCGCGGTCGCTATCCCGATCTTCCTGATGTTCCGCAATCTGG
>CAYGQZ010000298.1:0-4987 GCA_964352055.1 uncultured Rhodobacterales bacterium
TCGGAGCACGCGGACATGAAACGTCAAATGACCGGAGCGAAAATGGTCGTCCAAGCCCTTATTGATCAGGGCGTCGACACGGTATTCGGATATCCCGGTGGCGCTGTGCTGCCGATTTACGACGAGGTTTTTCAACAAAACTCGATCAAGCACATTCTGGTGCGCCATGAACAAGGTGCGGTGCATGCCGCCGAAGGCTATGCGCGCGCCACGGGCAAGCCGGGTGTTTGCCTTGTGACGTCCGGACCCGGTGCCACCAACGCGGTCACCGGCCTGACCGACGCGTTGATGGACAGCATTCCGATTATCGTTCTGACAGGTCAGGTGCCGACGTTCATGATCGGCTCAGATGCCTTTCAGGAGGCTGACACGGTTGGCATCACCCGCCCCTGCACCAAGCATAACTGGCTGGTGAAAGAGACAGACAAGCTGGCCGGCGTCATCCACGAAGCCTTCCATGTCTGTACATCCGGCCGCCCCGGCCCTGTTCTGGTGGACATCCCCAAGGACGTTCAGTTCGCAACAGGCGAATACCATGGCCCCAAACCGTCGAATTCGCGCTATCAGCCGAAGGTCAAAGGCGACATGGAAGAGATCACAGAGCTTGTGGCCGCCATCGAGACGGCAAAGCGCCCGGTCTTTTATACCGGCGGCGGTGTGATCAACTCGGGTCCCGCCGCCAGCCAGTTGCTGCGCGAGCTTGTGGACGCCACGGGTTTTCCGATCACCTCGACGCTGATGGGCCTCGGCTCTTATCCGGCGAGCGGCAAGAACTGGATCGGGATGCTCGGGATGCACGGTCTTTATGAGGCCAACATGGCGATGCATGATTGCGATCTGATGATCAATATCGGCGCACGTTTTGATGACCGGATCACCGGGCGCTTGGATGCGTTCAGCCCCAAGTCAAAGAAAGCGCATATCGACATTGATCCCTCGTCGATCAACAAGGTGATCAAGGCAGACATTCCGATTGTCGGTGACGTGGCCCATGTGCTCGAAGACGTGTTGAAGGTCTGGAAATCACGCGGGCGCAAGACCAATGCGGCACCTGTGGCACAATGGTGGTCGAAGATTGAGAAATGGAAACAGGTCGATTGCCTGAAGTTCAAGCAGTCGGGCAAGGCGATCAAGCCGCAATATGCGCTGCAACGGCTTGAGGCCCTGACCAAGGACCATGACCGCTACATCTGCACCGAAGTGGGCCAGCACCAGATGTGGGCGGCGCAATACCTGAACTTCGAGGACCCCAATCGCTGGATGACGTCCGGTGGTCTGGGCACGATGGGATACGGGTTTCCTGCGTCCATTGGCGTGCAGATGGGGCATCCCGATGCGCTTGTGATCAATGTGGCCGGCGAAGCGTCCTGGTTGATGAACATGCAGGAACTGGGCACCGCCATGCAGTTCAACCTGCCGGTCAAACAATTCATCCTGAACAACGAACGGTTGGGCATGGTGCGTCAATGGCAGGAACTGCTGCACGGGGAACGCTATTCGCATTCCTGGTCTGAAAGCCTGCCCGACTTTGTGAAACTTGCCGAGGCGTTCGGAGCCAAAGGTATTCTATGTTCTGACCCGGATGATCTGGATGACGCCATCATGGACATGCTTAACTACGACGGCCCTGTTCTGTTCGATTGTCTGGTCGAAAAACACGAAAACTGCTTCCCCATGATCCCGTCGGGCAAGGCACATAACGAGATGCTTTTGGGCGAAGACGATACGCAAGGTGTGATTGACGCAAAAGGATCGGTCCTGGTGTAACGCGCCGTTTTCCGATGATCGGAAAACGGGCCGGAAACCGTTTCGGTTTCCGGTTCCGCCACAGACCAAGGCCACAGCCAAGAAAGACAAAACATGTCACCGCTAAATCTCAAAAAGGGCTCTACCAGCCATTCTGCCTATAACCTGCGCCCAACCTTTTCGGACGTGGAAGAGCGTCACACCCTCGCCGTTCTGGTCGAAAACGAACCGGGCGTCCTGGCGCGTGTCATCGGTCTCTTTTCAGGGCGTGGTTACAATATCGAAAGCCTCACTGTGGCCGAAGTTGACCACCTCGGGCATTTGAGTCGCATCACCATCGTGACCACTGGAACGCCACAAGTTATCGAACAGATCAAGGCCCAACTCGGGCGTATCATATCCGTCTATGAAGTGCATGATCTGACCGTCGAAGGGCCATCCGTCGAGCGTGAACTCGCGATGTTCAAAGTCTCCGGTCAGGGAGACAAGCGGGTCGAAGCCTTGCGTCTTGCCGATATCTTCCGCGCCAACGTCGTGGACAGCACATTGCAGAGCTTTGTCTTTGAAATCACGGGAGCCCCCGAAAAGATCGACGCTTTTGCCGATCTCATGCGCCCACTCGGACTGTCCGAAGTTGCCAGGACAGGCGTCGCCGCCTTGCCCCGCGGCGACTAGGGTCCGGCAAAAACCCGGGAACTTCAGGTAAACGGCCGGTCCGCCTGAAGCAGACGTTGATGGAATGGAAGCAAGTCCTCAAAATCGCAATAACCGGCGGCCTTGGCCGCCGATTTGGCAAGTGCAAAATCATGGCCAAGATGTTCATAAACCATGCGGACGGCGCGTTCACTGTCAGCCGTCTCGCGCACCGTGCGTGTGACATACCCCACCCAATAGTTGTTTTCGAATGAACTCACGCGGTTCAGGAAATTGAACGATGCAGTCATCGCGCCCTTCCGGGATATCAACGCGCCCACACCTTCCTCCTGACGCAAAACCAACCCCCGAAACTCGCGTGCAGTGCGCGTCAACGGAAGGCCCTGTGCCGCCATTGCCGCACGGGCTTCCAATCCACGAATAAAAGTGGAGTCTTCCGCGCGAAAGACCAATACCAGCCCAAGCACGTATTGGGCTCGGTTCAGGAAACTCCGGCGGGAAAACCGGTAGAATCCAGACGGAAACCACGTTTCAGGCACGTCCCTGGCGCTTTTTCCCATGTAGTCACGCAAAAATGGGCCAGCCATCGGGTCATTGCCGCTGCCGATGTTTCGGACAGGTTCCAAAAGCACCCGCGCATCAACATCAAAGAACGAACACATACGCGCAAGAACATCAGGCCGTGGAAAACTCTCACCTGACAAATATCGATTGAATTGAGTTCGGTTTATTCCCAATTGACGCGACAACTCGGAAATCGAAGGATAACCCTTGGCCAGCGATCGCAAATTCGACCCGAACATGTTGCGCAATTCCGATGGCGATCTGCGCATCTCAGACATTGTCTTGCCTAGCTCTTTTCTCAAGTCCGGCAGACGTACCGAACGCACAATTCAAGGGGGCGACCATTGGAAACAGGTGATGCTGTGTCGCGTCAACGCATATGCTGAACCGCATATCCAAGATAGTAAGCCTGACACAAAATGCAAGGATAAGTTGCGTCTTTTGGCATGTCATAACGCTCCTTAATCAGATTGGATACCGGTAACGCAACTGTGGGTAGACAAATGATCGGGGTAATTTTATGGAGCGATCCTTGCGACAGTAAGGCTGTCATTTGGTGCGAGGACCATGGGGATCTGGCCTATATGTCGGTCTCTGAAAAAAAACACCTGCCAGACAGGTTTTTCGAGGTCGGCGACATGGTCGAATTCGACGTCTCCACCAAACGAAACCTTCGATTGGCTTACAACACCAGGCGGCTTCCATCCTCATTCGGGACCTGCCTGAAAACGGTCCTGACGACTTCGGCAAACCTGGATGAAATTGAAACCAGAGCCAGCGCCAAGATTGTCCCGTTTCAGAAACCTGGCGGAACGCCTACAGTACCGGCGCCGCCATCGGTTCACCGCCGTCAGGTCTGATATGGCGTGATCGACGCCGGCACAGCATCGGTGTCGCAACGAGAAAACTCTGGTCGAAAACCAACATACGCCTTACGCGCGACCCTCTATGCTGCAGCATCAGCACCCGGAGGGCACAATGAACCACACAGATCTCAGCGCCGTACGCCAACCTATCGCGCAAGCCCATGGGTTGCCAAACGCGCACTATACGGATCCCGACATTTTCGCCGAAGAACGCAGTGCCCTGCTGATGGCCGGATGGGCCGGATTGGCCGTGGCCGCCGACGTGCCCGAACCCGGTGACGCGCAGCCGGTCACCTTTCTTGGAATGCCTATGTTGCTGCTACGGGACAAGTCCGGTCAGGTGCGCGTGTTTCAGAATATTTGCCGACACCGGGGCATGATCCTTGTGGATGCCCCGCGCAAGATCGAAGGGGCGATCCGCTGCCCCTATCACAGCTGGTGCTATGCGACGGATGGGCGATTGGTCTCGACGCCTCATGTGGGCGGCCCGGGCCAAAACACGGCGGACGGGATCGATCGTGATCTTCTGGGCCTGATTGAAGTGCGCAGCCATATCTGGATGGATGTGGTCTGGATCAACGTCTCGGGCGATGCGCCCGCCTTTGAGGATGCCAACGCCGATCTGATCACACGCTGGGCAGAATTCGACAAACCGCTTTATCACGGCGGCGCGGACAGCCGCTTTCACCTCGACGTCAACTGTAACTGGAAACTCGCGGTCGAGAACTACTGCGAAAGCTACCACCTGCCTTGGGTGCATCCGGGGCTGAACAGCTACTCGCGCCTCGAAGATCACTATCACATCGAAGAACCCGGCCAGTACTCAGGTCAGGGCACGCTTGTCTACCGCCAGCTCAAGGATGACACAGGCGCCACATTCCCCGACTTCGACGGCCTCAGCCCCAAATGGGATACGGCCGCCGAATACATCACCGCCTACCCCAATGTCCTGCTGGGCGTACATCGCGACCACACCTTTGCCATCATCCTTGTGCCGCACGATCCGGGCAAGACCACCGAAAACGTCCATCTCTACTATGCTCAACCTGACACGGATCACGAATTGCGCGCCCGCAATACTGATCAGTGGAAACAAGTCTTTGAAGAGGACATCTTTGTCGTCGAAGGGATGCAGCGCGGCCGTCATGCCCCCATGT
>CAYGQZ010000299.1:0-4972 GCA_964352055.1 uncultured Rhodobacterales bacterium
GACGCCGCGCGTCGGTTCGATGGTCCGACCTTGCTGGCGTCCACGCTGTATACGTCCGTTGAACCCTGCTCGATGTGTTCGGGCACCATTTACTGGGCCGATATCGGCGCGGTGGTCTTTGGGATGACGGAACGGCGGCTTGGAGAATTGACGGGCGATGACCCGGAAAACCAGACGCAGGATCTGGAATGCCGGGTGATCTTTGCCTCGGGCCGACGGCCGGTGCCGGTGCGTGGCCCATTTCCGGAACTGGAAGACCGGATTGCAGCGCAGCATATGGCGTTCTGGAAGGCCGGAGGTGTGTCTTGAAGGCCACCGAGTTTCAGTTGACGGGCCAGTTGGCCGCCCATGGTTTCGCCGATTGGGTCTGTCATCGCGCGCGGTTGCTGGATCTGAACGGCTGGGTGCGCCCGGACGGGGCCGAGGCGATGACAATCGTGGTCACCGGCCCCGAAGCCCTTGTGGATGCAATGGAAATGGCCTGCAGCCTTGGCCCCTTGGACGTCTGGGTCGAAAGAATCGACCGCTATGTGCGGGACCTGGAACACTTGCCCAATGGCTTTCAGAAACTCTGATCCGCGCGGGTCTTGCGCCTATTTATTAGGCTGTGGGCAAAAAATGTGCCAAACTCCTCGCGTGATGATGGAATTTTGTGCTTTGTGCTTTCTTGCCGCCGGAAAACCGTCAGCATCCGCGTGAAGCAATGACTGAACAGGCTGTTTTCCATGTCGACACTGCCCGTGGGATTGTCCCGTGATCTTCCGGCCAAGCGGGTGATGCGCGCCACTGTGGGCGGGCAGGACCTGGTGGTGTGGCGGGCCACCAATGGCGACATTGCGGCCTGGGACAACCGCTGCCCGCATCGCGGCATGGCGCTGAGCCATGGGTTTGTGCGCGGGAATACCCTGGCCTGTCTCTACCATGGCTGGCATTACAATGGGGCGGGGACCTGCACCTATATCCCGGCCCATCCTGATCTGGAGCCGCCTGCGACGATCCGGACAGAGCGGTTTTCCGTGCAGGAACAAGGCGGTGTAATCTGGGTCAGCACGGATGGCGTGGCCAAAGCGCCATCTGTGCCCACCGACTTTGAACCGTTGCGTGCGTTCATCGTGGCCGCCCCGGTCGAACAGGTGCGGACCCTTTCGGCGCAAGTGCCGTTTGATGGGCAGAAGGCGGAAGTGGATGGGACGGGTGCGCTGCACTTCGGCACCGTCGCACTCATGCTATTGCTGAACCCGTTGGCGGATGAGCAGACGCAAGTGACGGCGCTGACCGGTCCGGGCTTGCCGACGGGCAAGCGTGCGGCCTTTTCACGCTGGTGCGAGGCGATGCGTCGGTACGTGGAAGCCCAACAGGAGGATGCCGGATGAGCCGGGACTATGCCCTGAACGACTGGTACGCGGTGGCCGATATTCCGGCGTTGACGCGCGGGCCGCGCAAGGCGCGCCTGTTGGGTACGGACTTGGTGGTTTCGGGGACGGTTGATGACCCGGTGGTGACGGATGAGGCGGGAAACCGTTATCCCGCGCAGGTCAGGTATGATCACATCTGGACGACTTTGGGCGACAATCCCCGTCCGCTTTTTGACATTCCGGAGGGGGATGAGCCGGGGCGGCGTCGGGTTCCGTGCGGTGTCGTACGGGTTAAATGCTCGCCCTTGCGTGCGGTCGAGAATTTTTTGGACATCGCGCATTTCCCCTTTGTCCACACGGATATCCTGGGGGCGGAACCGCACACAGAGGTCATGCCCTACAAGGCTGAAATCCGTGAACAAAATGACGAGGTTTGGGCCACCAATATCAGCTTTTATCAGCCCCAGGCGGCCAAGAGTGCCGGCGAAGGCATCCATACGAAATACGAGTATCGCGTGCCCGCACCGACGACGGCCGTGCTTTACAAGACCTGCCCGCCCAAGCCCGAAGCGATGGATGTGATTGCTATTTTCGTGCAGCCCCGCAGCGAGACGGAATGCGATGTCTGGCCTTGGATGGCGCTTTATGACGACACGTCGCGCTTTGCCGAGTTGGTGCAGTTTCAACAGGAGATTTTCCTGCAGGACCGATCGATCCTTGAGAACCAGCGCCCGACCAAGCTGCCGTTGGACCCCAAGATGGAAATACCCACCCGCGCGGATCTGACCTCGATTGCCTATCGCCGCTGGCTGAAACGACGCGGTGCTTACTACGGCGCAATGACCGAGGACGCATGAGCAGTTTTACCCTCTACAACTACGTGCTGTCCGGCAATTGCTACAAGGTGCGCCTGATGGCCGCCTTGCTGGGCGTTGAATATGAAGCTGTGGCCGTGGATTTCTATCCGGGGTTTGAACATCGAAGCGAGCCGATGCTGGCGCTGAACCCGTTGGGCACGCTGCCGATCCTGACGGCGGGCGACATGGTGTTGACCGAAACGCAGGCGATGCTGGCTTGGCTGGCGGCAAAATTTGACCCGTCCGGACAGTGGTATCCGGCCAGCGATCCGGTGCTGGGGCCGCAGGTGCTGGAATGGCTGGGCATCGCGTCGCGCCTGACCGGCAGTGTCGGTGTCGCGCGTTTGCACACCATGTTGGATTGGCCGGTGGATGGGGAGGCGGTGCGCAAAGCGGCGTTGAAAGACCTTCAGGCGTTTGAATTACTGCTGAATGATCGTGTTCTGATCGGGCACACCTGGCTCGTCGGAGATCAGCCCACAATCGCGGACATTGCCTGTTTTCCCTATGTCGCCCTCAGCCCCGATGCGGGGCTGGAGCATGATGGCTTTCCGGCCATTCGCAACTGGCTTTATGCGGTGCGCAGTCTGCCCGGTTTCGTGACAATGCCCGGCATTCATTACCTGCATGAGCTGCGCGAGGGTGAGCATGGCTGATCCTGTTCCGCTTTTGCGGTTGCGTGGCGTGACCAAGGCCTATCCGGCGGTGCTGGCCAATGATGCCGTTGATCTGGACGTAATGCCCGGCGAAATTCACGCCGTTCTGGGCGAGAACGGGGCCGGAAAGTCGACCCTGATGAAGATCATCTATGGCTCGGTGCGTCCCGATGCCGGGTCAGTAGAATGGAATGGCCAGCCTGTAGGCATCCAGTCGCCTGCCATGGCGCGCGAACTGGGTATCGGCATGGTTTTCCAGCACTTTTCGCTCTTTGATACGCTGACGGCGGCAGAGAATATCTCACTCGCCGTGCCGGGGACCATCGCGGAACTGACCGAGCGGATCAAGGCGGCCTCGGCCCAGTTCGGGCTGGATGTGGAGCCGGGCGCCCGGGTGCAAGCCATGACCGTGGGCGAACGCCAGCGGATCGAGATCCTGCGCTGTATTCTGCAGGAACCGCGGCTGATCATCATGGATGAGCCGACGTCAGTGCTGCCGCCGCAGGGGATTGCAAAACTGTTTGAAACACTTCGCGCGCTGGCCAGCGAGGGGATCGGGATTGTCTTTATCTCGCACAAGCTGGATGAAATCCGCGCGCTGTGTGACACCGCCACCGTGATGCGGGGCGGCAAGGTCGTGGGCGTTGTGGACCCGCAGATCGAGGATGCCCGGAGCCTGACCCGGCTGATGATCGGGCGAGAGATTGCCCCGCCGACCCATGGGGCGGAGCGGGGCGACCGCCATACGGTACTGGATGTCACCGGGCTGAATTACCAGCCGGATGATCCCTTTGCACCGTCCCTGAAAGACATTCACCTGAGCCTGAAAAGCGGCGAGATCCTTGGGATTGCGGGTGTGTCCGGCAATGGGCAGGACGCGCTGACCCGGGCGCTTGCGGGCGAGATTGTTTTGCCTGCGGACAGCGGCTCAAGCGTGATGCTGGAAGGGGCGCCGGTGGCCGCCCTTGGCCCTGAAGAACGTCGGGCGCGGGGTCTGAACTTCATCCCCGAGGAACGGCTGGGGCGTGGGGCAGTGCCGATCCATACCTTGTCCGAGAACGTGGGCCTTACCACCCACCACGGCGGCTTGGTCAACTGGGGATTTCTGCGGCTGGGCCAGCGGCGCAAGCTGGCCCGCGACACAATCGAAGGCATGGATGTACGTTGTGGTGGGACAGAGGCCACGGCCCAGAGCCTATCGGGCGGCAACCTGCAGAAATTCATCGTGGGCCGCGAACTGGCGCTGCGCCCCAAGGTGCTGATCGCGTCGCAGCCCACATGGGGCGTGGATGTGGGGGCCGCCGCTGCGATCCGGCAAAAGCTGATTGATCTGCGCGACGGGGGGGCGGCCGTTCTGATCGTCTCCGAAGAGTTGGAAGAGATATTCGAGATTTGCGACCGCATTCAGGTGATGTTCCGGGGCCGGTTGTCCGCTCCGGTGCGCGTGGCGGAAACCGACATCAACCACGTGGGGCTGGCCATGGCCGGGGATTTCGATGCGCTGCATGCAGTGCCTGCCGCGAAGGATGCCGCCCTTGCCTAGGTTTGTGATCGAAGCAAGACCCGAGCGGTCGGTCTGGGCCCCGATACAGGTGTCATTGCTGGCGATCCTGCTGACCTGCATTGGCGGATCGGTCTTGTTCATGATTTACGGTGTGTCACCGCTGAGGGGGCTTGAGGCGGTGTTTATCGAGCCCTTGCGTTCGACCTATGGCATTGGCGAGATCCTGTTGAAAATGGCGCCTTTGCTGTTGATCGCACAGGGGCTGGCCATCGGCTTTCGGGCTCAAGTCTGGAATATCGGGGCCGAGGGACAGTTGATCGTGGGGGCCATCGCGGCCTCGCTGCTCGCGATCCAGTTTGACGGTACGACCTCGCCACTGCTGTTGCCGGGGATGATCATGGCGGGCATGGTCGGAGGCATGGCCTGGGCCGGGATTGCGGCCTTTCTGCGGGCGCAGTTCAATGCCAACGAGATCCTCGTGACCTTCATGCTGACCAGCGTGGCGTTGCAGCTGCTCTATTACCTTGTGTCTGGGCCGATGCGCGACCCGATGGGGTTCAACTTTCCGCAGTCGATCAGCTTTGGTCCGTCTGCGACGTT
>CAYGQZ010000300.1:0-4961 GCA_964352055.1 uncultured Rhodobacterales bacterium
CTGACCGTTCTTGAATACTTCAACTCGACCCACGGCGCCCGTAAGGGTCTGTCGGATACGGCCTTGAAAACTGCGAACTCGGGTTATCTGACCCGTCGTCTGGTGGACGTTGCTCAGGACTGTATCGTGCGCATGCGTGATTGCGGCACCGAGCAGTCGATCACAGCCGAAGCGGCGGTGAACGACGGTGAAGTTGTCTCGTCTCTGGCCGAGCGTGTGCTGGGCCGTGTCACGGCGGAGGACGTGTTGCGCCCCGGAACCGACGAGGTTCTGATTGCGCATGGCACGCTGATCGACGAGCGGATGGCGGATGCTGTAGACGAAGCGGGCGTGCAGTCGATGCGCATCCGGTCGCCACTGACCTGTGAAGCCGAAGAAGGCGTTTGCGCCACGTGCTATGGCCGAGACCTGGCCCGCGGTACAATTGTCAACACCGGTGAAGCGGTTGGCATCATCGCCGCCCAATCCATCGGTGAGCCCGGCACCCAGTTGACAATGCGGACGTTCCACATTGGCGGCGTTGCCCAGGGTGGTCAGCAATCCTTCCTCGAAGCAAGCCAGGAAGGTACGATCGTCTTCGAGAATGCACAGACGCTTGCCAACGCGTCGGGCGATACTCTGGTCATGGGCCGGAACATGAAGCTGATCATTCAGGACGAGAATGGCGACGAACGCGCGAGCCACAAACTGGGCTACGGTACGACATTGTTCGTGACCGAAGGTCAGAAAGTGAAGCGTGGCGACAAGCTGTTCGAGTGGGATCCCTACACCCTTCCGATCATTGCCGAAAAGGCCGGTACGTCCAAATATGTCGACCTCGTCAGCGGGATCGCTGTGCGGGACGAGACGGACGATGCAACCGGCATGACGCAGAAGATCGTGATCGACTGGCGGGCCGCCCCCAAAGGCAACGAGCTGAAACCAGAGATCATTCTGGTCGATGAAGATGGTGAGCCGGTCCGCAATGACGCGGGCAACCCGGTGACCTATCCGATGTCTGTGGATGCGGTTCTGTCCATCGAGGATGGCGATCAGGTCAAGGCCGGTGACGTTGTCGCGCGTATCCCGCGCGAAGGTGCCAAGACCAAGGACATCACCGGTGGTCTGCCGCGTGTGGCCGAACTCTTTGAGGCGCGCCGCCCCAAGGATCACGCCATCATCGCGGAAATCGACGGTTACGTGCGCTTTGGAAAAGACTATAAAAACAAGCGTCGTATCGCCATCGAGCCTGCGGACGAGACCATGGAAAAGGTCGAGTACATGGTGCCCAAGGGCAAGCACATCCCGGTTGTCGAAGGCGACTTCGTGCAGAAGGGCGACTACATCATGGACGGCAACCCGGCCCCCCATGACATCCTTGCGATCATGGGTGTCGAGGCGCTGGCAAACTACATGATCAACGAGGTGCAGGAGGTCTATCGTCTGCAGGGCGTGAAGATCAACGACAAGCACATCGAGGTCATCGTGCGTCAGATGCTGCAGAAGTGGGAGATCCAGGATTCCGGCGACACCACGCTGCTCAAGGGCGAACACGTGGACAAGCAGGAGTTCGATCAGGCCAATGAAAAGGCGCTGTCGAAAAACGGTCGTCCGGCCAAGGGCGAGCCCATTCTGCTGGGCATCACCAAGGCGTCGCTGCAAACCCGCAGCTTCATCTCGGCGGCGTCCTTCCAGGAAACCACGCGGGTTCTGACCGAGGCATCGGTGCAGGGCAAGCGCGACAAACTGGTCGGTCTCAAGGAGAACGTCATCGTGGGTCGTCTGATCCCGGCGGGCACGGGTGGGGCAACCCAGCAGATGCGCAAGATCGCCGCGGACCGTGACAACATCGTGATCGAAGCCCGTCGTGAAGAAGCCGAAGCGGCGGCGGCTCTGGCCGCTCCGAAGGCGGACGATATGGGTGCAGGAGACGTGTTCAATACGGTCACGGACCTGGAAGAAAACCGCGACTAAGGCAGTCACCATACACATTCCAAAGCCCCCTCATTCCGTGCGGGGGCTTTTTTTGTGGCGACACAGACTGGTGATCCGGGTGGGTCCGTGTCACCGGATTGTGGGGTGCGGTTTTGCGCAGTTGTCGGACCGGCGCGCGGTCCAAATGCCGAAAGGCCCGGGGTTGGGCTGCGGCCGCACAGCGCAGCGTGCGGACGGGTTAACCGGGCGTGCGGTGGTTGATATCCGGTAAACTGCACAGATTGGCCGGTAAACCGCGCATTTTGCACGCGCGGAATCTGCCGCTTTGCGGGCTGTTTTCGGAAAATGCGCAAAGCGCCCCCGAAACTGCGCATTTTGGTTGCCGGGTTCCGGTTAACCCCTTGTTCAGGTTCGGCCCGCGTTAACGTTTGAACGGGCGCGGTAGCTTTTGGGAAAGCATTTCGCAGAACGCGGCACATGCACCCGGGAGGGCCATCGCCGCGCGCATCTTGGGCGCGCAAGGGCCAAGGGCCAAGGCCATGTCCGGAGCCCGCCCGTTGAGGTCGCCTGCGGCCGCGCGCGCGGCCGCAGGCGACGACTTCTAGACGTCTTCGTCCTCGGCAACGCAGTCGGCAAAATACTGGATTTGATTGTTCTCATCCACCTCTTGCACCAGACCGTGAATATCGATCTCGAATCCGGGACATTCCCGCGCGAAGGTTCTGTTGAATTTCAGATATTCCACGATCTTCTTGTTGAAGACCTCGCCGGGGATCAACAGTGGAATGCCGGGGGGGTAGGGGGTCACGAGGCTTGTCGTGATACGCCCCTCAAGATCGTCAATCGGCACGCGTTGGGTCGTCCGGGCCGCGATGCAGGAAAACGCATCGGTCGGCTTCATCGCGGGCACCAGATCGCTGAGATACATGTCCGTTGACAGAATGGCCACGTCGGACCTGGCATAGAGCGAGTGGACATGCTGGCACAGATCGCCCAGCCCCATCTGTTCATAGCGCGGCTGTTTGGCGCAGAACTTGGGCATGCAGCGCCACATTGGAACGTTCTTGTCGTAATCGTCCTTGAACTGCTGCAATTCGGTCAGAAGCGAATTCCAGCGCCCCTTGGTGATCCCGATCGTGAACATGATGAAAAAGCTGTATAGACCGGTTTTCTCGACGACTACACCGTGTTCCGACAGATATTTCGTCACGATGGACGCCGGGATGCCGGAAAAGTCGAACTTTCCGTCCAGATTCATCCCCGGCGTGATCACTGTGGCCTTGATCGGGTCCAGCATGTTGAAACCGGGGGCCATGTCGCCAAAGGCATGCCAGGACTCTTCGCCATCGGAGGGCTGTACGCCTTCGGCATTGGTTTTTTCCAAAACCCAGTTTTCGGGGTTGTCGATGCCCTCTTCGTCCAGTTCGTCCGGGCCCCAGACCCGGAACCACCAGTCGTTGCCGTATTCTTCGTCTACCTTCCGCATGGCGCGACGAAAATCGAGCGATTCGATCAGGCTTTCCTCGACAAGGGCGCGCCCGCCGGGCGGTTCCATCATCGCGGCAGCCACGTCGCAGCTTGCAATGATGCTGTATTGCGGGCTGGTCGAGGTGTGCATGAGATACGCCTCGTTGAACAGGTGCCGGTCCAGTTTGGTGGTCTTGCTGTCCTGGACAAGAATGTGGCTCGCCTGCGAAATCCCGGCCAGCAGCTTGTGGATCGACTGGGTCGCGTAGGTCACCGACTGGGCCGGCCGGTCACGCTTGCGCCCCATGGCGTGGAAGGTGCCGTAGAACGAATGGAACGCGGCGTGCGGCAACCATGCTTCGTCGAAGTGCAGGTTCTCGACATAGCCGTCGAGCATGTCCTTGATCGTTTCGGTGTTGTAGAGGACGCCGTCATAGGTTGATTGCGTCAGGGTGATGATCCGCGGCTTGACCGTGTCCGCATCCACATGCGCCAGCAGCGGGTTGGAGCGGATTTTCTCGCGGATCGCCTCGACCGTGAACTCGCCCTTCGGAATTGGTCCGATGATGCCATAGTGATTGCGCGTCGGTTTCATGAAAACGGGGATCGCCCCGGTCATGATGATGCTGTGCAGAATGGATTTGTGACAGTTGCGGTCCACCACAACCACGTCGCCGGGCGCGACCGTATGGTGCCAGACCATCTTGTTGGACGTGCTGGTCCCGTTGGTCACGAAAAAGCAGTGGTCGGCATTGAAAATTCTGGCCGCGTTGCGCTCGGATGCGCCGATGGCCCCGTTGTGATCCAGCAACTGGCCCAGTTCCTCGACCGAGTTGCACACATCCGCGCGCAGCATGTTTTCGCCGTAGAACTGGTGGTACATCTGCCCGATCGGGCTTTTGAGGAACGCCACACCGCCCGAGTGCCCCGGACAATGCCAAGAATAGGACCCATCCTCGGCATAGTCGAGCAGCGCCTTGAAGAACGGCGGCTGGATCGTTTCGAGATAGGCCCTGGCGTCGCGCACGATATGGCGGGCGACAAATTCCGGGGTGTCTTCGAAGGTGTGAATGAAGCCATGCAGTTCGCGCAAGACATCGTTGGGCAAGTGCCGGCTGGTCTTGGTCTCGCCGTAGATATAGATTGGTACGTCGTTGTTTTTCCAGCGCACTTCCTCGATGAACGAGCGCAGGTTCAGCACGGCTGGATCGAGATCGGGGCCGGGTGTGAATTCCTCGTCATCGATGGACAGCACGAAGGCGCTGGCGCGCGATTGTTGCTGCGCGAACTGGGACAAATCCCCGTAGCTGGTCGTGCCCAGCACCTCGAAGCCTTCGCTCTCGATCGCTTCGGCGATGGCCCGGATGCCCAGGCCGGAGGAGTTGTCTGAGCGGAAGTCCTCGTCGATGATGACGATGGGAAAGCGAAATTTCATAAGCGGCTCCAGCAGGGCGGTTTCAGGCTGTGTCCCTTCCGGCGGTGCATTTGTTTCCACCTGTCCCGGTCAACACTTTGCGGTTTTGTCTGCGTTGCCATGACGGGCGTCAAGGGCCAAGCGCGAGTTGTTTTCGACTTCTGCG
>CAYGQZ010000301.1:0-4935 GCA_964352055.1 uncultured Rhodobacterales bacterium
TGATCAGTCACAGTGATGGTCCATTCTTCTCTGTTCCAAAAAATCCCCGCCGGAGGCTCCCGCATGTGCGGCAAGCCCGACGATCACAGCACTTCGAAAAGGCCGGCAGCCCCCATTCCGCCACCCACACACATGGTGCATACGACATGTTTGACGCCGCGCCGTTTGCCTTCGATCAAGGCATGGCCGACCATACGCGCGCCCGACATGCCATACGGATGGCCGATGGAAATGGCGCCGCCGTTCACGTTCAAGAGATCGTCGGGAATGCCCAGCATGTCACGGCAATAAAGCACTTGGACCGCAAAGGCTTCGTTCAGCTCCCAAAGGCCGATATCGTCTATTGTGAGGCCATGAACTTCAAGCAACCTCGGCACCGCAAAAACCGGGCCGATCCCCATTTCGTCCGGTTCGCAGCCAGCAGCCATCACACCGACGCACCGTCCCAGCGGTGCAAGGCCGCGTTTTTCGGCCAGCGTGGCCTCCATGACCACCGCGGCGGACGCCCCGTCGCTCAGTTGCGATGCGTTCCCAGCCGTGATGCATTCGCCATGTTCGATGTGAATGCCGCCGCTGAAGACAGGTTTGAGGCCTGCAATGTTCTCATAGGTCGTGCCTGGGCGGTTGCCTTCGTCCTTGTCCAGAGTAATTTCGTGGTCCGAAATTGCCTTGGTTTCCCGATCCTGGACCTTCATTACGGTGGTCATCGGCACGATCTCGTCATCGAACTTGCCCGCGGCTTGTGCTGCGGCCGTCCGGGTCTGGGATTGCACGGCGTAACGATCCTGCTCTTCGCGGGTGACGCCATAGCGCGCTGCTACGGTTTCTGCAGTTTCCAGCATGGTCATGTAGATTTCGGGCTTGTGCGCCTTGAGCCACGGGTCGGCATGTGCGCGCATATCCTGCGTCTGCACCATTGAGACGCTTTCGACCCCGGCACCGATCACGATGTCCTGCCCATCGTGAATGACTTGTTTGGAGGCCGCCGCGATGGCCATCATGCCCGACGCGCATTGCCGGTCCAGCGACATGCCCGCAACGGTCACAGGCAGCCCCGCCCGGATGGCCGCCTGGCGCGCGATATTTGATGCCGTGTGCCCTTGCTGGAGTGCCGCACCAATGATGACGTCTTCGATGTCACCCCCGTCCAGCCCGGCGCGCGCGACGGCGTTCGATATGGCATGGGCCGCAAGCGCCTGGGGTGTGGTTGCGTTGAACGCCCCTCGATAGGCCTTGCCGATGGGCGTGCGGGCGGTTGAGACGATGACGGCATCGCGCATTACGGTGTTCCTTGCTTCTAGATGTGGAACCGGGGGCCAGCCCCCGGACCCCCGGGATATTTCAGGCCAAGAGAATAGTGAAACGGTGCGCTTTACCAGTCCAGTTTGACATTTTTTGCCTGTGCCGCGCGCAGGGCGTATTTGCGGGTTTGTGAAAACGCGTCCTGCAATTCCTGCTGTCCGTCCGGGTTGGTGATGGCGGCCCAGTTGTCGCAGACGGCCTCGGGTGTGATGTCGCCTTCGATCAGATGGCCTTCGGTCTCATAAATCCGGGTCTGGGCAAATGTTCCGGCGCCTGCACTCAGGATCGTGCGGCTGGGGCCGTCTTCGCTGACGAGGTAAAGAACTCCCGGTGTAATCGTTTCGGGTTTCAAGAGATCAAGTGCCGCTTCGGGAAGCAGGTCTTTGGTCATCCGTGTTGCGGCTGTTGGTGCCAGTGTGTTGACCCGGATGTTGTCCCGCGCGCCTTCGAGATGCAGCACATTCATCAACCCCGCCATTGCGGCCTTTGCAGCCCCGTAATTGGCTTGCCCGAAATTGCCATAAAGCCCGGAACCCGACGATGTCAGCACGATCCGTCCGTATTTCTGCTCACGCATGATCGGCCATACTGCATGACAACAGGTGGCGCTGCCCATGAGGTGCACATCCACGACCTTGGCAAAGTCTTGCAGCGTCATTTTGGCAAAGGTCTTGTCCCGCAGGATGCCCGCATTGTTGACCAGAATGTCGATCCGGTCCCACCGCTGCAGGGTTTGGGCCACCATGTTGGCGACCTGCTCTGCGTCGGCTACATCCGCACCATGTGCCATGGCCTCACCGCCCGCGGCCTTGATCTCGGCCACCACGCGCTGCGCGGCCTCCGAGCCCTGGCCGTTGCCGTCGGGGCCTGCGCCCAGGTCGTTCACCACCACCTTGGCACCGCGCGCGGCCAGCCCCAGCGCATGGCACCGCCCGAGGCCCGCCCCTGCCCCGGTCACGATGACAACGCGGTCATCAAAGCGGATCACGACGTGCCCTCAATGGCTGCCCGAAAGAGGTTCGGCCCGCTCATGACCTGAATTCCGCCCGAAACCGGCAGCACAGCCCCGGTGAGATAGCTGCCACCCTTGCCGCAGAGAAATTGCATGCACCCTGCGATGTCTTCATCCCGGCCCACGCGGCCCAATGGTACGTCATGGCCAACCTTGTCCCGCATGCCTTCGTCGGCAGTGGCAAAGGCCGTCATCTTGCTGACAAAGGGGCCCGGCGCGAGGGCGTTGACGGTCACATGATGCGGAGCGAGTTCCTTGGCCATGATCTTGGTCAGGTGCAGCACCGCGGCCTTGGATGCCGCATAGCTGTAGGCCCCGTCGCCCAAGGCGGCCTCGCCCATGACCGAGCCCACATTGACCACCCGTGCGGGATCTTCCGCTGTCGCGCTTGCGATCAGTGTCGGCAAGAGCGTTTGGGTGAGGTGAAACAGTCCAGCGACGTTCACGTTCATGACCTTTTCCCAGGCATGATGCGGGAACTGGCCCATGGGCGCGCCCCAGGTGATCCCTGCGTTGTTCATCAGGATATGAAGCTTGTCCGTATGGTCCAGCGTGGCCTTCGCCAATGCGTCAATCCCGGCTTCGGAACTGACGTCACCGGCGAAGCCTTGGGCCGATCCCGGGGCATCCATGGCGTTCAACTCGTCCGCCACAGCCTTGCAAGCCTCTTCCTTGCGCGAGGCAATCAGCACATGTGCACCTGCCATCATCAGGCCGGTCGCGGCCATGCGCCCGATGCCGGTTGCCCCTCCGGTCACCAAGGCGGTCTTGCCATGGAGTGAAAACAGAGTCTCGGGTGTCATGTCTGATCCTTTCTCAGAAACCGCGCAGGCGGGCGACGGTTTCGGCGTGATAACTGTAATCGCCCAGCCATTCGGCTGAAACGCGGGCCCGTTTCATGTAAAACCCCATGTCGAAGGCGTCGGTCATACCAATGCCGCCATGCATCTGAACCCCTTCCTGAACAGCCAGCTGGGCGGTCTGGCTGGCGCGCGCCTTGGCCAGACTGACGGCGAGCGTCGCGTCTGTGCCGCTGTCCAGAACGCGGCCTGCATTCAGGATCGCACTCGCGGTAATCTCTGTTTCCGCCCACAGATGTGCGGCCCGATGTTGCAACGCCTGAAACGCGCCGATGGGAACACCGAACTGTTTGCGTTCCTTGAGATATCCAATGGTCATGCCCAAGGCGCCAGCGGCGAGCCCGGTCATTTCCGCAGCCAGAGCCGCCTGCCCGGCCTGGAGTGCGGGGGTGAGCACTGTCATCGCCGCGCCCACCTGCCCCACCACGTCGTCACCGGTCGCACTGACCGCGTCAAAGTCCAGATCTGCCGCGTCCCGGCTGTCGATCAGGGAATTCACATGTCGTGTGATCCCGGCCCGGTCGGCGGGCAGATCGAACAGGGTCAAACCGGTGGACGCACGCGCCAGAACCAGTACCCGGTCGGCCAAGCCGCCATCCACGACAAAGCATTTGCGCCCGGTCAGGCGAAACCCGTTTCCGTCTGCTTCGGCAGTTAAATCAGTGGCTGCGGGGTCGTGTTTCGCAGCCTCGTCAATGGCGAGCGCGTAGGTCAGCGCGCCCGCCGCGATGGCTGACAGCGCTGTGTTGGACCTTTCGGACGCTGCGTACCGCAAGGCCGTCGCCGCGATCACCGCTGTGGAGAGAAAGGGAGAGGCGACAAGCGTTTGCCCCATCGCGCGCGCCAGAACGCCTGCTGCCGCGTGCCCCATATCTGCGCCGCCTTGCGCATCCGGCACCAGAACACCGGTCCAGCCCATCTTGGCCATTTCGGACCATAAGGCTGGATCGTGGGTCTTACCGGCGTCTCGCAATCCGCGCAAATGACTGACCGGGGCGGCGTCATCCAGAAACCCGCGCGCAGAGTCTTCCAGCATCACCTCGTCTTCGGTTGGCAAAAGGCTCATCCCGGCAGCCCCAGTATGCGGCGTGAAATGATCGAGAGCATGACCTCGGATGTGCCGCCTTCGATGGAATTGGCCTTGGTGCGCAGCCAGTCCTCAGCCTCGCCCGCGTCCCACGCCAATGCATCCGACCCTTTGGCTTTCATGACCAGTTCATGGCGGCGTTTGTTCAATTCTGTGCCTGCGTATTTCAGCATGGCGGAGGCGTCGCCAATCTCGGTCGTCTCGGCCTGATCCTTGTAGCGTTCCAATGTCAGGGACATGGCCAGCGTGTCGATCTCGCAGGCCAGCGCCTCGGCGCGCAGTGTCGCATCGGTCAACCCCGCATCGGAGTCGGCCAGCATGGCCCCAATGGGCCGCCCGGCCAGCAATCCGCCGCCGCCGCCCGAGATCATCTCGCGTTCGTGGTTGAGCAGGTACTTGGCCACGTCCCAGCCCCTGTTTTCGTCGCCCACACGCTGCGCGCGGGGTGTTCGGACATCATCAAAAAAGGTTTCGCAGAACGGGGACTGGCCCGAGATCAGGCGAATGGGCCGTGTCGACACGCCGGGTGTTGTCATGTCGATCAGGATGAACGAGATGCCCTTGTGTTTCGGCGCGTCCCGGTCCGTGCGCACCAGCGCGAATATCCAGTCGGCCTTGTCCGCATAGGAGGTCCAGACCTTTTGGCCGTTGACCACATAGCTGTCGCCGTCGAT
>CAYGQZ010000302.1:0-4922 GCA_964352055.1 uncultured Rhodobacterales bacterium
GCCATCAAGATGTGGATCGATTTTGGTGCGGATCTGGGGGAAAAGAAAACCTCTGCCCAGATCACTGTCCATTATGCCCCGGAAGAGCTGGTGGGTCAGCAGGTCATGGCCGTCGTGAATTTTCCTGCCCGGCAGATTGGTCCGTTCATGTCAGAGGTACTTGTGCTGGGCTTTCCTGACGCAAGTGGGGCGATTGTCCTTGCGCAACCCGAAAGGGATGTGCCGGTTGGAGGGCGCTTGCATTGAGCCGCCTTCTGATTGCCCGCCCGCTTCCCGATGTCGTGATCGACGCGGCCCGTCCCCATTTTGACATCGTCGATGTACGCGGCGAAACTCTGCCCCTGAGCGGTGAGGAACTGCGCGCAAGCCTGCGCGACTATGATGCCGTGTTGCCAACATTGGGAGACCGGTACTCAGCGAAGGTTTTCGCCGACGTTTCAGCGCCTCGCTGTCGGATTTTGGCAAATTTTGGCGTGGGATTTAACCATATCGATGTGACCGCCGCCGCCGCCTCTGGCATCGCGGTGACAAACACACCCGGGGCAGTGACCGATGCGACGGCGGATATCGGCGTGATGCTGATGCTCATGTCTGCGCGCCGGGCAGCAGAGGGCGAACGGCTGGTGCGTTCAGGTCAGTGGGCGGGGTGGCACCCGACGCAAATGCTGGGACTGCATATGTCGGGCAAGCGGGTCGGTATCGTGGGCATGGGGCGGATTGGGCAGGCGATTGCGCATCGCTGCCATTTTGGCTTTGGCATGGATGTGGCCTACTTCAACCGATCCCAAAAGGCGCTGCCGTATCCAGCTAAGCACGTGCCGCTGTTGAGCGATCTGGCTGGACGGGTTGATTTCCTTGTCGCTGCGGTGCCCGGAGGCGCAGAAACCCGCCACCTGATTGATCAGACAGTTTTTGAGGCGATGCAGCCGCATTCCCATTTCATCAACATATCTCGTGGGGATGTGGTTGATGAAGCAGCACTTGTTACGGCTCTGGAGGCAGGGTCCATCGGCGGGGCAGGTCTGGATGTCTACGAGTTTGAGCCTAAGGTGCCGGAGGCACTGATCGCGCTCGATACTGTAACGGTATTGCCGCATCTTGGAACGGCCGCACTCGAGGTGCGCACGGCGATGGGACTCATGGCTGTGGATAACCTGAAGGCGTTTCGTTTGGGCGATACGTTGCCAAACCCGGTCTGACCCGGAAACCGATGCGGTTTCCGGCTGCAATCCGAAACGGATTGCAGTGTTTCGCGGTCGTTTTCTGTCTTGCCTCAAGGACATCGAATCGATGTCCAGCCGCGATCCGTGTCGGATCGCGTTTGTCTCAATCACCGACGGCATCCCGCCAGTGTTTTCGGCACAGCGAGACATAGGTCTCGTTGCCACCGATTTGCACTTGCGCGCCATCCTTGATGGCTTTGCCGTCCGTCCCTTGACGGATCACCATGGTGGCCTTTTTCCCGCAATGACAGATCGTGCGGACCTCGCGCATTTCGTCTGCCAAGGCCAGCAGGGTCGAGGATCCGGGAAAGAGCTTGCCTTGAAAATCCACTCTGAGCCCGTAGCACATGACGGGCACATTCAGGTCATCAACTGCACGGGCCAGATCCCAGACCTGGGTTTCGGTGAGGAACTGGGCTTCGTCCACAAAAACACATGCGACCGGCCCCTTTGCTTGCCGGGTCGCAAGTTTCGCAAAAAGGTCTTCTGTTGGCGCAAAGGTATCCGCCTCTGTATCAATTCCGATGCGCGAGGCGATGCGTCCAGTGCCTGCACGGTGATCCAGTTGTGCGGTCAGCAAGTAAGGCTCCATCCCGCGTTCGCGGTAGTTATGTGCCGCTTGCAACAGAACCGTCGACTTCCCGGCGTTCATGGTCGAGTAGTGGAAATAGAGTTTGGCCATGGCGCCATTCCTTAATTCGGCGTCATTCCCTGAGCAAGTGGGGTGCCTTCTTGTAGAATGTGTGTTTTCGGGCCTGGCCGACCTAAGTAATGTTCTCAGATGATAATCTGATTTTGGCCAATGGCGCGGGTTCTGATCCTACCTGAGCCGAAAACCTTTTCTAATGAAGGGGCCTGCTGCAGGATGCGCTGCACGAGGAAGGTATCAGACCCGATTTGATTGCCATGCGTGAGCAGTATGAACTGTGTTGGTGGGACGATCCTAGATCAATCGAGGATGGTGTGATCTCGGGCCATGAGGCAAAACGGTTTTTGAAAGAGACGACCATGCTGCCGCAATGGCTGATCGAAATGAAACTGCATCTGGAAGAC
This sequence comes from uncultured Rhodobacterales bacterium, assembly GCA_964352055.1. Taxonomy (GTDB): domain Bacteria; phylum Pseudomonadota; class Alphaproteobacteria; order Rhodobacterales; family Rhodobacteraceae; genus Tateyamaria. The sequence continues at coordinate 2,277 of CAYGQZ010000302.1, forward strand.
GACTATGCATGAAAACGACCTCGACACCGTGCCTGCACTGGTGCGCGACGCCTTGCCCGAAATTGACACGGCAATACTGCGCGCCTCTGATGACCCCGGGCATCCGCCGCGCATCTTGCTGCTTTATGGATCGCTGCGGGATGTGAGCTATTCGCGGCGGGCGGCGGAAGAAGCGGCCCGCATTTTGAACCTGTTGGGCTGTGAAACCCGCATGTTTGATCCGTCGGGCTTGCCTTTGGTCGATGATGCCGAGGCCAGCCATCCCAAGGTCGTGGAATTGCGCGACCTTGCGGTCTGGGCCGAAGGCATGGTCTGGTCCAGTCCGGAGCGTCATGGGGCTATGACCGGCCTGATGAAGACCCAGATCGACTGGCTTCCGTTATCTTTGACGGGCGGCATTCGTCCGACGCAGGGAAAGACCCTGGCGGTCATGCAAGTCTCGGGCGGCTCACAAAGTTTTAATGCGGTGAACCAGATGCGTATTCTGGGGCGGTGGATGCGCATGGTGACGATTCCGAACCAGTCGAGCATTGCAAAAGCCTGGTTGGAATTCGAGGATGGGCGCTTGCCCGAAGGTCCGTTCTATCGCCGACTGGTGGACGTGATGGAAGAACTGGTCAAATTCACCTGGCTGGTGCGGGGCCGCAACAGCTATCTCGTGGATCGCTATTCGGAACGGGTCGAGAGCGTTGAGGACGTTCACAAGCGGGTTTCGTTGAAAGACGTTTAGGCGCGGTGTGCGGCTCTGTTTCGGGCCCACTGGCCCGAAAGGCGCCCGCCCACCGACCCGATTTGTGTCACCCTTGCCGTTGCACGATGACAGAGCCCACGGAATAGCCTGCGCCAAAAGAACAGATCAGTCCGATATCGCCGTCTTTCATGTCTTCGGAGTATTTTGAGAATGCGATAATCGACCCGGCCGAGGATGTGTTGGCATAGTCCTGCAGGATGTTGGGTTGCTCTCCGGGCGCGGGATCGCGGCCCAGCACCCGCGCGCCGATATAGTCATTCATCGATTTGTTGGCCTGGTGCAGCCAGACCCGTTTGAGCTTTCCTGCGTCAACACCTTCGTCGGACATGTGATCGGCGATATGCTGGTTCACCAGCGGCAACACTTCCTTGAATACCTTGCGCCCGTTCTGCATGAACTGCATATCCCGCCGGTCCGTCATGCCATCCGGTCGTGACCGTCGCAGAAACCCGTTGTTGTTGCGGATATTGTTTGAAAACTGGGTGGCGCAGCGTGTCGATCTGATCTTGAAATACGAGCCCGATGCATCCTCTTCCCGTTCGATCAGCACAGCCGTTGCCACATCGCCAAAGATGAAGTGGCAATCGCGGTCGCGCCATTCGAGGTGGGCAGAGCAGATCTCGGGATTGACCACGAGCGCCGAGCGGATGGAGCCGGAGCGGACCATGTCCGCTGCGGCCTGAATGCCGAATGTGGCAGACGAGCAGGCAACGTTCATGTCAAAGGCAAAACCGGAGATGCCGAGCAGGTCCTGAACCTCGATGGCGACGGCGGGATAGGCGCGTTCCAGATTTGATGCCGCACAGATAACGGCACCCACATCCGCCGCCGTCTTGCCTGCTGCTGCCAGGGCTTTTTGCGCCGCGTCGACCGCCATTTCCGCCATGATCGAGGGTTCATCATCCCGGCGTTGCCGCAGCAGCGGGTGCATGACATCTGGGTCAAGAATACCTGTCTTGTCCATCACATAGCGCTGTTCGATGCCCGAGGCTTTCAGAATGAATTCTTCGGACGAGTGCGCTTTGGCGGCCAGCGTGCCTGCGGCGATCGCCTCCGCATTCTCAGCATTGTATTTGTCTGCATAGGCATTGAAGGCCACAACCAGCTCGGCGTTCGAAATGCAGTGCTCGGGTGTGAAGACGCCGGTTCCGGTGATCGCGGGTGTGAAGGACAAGGCGGATGCCCCTTTCAGGGTTGTCGGGTTTCGCGCGAGCCTACAGAGGTGTCGATGCGGTCGCAAGCGCTCGCAGAGGGGGGATTGCGACAGGTCGGTTCTGTGGCCAGCATCTTGGCATGTGCCTCGGTCCTTGGTGCCTGGGGTCCCGTGCCGTGTTCATGTCATGGGCTTGGCGTGGGAGAGGCGCAGTCTTGGCCATGGCCCCTGACATGCGGGGGATTGACCCGGTTGGACATGTTCACGCACGGTGCGGACATGAAATCTTTGAAAAACCCCTTTCGCGGCGTGGGCATGAGCACAGATGCGCTGGCCGGTATCCCGTTTCCTTCCATGAACGCAGACGCGCCTTTGGCCCTTCTGGCGCGATGTCCGCATGCCGCAGTGACACCTTTGCATGATGCGTCGGAACTGGCGGTTGCTGGCGGCGTTGCCGAGGTCTACCTCAAGGACGAGCGCAGCCGCATGGGTCTAGGCAGTTTCAAAGCGCTTGGCGCGGCCTATGTGATCGCACGTGATGCCGCCGAAGGCCGCGCGAAGGGCCAGACCTATGTCACCGCCAGCGCAGGCAATCACGGCCTGTCCGTTGCGGCTGGCGCTGCGGCGTTCGGGGCACGCGCAATGATCTATATTGCACAGACCGTGCCCGAGGGCTTCGCAGACAGGTTGCGGGCCATGGGGGCCGAGGTGGTGCGCTCGGGGGCCACATACGAGGCGAGCA
>CAYGQZ010000303.1:0-2731 GCA_964352055.1 uncultured Rhodobacterales bacterium
GCTGATCTGGGTCGCCCGGATGTCGCCATGCTGATGGACAGTGACGGCAACGGCAAAGGCGAGATGTGGATTGGCGCACCCGGCTGGGCCTCGGCCAACGTGAACGAAGTCAAGACACGCGACTACGGCTTGCTCGACTTTATCGAACCCATCCGCGCCGAGGAAAGCGTCAAGACGGCCCGCATCAAGGACTCGATCGCCAAGGGCGAAGGATATGCATTCTATTGCTATACTCCGCACGCTGTCTGGTTCCAGTTTGACGTGCAAATGCTGACCGAGCCGACCTTTGATCCGGCCAAATACATCATGGTACAGCCATCCGATGATGCCGACTGGTACGACAAATCCAGCGTTGCCACCAAGGACGACCTGAAAGCGGTGCAGATCGCTTGGTCCAACTCTCTTCCGGATCGCTCGCCTGCAATTGCTGAATTCTTCAGCAACTTCGCAGTGACTGCCGATGACGTCAGCGGCTTTGCCTACGAGATCAGCGGCAAGGGCCGTGATCCTGCCGAAGTCGCACGCGAATGGGTCGAAGCCAACCCAGAGCGCGTGGACGCATGGCTCGGCCTCTGATCGGGCGCACCTGAACGACAGATGGTTCCGGCCCGGCCGGGACCATCCGCGCCGCGCACCTGCTCTGGCCCGAGATGATAGGACGGTTTTCACATGAGCGACGATACAGTCATCAAGATATCAAACGTCTGGAAGATTTTTGGCGCCCGGCCAGAAGAAGCGCTGAGTGCAATCCGGGAGCGGGGGCTGACAAAGCCGGAAGTTCTTCAGGAATTCAACGCGGTCGTTGGCGTAGCTGATGTCAGCCTTTCGGTGAACCGGGGCGAGATTTTTTGTATCATGGGTTTGTCCGGCAGCGGTAAATCCACCCTTGTGCGCCATTTCAACCGCCTTCTTGAACCGACAGACGGCAAGATCGAGATCGAAGGCACCGATGTCATGGGCCTCGGGACGTACGACCTGCAACAGTTCCGCAACCAGAAGATCGGCATGGTTTTTCAAAACTTTGCCCTGATGCCGCACCGCTCGGTGCTCGACAATGTGGCGATGCCGCTGGAAATCCGGCAGGTCGCCAAGAACGAACGTATGCGCCAGGCCGCGGCCATTCTCGACATCGTCGAGCTAGGGGCGTGGGGCGCAAAATTTGCGCACGAATTGTCGGGCGGCATGCAGCAGCGGGTGGGCCTTGCGCGTGCGCTGGCGGCCAACCCGGATGTGCTGCTGATGGACGAGCCCTTTTCAGCGCTTGACCCGCTGATCCGCAGGCAATTGCAGGATGAATTCATCCGCCTGTCCAAGATCCTCAAGAAAACCACAATCTTCATCACCCACGATCTGGACGAAGCGGTGCGCATCGGCGACCGCATCGCGATCATGCGGGATGGCAAGATGGTACAGATGGGCACCGCCGAGGACATCGTGATGCATCCCGCGGACGACTATGTGGCCGACTTTGTTGCTGGCATATCAAGGCTCAAGGTCGTGCATGCAGACGCCGTGATGCAGCCTCTGGATGCATTCTTGGCCAAGGGCGGCGTTGTACCGACCGAAGCACCAAGCGTCGCCGGCACCGAAACACTCAGCAACCTCATCACGCTGGCCATTGAGGACGACAATCCGATCCTCGTGAGGCACGGCGGCGCTGATGTGGGTGTCATTACCAGGGCCGATTTGTTGCGCACCGTTGTCGAAGGGACCGAAATGTCATGAGAGCCGAAGACATCAACCCGCTGGAAGACACCGAAAGCGAAGCCGCCCTTGCCTATGCGCAGGAACGCAAGGACAACATCAGGACGTTCGTGCGCACGAACCCCGATTACTACATCGCAAATTTCGACAAGGTCGGCGCATCGTCGCGCTTTACGCCGACCTTTAACGCAATGGCAGGCCTTTTCGGTCCCGTCTGGTTTGGCGCGCGTGGGCTTTGGTCCTGGGCACTGCCGTTCCTGATCATCGAGGTCCTTGCGCTTGTTCAGATTGCCCGCGGTCTTTTTGGGGATCTGGCGGCGGACGCCATGGCCCGCATTGCCTCCATCGAAGGCACATTGGATTTGCGGCGCCAGCAGCTGGCCGCCGCAATCGAAAGCGGCTCTGACAGGCTCGACGCATTCCAGCGGGCCGTGGACGGCCTCGAGGCGAATATCGGCGGCATCCGTGCAGAAGCCGAAGCCTTGGCGGAACAAGGTCCCAGCATTGCCCTGACGGGCCTTGCAATCTTGATCTTCGTCAAGCTCGTACAGGCTGTGATCGCGAACTGGGCGCTGGAAGCCCGTTTTTCCGAATGGCTGTCCGATCGCACGATCCGGTCCGGCCTGCCCGTGGAACAAATTGTCTTCAGCGCGGTCTTTATGGTGCTTATCGCCTTAGTCGCCATGGTGCACTACAGTTTCCCCGGCCGCTTCAGCCTGTTGAGCGAGTTTCCCACCGACCCCGACATTCGCTTGACTGGGATTGCCTGGGTCGAGGATTTCATCGCCTTCTGCGTGGCCAACAGCGAGGCCTTCTTTGACGGGCTGACCATCGGCATCCGGACGATCCTTGACGCGCTCGAGGTGATCCTGGTGCAGACACCGTGGATCGTCATCGCAAGCCTCATCATCCTGCTGACATGGCTTACGGCCGGCATTCGCACTGCGATCTATTCCGGCGCGTTCCTCAGCTACATGGGTCTTCTGGGGTTTTGGGAGGCCGCAATGACGACGCTGGCACTGCTTGG
>CAYGQZ010000303.1:2831-4843 GCA_964352055.1 uncultured Rhodobacterales bacterium
GCCGCGATCTCGTTCGGGGCCAACAAGTGGTATCTGCTGACCCGGGTTGATCTGCCGCTTGCAGGGCCGTCCATCCGGGCGGGCATCAACCAGACCATCATGCTGTCGCTTGCCATGGTGGTGGTTGCATCGCTGATCGGTGCCAAGGGGCTGGGCGAAGACGTGCTGGAAGCATTGCAATACGCCAATGTTGGTCAGGGTATTCTTGCCGGGTTTGCCATCCTCTTTTGCGCCATGATCCTTGACCGGATCGTGCAAGGTCAGAAAAAGTGACGCCGCTCGTTCTCGTCCACGGTTTCATGGGCGGTAGCGCGCAGTGGCAGCAACAGATCGAAGCCTTCTCGGGCAAGTTCGAGGTCATCGCCCCTGACCTGCCCGGCTTTGGCAACAACAACCACCTTCCGGTCATGGGTACGATCGGCGGGTTTGCCGAATGGGTCATCCAATATCTGCGTGCGCAGGGGATCGAACGCTATCACCTGCTGGGCCATTCGATGGGGGGCATGGTGGTACAGGAAATGGTGCGCCGCGATCCGCTGAGCATCCAAAAGCTGGTTCTTTATGGCACAGGTCCGGTCGGGGTCTTGCCCGGTCGGTTCGAAACAATCGCCGAGAGCAAAAGACGCGCGGCAGCGGACGGGACGACCGCAACGGCACGGCGCATTTCCGCAACGTGGTTTCTGAAACGCGAAGATGATCCCGCCTATCCGGATTGCGCGGACATTGCCTCGCACAGCGCGCCCGGGGCGCTACCTGCCGGTTTGGACGCCATGGAGGCGTGGTCAGGTTTAGATGCCTTGACTGATATTGCTCAAGACACACTGGTCATTTGGGGGGACAGTGACAGAACCTACGACTGGTCCCAACCCAATGCCTTGTGGACACATATCCCGAACAGTCGGCTGGCCGTTGTTCCGGGATGTGCGCATGCCGTGCATCTTGAAAAACCCGACATCTTCAATGCGCTTCTGGACGATTTCCTGAGCGACTGACTTACCGGGGGCGACCCCTGCTTGGGTCCTGTCGCATGCACCTTTGGACTCCCTCCCCAGATACGCTATTCAGCCGGTGACAACTCTTCAAGAACAGGTGCGCCCGATGGCAACGCTTCCCGATTTCCGCCTCGAAACCCATTTCGCAAAATGGGAGTTCAAGGCGCGTTACCACCTGACCGCCTCGGACGCGCAAAGCATGTCTTTGCGTGACTTGCTGGCGATGGCAACGGTGGAGGAGCGTGAAGACTATGACAGCATGTGGCTCGGGTACACCGAGACCTTCGGCGCACCGGATCTGCGCGAAACCATCGCGACAACGTACACGGCTCAGAACGCAGAAAACATCCTGTGCTTTGCCGGCGCCAGCGAAGGGATTTTTGCCGCCAATACAGTACTGCTGGACCGCGACAGCCATGCCATCGTCGTGACGCCCAACTACCAATCTCACGAAACGCTGCCCGTCACGATTTGCGAAGCAACAGGCGTTCCGCTTGATCCGGAAGACGGCTGGTCATTGGACATTGATCGCATCGCTGCAGCCATCCGAAACAATACGAGACTGGTGACCATCAACTTCCCCCACAACCCAACCGGAGCCATCCTGCCGCTTGATCGGTACACGGCATTGATTGATCTGTGCCGCAAGCATGGCATTTACATCCTGCATGACGAGATTTTCAACGGGCTTGGGCCATCGGACGCGCAACACCTGCCCTTCGTCGCAGACCTGTACGAGCGCGGCCTGTCCCTTAACGTCATGTCAAAATCCTATGGCTTGCCGGGGCTCCGCATTGGTTGGATCGCCTGTCAGGACAAGGCCGTCCTGTCCAGAATGGAGCGCTTGAAGCATTACCTGTCGATCTGTAATTCGGGCCCCAGCGAACGGTTGGCCAAGATCGCACTGACCCATCGCGACGTCATTCTGGCGCGCAATTGCGCCATCGTGGACGAGAACCTGCCAAAGTGGGACGCATTCTTTGCCCGCCATCCTGATCTGTTCGACTGGCAACGGCCCGA
>CAYGQZ010000304.1:0-1359 GCA_964352055.1 uncultured Rhodobacterales bacterium
ACCTCGAAGACGCAAAAGCTGGGCTGGCTGGCCCAGTCCGTCGCGCGGAGCGGGGTCAGCATGGTGATGCCGCAATCGGCGGTGCTTTTTGCCAAACCTCTGGAGGAGGTTGCGTTTCTGGTGGATGCAGCCGCCCGCAAAACGGCGCCGGACCGCAGCGACAGCTTGTTTGAAGCGCTGGCAGCCCTTGAGGTGCGACGCCAATCTGACCGGGCGGCCTTGCTAAGAAGCTAGAAGCCTCTATACCTGCCTCATGTTCTGGCTTTTGTTCTGCATATTTCTGATCGCCTGCGCGGGTGCGGGCATGACCGGTGGGCTTTTTCCGCCGGGGCCTTGGTATAGGACACTGTCCAAGCCAAGCTGGACACCGCCGGACTGGCTGTTCCCGGTCGCCTGGACCACGATCTACATTTGCATGGCCACCGCCGGTGCGCGGGTCGCGATGCTGCCGGACAATGGGTTGGCCATGGCCCTGTGGGCCGTGCAGATCGCTTTCAACGGGCTCTGGACGCCGGTCTTTTTCGGCCTCAAGAACATCCGCATGGCCATGGGCGTGCTGGTGGCGCTCTGGATGGCGGTTCTGGCCGCGATGCTGGCCCTGTGGCAACTCGACACGGTCGCGGGCATCCTGTTCATCCCCTACCTCACTTGGGTGACAATTGCCGGGGCATTGAATGCATCCGTCTGGCGGCTGAACCGGGAAGAGGCCGCGCGCACCCCTGCAATGCAGGACTGATCCGCTCTTCATCTTGCTGAATAAACTCCGGGGAGTTTGAGGGGCTGGCCCCTCATCCCGCACGTGCAACCCGAACTGCGGCTTGCAATTGCGGTCCGACCCTCCGGGGGGAGTTTTTCTGGCAAGATGAAGGACGGATCAGGTAAAGGTCCACCGCGCTCGGCGCGGCACCCGTACGGCCAGCATGGGCTTGAGGAGTGGCGATCGGAACCGCGTGAGGTCGAGCGCTTCGTGCACACCGGTCACGGTTTCGCCGTTCAATGTCGTTTCGACCGCGGACCGTGAATAAAAGGGTGCATCCAGCATGCTTTGGACCTGGCGTGCGCGGGTGCCCGGGTCACCGCGGGTTTCGCGTTTCACCGCCCAGAGCGAGCGCCGCATCGGGGCCTTGGGGGGCAGGGGGATCGATTGGCTGGTGCCACTTTCATCAAAGCTGAAAGCTGCCGCCAGTTCCGATCCGTCGCGCCGGATCGCATCGTAGAAACAGGTGGCCCCATCCGCCGTCGGATAACGCCCCCAGGTCCAGTAGGAAAAGTCTTCCTCCAGAGCGCGGGTGCCGAAATTGGCATCGAAATACCCTTCGCCGGACCATTGCCAGCCGGGCCGGTCGATATCGACCTCGA
>CAYGQZ010000304.1:1459-4837 GCA_964352055.1 uncultured Rhodobacterales bacterium
GAAAAGACCGACCCGATGAAGCCGATGACCGAGACCGCCCGCGTGCCGCAATCGCTCAGGCCGTCGACATACCACCACGCATAGCCGTTTGGTCCGACGGCGACGTCGAAGTTAGGTCGCTCACGATCGCCTCTGCCGCGTGCCGGGCGGAGAGCGTGGCCATGGGCACACCCGCCCCCGGATGCGTCCCGCCGCCAGCCAGGTAGAGATTCGATATCCGCGTCCGTGCCGTTGGCCTTTGCAGGGCGGCGGTCAGCCCGTGCGGGCTTTGCCCGTAGAGCGCGCCCATGCTGGCTGGGAACATCTGCCCGAACGTCTGCGCTGTCGTCACTGAAGTCGTCGTAGGTGTCGGGCTGAAACGCATCCCGTGCGCTGCCATCTGCTGCGTGATCTGATGAAGCCATGGGTCGAGGTCCTCGGGGTCTGATGTCTGTTGTGTCGGAGGCGCATTGGTGATGATCTCGAACCGTTCAAGTTCGGGCGGGGCTTTGTGTTGTCCCCGGTCAAGTGCGCAGATGTAGAAGCTGGGGTTTTGCGGGATCCGTCCCGCCATGAGGTCGCGGAATTCGCCTTCGGCGTCTGCCGCAAAGAAGATGTTGTGATGCGCGAGGTCCGGCCCGTGCGGCATTGCCGCAAAGCTGAGCACGCGGGCGGAAAAACTCCGCGCTGCCTTGGCCGTTTGGGCCGCGATTTGGGATGTGCTGGCTCCGAATGCCCCGGTGGCCAGCGCCCTTGGATCGCCTGCATGCACCACGACGTCGCAGGCCATCCGTGTGCCGTCGTCCAGATGGAGCGCCGCGACCCGGCCTGATTGCGCTTCGATCCGCGCCACATGAGCGTTTGTGCGGATATCGACCCCTTGGGCAAGGAGGATCCCTTTCAACGCTTCGGTCAGTTTGTGCATACCGCCCTTGACCACCCAGACCCCGCCCGCCTCGGCCTGCCAGATCAGCGACAGGAGCGCGGGCGCATGTGTCGGACTGCCGCCGACATAGGTTGCATAGCGTCCGAAGAGTTGCCGCAGTCGTGGATCGCTGAAGGAAGATTTCAGTAGCGATTTGAGCGTCGAGAGCGGTGCCATTGCCGGGATCAGCTTTGGGTGCCGCAAGACATGGGCCGTCAATGCGCTCAGTTTGGGCGCAGGGGCCTGCATCATTGGTGCGTCAAAGGCTTCAAAGAGCGCCCGCGTGCGTGCGCAGAACCGCGTAAACTGCCGGGCGGCGGTGGGGCCTGCGAATTCCGCGATCGCCGTGGTACTGAGTGTTTCGTCAGCATAAAGATCCAGTGACGTGCCATCGGGCCAGAAATGCCGGGCCACCGTGTCCTGCCGCACCAGCGTGACATGATCGTCGAGGTCTTCGCCGGCACAGGCGAACAGATCGTCAAAGACATGCCGCATCGTCAGAACGGTTGGCCCGGCGTCAATGGGCCCGGCGGGCGACGGCATCGTTCTGATCTTGCCGCCGACCTCTGCATGACGCTCAAGCACCGTCACCTGCAACCCGGCCGCCCGCAAGCGGATGGCGCAGGCCAGCCCCGCGATTCCGGCGCCTATTATCATAGCGCGGGTTGGTGTGGCGCTCTCAGAGGTAGGCATTGATCCCTTTCGATCAAAAGCTGTATTTGCGATTGTTGACTCGTGATGCCAATGTGTCCAGTATGGTTTACACTTGAGTGTCGCGCAAGCATTACACGTCACCCCGCCGAGGAGGCATTTATGGGTCTGAATACACGGATCGAAGCAGCCATCGCAAAGGCGGTTGCAGTGGGACAGGGACGCACAGCGACACCCCCGAAACTGGCCGAGGCCTTGCACTATGCCACAGCGCCCGGCGGCGCCCGTATTCGGCCAACAATACTGACATCGGTGGCCCTGGCCTGTGGCGATGATCGCCCGGCTCTGACAGATGCCGCGGCGGCCGCCCTTGAACTGATCCACTGTGCCAGCCTTGTCCATGATGATCTGCCGTGCTTTGACGATGCGGATGTCCGCCGGGGCAAGCCGTCGGTCCATCGCGCCTTTTCCGAGCCTTTGGCGGTGCTGACGGGCGACAGCCTGATCGTGCTCGCCTTTGAAATTCTGGCCCGCCAGTCGGCGCAGGCCCCGGACCGGATGGCGCAACTGATCATGACGCTGGCCCAACGCACCGGCATGCCCGGTGGCATTTGCGCGGGTCAGGGTTGGGAAAGCGAAGACACCATCGACCTCAGTGCCTATCATCAGGCCAAGACCGGTGCCCTCTTTATTGCCGCGACCCAGATGGGTGCGGTGGCCGCCGGCCAGGAGGCCGAGCCATGGTTTGAACTGGGTGCGCGGATTGGCGAAGCCTTTCAGGTGGCCGACGATTTGCGCGATGCGCTTTATGATGCCGAGACCCTTGGCAAGCCCGTGGGTCAGGATGATCTGCATGGCCGTCCCAATGCGGTGACCGAACTGGGTGTGCAGGGTGCGATCAGCCGCCTCAAGGATATTCTGGGGGGCGCCATCGCCTCGATCCCGTCTTGCCCGGGTGAGGCCCAGTTGGCCGAAATGGTGCGCAAGTATGCCGAACGTCTGACGCCTGTGGACGCGGGCGCCCGCGTTCCCGGAGAATGATGTCAGACACAGGTGACATGCCAGTCTGGCGGGGCGGTTGGATCAATCGCCTTGTGGCCAGACCCGGCTTTCAAAGCTGGGCAAGCCGCTTTCCCCTGACCCGGGGCCGTGCCCGTGCAGATGGGGCGGCCCTTTTTGACGTGGTGCAGGGCTTTGTTCAAAGTCAGGTGTTGATGGCCCTTGTCGAGTTGCAGGTGTTTCAGCGTCTCACCGCAGGTCCCCTGTCCGCAGACGACCTTGGCCATGCGCTGGATATTCCTGCCGACCGGATGCAGATCGTGTTGCAGGCCGGGGCAGCCCTTGGCTTGCTCAAGCGCAAGCGCAATGGTCGCTTTGCCTTGGCCCGCAAGGGGGCCGCCCTGATGGGCGTGCCGGGGCTCGAGGCGATGATCCGCCATCACCGCGCTTTTTACGATGATCTTCGCGATCCTGTGGCCTTGCTGCGCGGACCGGAAGAGACGGAGCTGTCAAAGTTCTGGCCCTATGTGTTTGGCGGCGATGTACCCGCACCGGAAGCCGCGATTTATTCCGACCTGATGGCGCAATCCCAACGGCTCGTGGCCGAGGACACGTTGCGCGCGGTGTCGCTGAAGGATGTGTCACATTTGCTGGACATCGGTGGCGGGACGGGCGCGTTTCTGGAAGCGGCCGGTACGGCGGCGCCCAGGATGCGGATGACCCTTTTTGATCTGCCACCCGTCGTGCCGGATGCTAAAGCGCGCTTTGCGGCGGCGGCCATGGCCGACCGGGTGACCATTGTGCCGGGATCGTTCCGCGAAGAC
>CAYGQZ010000305.1:0-4772 GCA_964352055.1 uncultured Rhodobacterales bacterium
GCAATCTCGGTCGCGTTCTCGGGGCTCATCTGACTGTTGGTATCGGCCCCGTCGCTCAGCAACACCAACAGGCGCTGCTCGATCTCGGACGCCTCGAAGGTACGCAAGGCAAGTCCGATGGCATCACCGACGGCCGTATGCGGCCCCGCCATGCCGACCTGTGTCTGATCCATCAGTTCTGCCGCACTGTCGAGGTCTTCGGTAAAGGGCGTTTGCAGATAGGCGTTGGACCCGAACACGATCAGCGCGATCCGGTCCCCCTCACGCTCTGCGATGAAATCCTTGATGACGCTTTTGACCGCATCCAGCCGTTGCAACGGCTGGTCGTTTTCATCCCGCAAATCCCGTTCGTCCATGGAGCCGGATATGTCGACCGCCAGCACCAGATCACGTGCGGATTTTTCGATCACGAGAGGGTCGCCCAGAATTTCGGGACGCGCGAGGCCAAGCACCATCAGACACCAGCAACAGATGGCAATGGCCATCTGCCACCGGCCCCGCTTGCGGATCACGGCCCCTTGCGCGGGTGTTTCACCTGCGGCTTCGGCAAGGCTGCGAAAGAACGGCACCCGCAAGGCCTGTGCCTGTTCGCGGTGGGCCGGGGCAAATTTCCAGACCAGAAAGGGCAATGGCAACACAAGGAAGGCCCATGGAAAGGCAAAGGACAGCATCAGCTCTGCTCCGCCTTGCGATGGGTCTTGATCCACTGTTCCGCCATCCCGGGCAGATCACGATGCGGGTCTTGCGGGCGGTACGGGGCAGCCGCCAAAACGCGGCCTGCCTCTGACCCGGCAAAATGCGTTTCCTGCGCGGCCTGATCCAGAAAGGTGAGCCATGCCGCGCCATGCAATTGCGCAACCGTCTGTCGCGGGAAAGCGGCCAAAGCGGTGCGGCGCAAGACGTTCGCAATCTGCACCGGATCATCACCGGCTGACTTGAGCGCCGAAAGAGCCGCCCGCCGATACGCGTTCGCACGGTGCCGCGACACCCCCATCCAGATCAAGGCGGCGACCATGATCACCATGGCCCCGGCAACCCAAAGCCACCCCGCCGTCTGCGGCCACATCGAGATGGCCTCGGGCGCATCAGGCCGCTGCAACAGGTCATAAAGCTCGACCAGATTGAGCTTGGCAAGATCCTCTTCGCTCATCCGCGCGCCCTGCTTCCACCCAAAAGACGCACAAGTTGCGGCAAGGTTTCCTCGGCCGTGGTCAGTGGCACAACGGGCACGCCGAACTTTGCCGAAAACTCCAGCAGCGATGCCAGACGACCGCGGCTGTATTCAACCAGACGGTGACGTACGGTTTCATCACCCACGTTGATCTGCGCCTGCAATTCTCCATCTGACACGATCATGTTCAGATCCGGGGGCAAGTGTTTGGACGTGGGATCGGAGACACTGAACAGGATCAACTCGTTGTGCTGGGCGATGCGGCGCAAGCTCTTTTCCGTCACATCATCCCAGCCGTCAAAGTCGCTGAACACAATGACCAGACCACCCGATTTGGCGATCCGTGACGCCGCCTTGATCGGTTGGCTCAGCGGCAAGGGGGCGGCGGTTGGTGCATGGGCATTCAACCGACAATTTGCCTGCGCCAGATCATCCAGAAACCGGTTCAGTGCCCGCGCTGAGGATTGCGGACGAATTTCGGTCATGCCCGCATCGTCAAAGATGATGCCCCCCACCCGGTCGCCCTTGGCGCGCACGCGAAAGGCCGACAAGGCCGCAGCCTCGGCGGCCGTCACGGATTTCATGTTGAGCTTGCTGCCGAAAAACATCGACATCCGCTGGTCCACCACCAGCAGGACAGGGCGGTCCCGCTCTTCCGTATAGACCCGAACATAGGGTGCTCCGGTGCGGGCGGTCACCTTCCAGTCGATGGTGCGCACGTCATCACCCATCGCATAATGGCGCAATTCTTCGAAGTTCAGCCCCCGACCCTTGATCTTGGAGGCATGTTGACCGTTCAGAATGCTGTTCGACGGCTGGCGCGGGCGAAACGTGATCGACCGGGCACGGCCCTTCAAGGCCCGCAAATGGGCAAGGTCGACATGAATGCGCGGATCGCGGCTCTCGGACATGGTGCCTCCCTACGGCAAGGCCACCTGCGCCAGCAAAGCATCGATAACGTCATCAGGTGACACACCCTCGCCCTGCGCCTCGTAAGACAAGGACAGACGGTGGCGCAACACGTCATGGGCCACGGCGCGCACATCCTCTGGATCGACATAGTCGCGACCCGCGAGCCAGGCATGGGCGCGGCCACATTTGTCAAAGGCCAGCGACGCGCGCGGGCTGCCCCCAATCTCGATCCAGCGGCCCAGATCCTCGGACAGCGCAGCGGGCGTGCGGGTGCCATAGACCAGATCGGCCATATACCGCTCCATCGCGTCCGAGACATGGATATCTGCAATCTCGCTGCGGGCCTGAAACACGGCCTCCTGCGGAATATCCGGCACCTTGTCGGCTGTTTCAGGTGCCTGCCCTGCGTCCGCCTTTTGCTTGGCCGCTTCCTCGGCGCGCACCAATTTGATGACCTTCACCTCATCCTCGACCGGCGGATAATCCACGCGGACATGCATCAGGAACCGGTCCATCTGGGCCTCGGGCAAGGGATAGGTGCCTTCCTGCTCGATCGGGTTCTGGGTGGCCATGACGATGAACAAGGGCGGCATCTTGTACGTGGTGCCCGCCACCGTCACCTGGCGTTCCTCCATAGCTTCGAGCAAGGCAGCCTGCACCTTGGCAGGCGCGCGGTTGATCTCGTCTGCCAGCACGATATTGGCAAAGATCGGCCCAGGATCAAACTTGAACGACGCGCCTTCAGGCGTCTGGTGATAAACTTCCGTCCCGGTGACGTCAGAGGGCAATAGATCCGGCGTAAACTGGATCCGGCTGAATTCGGCATCCATGTTCGCGGCCATCGCCTTGACAGCACGGGTCTTGGCCAGGCCCGGCAAGCCTTCGATCAACAGGTTGCCATTGGCCAAGAGACCGATGACCAGCTTTTCGACCACGTCACGCTGCCCGATGATGGCGGCGCCCATCCGGGCCTTGAGGTCTTCGATCTGGGCAAGTGCGGTCAAGATGTCATCCGTTCGTAAGCAGAGCACGCCACAATCCAGAGGCGCGACAATGGGTGCGGGCTGTCTGTGCAGTATAGCTTTTTCGGCGCACCCGTTGGCAAGGCCATTTTCAGTGATAGGTAGGCCGCTGCAGCCTGCGGGCCGATGGTTCGATGACCGCAGGGCGCCAGTGCCCGCGACCTCAAACCGTCTTGCCCAAATCAGGCATCACTGGCACAGTCCGGCAGCGCAGCAACAGGATGATCCATGGCCCTTAAAACTTCAGCCGCCACAATGGTCGCACAGGCCCGCGCGCGGATCACCGAAGTCGAAACGGCTGACGCGATCGCAATGGTCGGTGACCCGAGCGTGGTGATCGTCGACATTCGCGACATCCGCGAACGCCAGCGCAGCGGATTTATCCCCGGCGCGGTACATGCGCCCCGTGGCATGATCGAGTTCTGGGTCGATCCCGACAGCCCGTACTTCAAAGAGGTCTTTGGACAGCCCGAAAAGACCTACCTCTTTCACTGCGCTTCCGGCTGGCGCTCGGCCCTGACGGTGGCCACCTTGCAGGACATGGGCTTTGAAGCCGTACATCTGCGCGAAGGCTTCTCGACTTGGGAACAGCAGGGCGGTCCGGTAGAACACGACAGCAAAAACGAGGGTTCCAGATGACCGCAGACATGTCGCAACACCCCACGGTCACACCATTTTTTGACCAACGATCCAATACGATTTCATACGTGGTGCAGGAACCGGACGGACCTGCCTGTGCGGTGATCGATTCGGTGATGGATATAAACTATGCCGCCGGCGCGCTGAACTTTGATGGGGCCGACGCCATCATCGCACATATCGTGGGCAACGATCTGACACTTGAGTGGATCATCGAAACGCATGTGCACGCCGATCACCTTTCGGGCGCGCCCTATATCCAGAAAAAGCTTGGCGGAAAAATCGGGATCGGATCGAAAATCACCGAAGTGCAGGACACCTTCGGCAAGGTCTTCAACGAAGGCACCGAATTTCAGAGGGACGGCTCGCAATTTGATGCGCTGTTCACCGACGACGACACTTACCAGATTGGCAACATGACATGCTTTGCGATGCACACGCCGGGGCACACGCCGGCCTGCATGGTGCATGTGATGGGCGATGCGGCTTTTGTCGGCGACACGCTCTTCATGCCAGATGGAGGTTCGGCGCGCGCGGATTTCCCGGGTGGGGACGCGGGCGAACTTTACGACAGCATCATGCGGGTGCTGGCGCTGCCGGACGACATGCGGCTCTTTATCTGTCACGACTACGGGCCGGGTGGCCGGGCCATTGCCTGGGAAACCACTGTGGCCGAAGAACGTGAAAAGAACATCCATGTGGGCGGCGGAAAGACCCGCGAGGATTTCATCAAGTTCCGCACCGAACGCGACGCCCAGCTGGCCATGCCCAGCCTGATCATCCCGGCGCTGCAAGTGAACATGCGCGCCGGTGAAATCCCGCGTGACGCCGCAGGCGACATGGCGCTCAAGGTGCCACTGGGCAAACTCTAGGAGTACGGATCCTCTTTCTCTGTTCCAAAAAATCCTCCCCGAAGGGCCGGTTGGACACAGACTCTCCCCTTGCCAATCCGGGCGCTTAAGCCAAAACTCGCGCCATGACGCTCTCAAACCGCATCGATGCAAAACGGGATGACCTGATCGCACTGA
>CAYGQZ010000306.1:0-2785 GCA_964352055.1 uncultured Rhodobacterales bacterium
CGTTCTGGCTGGCCGCGTTTCGGAACGAGATGGAGGACCGGCGCCCCGGCGTACCCGAAGTAAAGGTGAGCACCCCGCCGTTGTCAGCATGCAGGACACCAGCGACGCCATCGAGAGCGTTGATCCGGTCCGCGATCCGCTGACCAAGCCCGTCAACATCGACCAGGTCATTGGCCCCGTCAAACAGCCGGATTTCCGTCACGGGCCCGCCATCGACCGAGACATTCAGGCGGCGCGTGTCCTCGGTCAGGCCCGTCACATCACCGGCGGCAAGGGTTGCAGAACTTGTGGCCGTGGCATTGACCGCGCCGGGCAGGTTGGCGTCGGTCAGTTCCACCAGATCTGACGCCGCGTTGACCACATCCCTGGCATAGGTCGCCGCCCTGTCGTTCATGGACAGGTTGCGATGTGTTTCGCTGCGCAATGGCACCAGTCTTCCGTTGCGTTCGCCAAGCTCGGTGATCGACAGGTTGAAGGTGTTGACCGGGTCTGCCGTCGCATAATCGACATTGACCATCAGGTTGTTGCCCCAGATCCCCTCGCTCGAAGCGGTGACAGTCAGCGTCACAGCCCCGCCGTTGGTTTCGAGGTCAACTGAGGCCGCCAACGCGTTTTCGGCGACCCGCACGATCCAGCAGGTTCCCCCCCCGTTCAAGAAGAAATGATTCACCGCATAGGACAGGTCGCTGTCCACGTGCAGGCCGCCAAATGTCCGCTCGAAATCGGCGTAGCTGAAGACCTGCCGCGCTTCGTCGACCGGCCCGCGAGAGGTATATCCGACGAAGGCGCCGATGGAAGTGGGGACACCAGCAATTGCGCGCGCGCCGCTGGATATTTCCTGAATATAGACCCCCGGATAGGAGACGGAAACGGGCATGGTCAGAGCTCCTTGTGGTTGAGATGCGCCCATGGCGCAGATGGCAGTGCCGACAAGACCAAAGGCAGCCTGCCCGATGAACGATGCATCAGGTGAGAAACGGTGATCCGTCGCGCTACCAAGTCATTTGTTCGCGGTATGGGTGCGCTGGGCGCGCACGTCCGTATCCCGCGCAAAATGCTTGCGTCTGGGCTGCCGCACATGTCGAAATACCTTATTGTCGAGCGGCATAAGCCACTCTATTTCCTGAAAAAATCACTTTACTGTTATGGAGTAAGCGTCAGGGAGAGCGTGATTCGAGTCAAGCTTGTTCGCTCTTGAGGTATAATTTTTGTGCGGATTCTCGCCCAAAACGTGTGGCGAAACCTGTGTGTTTTCACGCCACAGTGGAGCGAACCCGAAGCCTTGAAACATCGTTCTGCCAACGCTTCGGCACGGTCTTGCGGTATCTTCGCAAGGCGGCATGTGGAAGGTTCTTGGCGACCCGCCAAGACCGTTGCGCGCAGTTGAGTGTCGGGTGAAAAACGCCGTTGACGAGGTTAGGTGTCCACCTGATCCGACAACAGGATCGCAATGAATTTGGTGGCTTCGAAACTCGCAAGGATGATGACAAGGACAGCCGTCATGGGAACCGCCAGAATTGCGCCGGCAATGCCCCAAAGCGCCGCCCAGACGGACAATGAGCCCATGACGACAATCGGGCTCAGGTTGACCTGACGACCAACAAATCGCGGATCAATGATGTTGCCCACGATGAATTGGGTTACCGCCAGAAACGCGGTCAAAGACAGGGTCAGGGGCACGGACACAAACTGTGCAAAGGACAGCACGATGGGAAAGAATACGCCGAGGTATGACCCGACATAGGGAATGTAGTTCAACAGCCCGATGACCACGGCCCAGAAGAGCGCAAAGTCAATGCCATGTGCCCAGAGAACCACATAGGATATGGCACCAAGCAGAATGTTCACCAGGGTTTTTGCGGCCAGATAGTCGCCGATCCGCATGTTCATCTTCGCGATCAGAGTTCCTGCCTTTTCGGCTTGCGCCTCGTTGGGGAGCGCTGCCTGCAGCTTGGCCTGGAACCCCTGGCGCTCTGACAAAAGAAAAGCCGCGTAGATCGCGATCAGAAAGACAGTAGCCCCCACATTCGTGAACCCGCCCAAGACTCTGCGCAGCACGACGCGCAAATCGAAGGCGTCAATCGTGACTGCCCGCAAATGTCCCCAAAGTTCCTGATGATCCAGTTCGTATTTTTCGGCGATGCCCACAAGGAAAGCATCGACATTGGCCTCATAAACTGGTGCGACGGCCACAATTTCGCGGACAGTCGCGGCCGCCAATGCAGCAAACATGACGAAGGTGGTGCCGAAAATCAGCGCCAAAACGAGTTTTACGACACCCAACGGGATGACACTCATGAACGGTTGACGATGGATCACCTGGGACGCTGACACCAGGACATAGACAACGATGATCGCCGCCACGATGGGAAGAATTATCGGACGTCCCACGACAAGCAGCCAGCCGATCGAGATCAGCAGAAAAAGCGCGAGCGCGAAGTTCAGGAGAGGCGCATTTTTCATGAGGCAAACGTGCTCCAGTCTGATCTGACGGGCGCCTGCAGATTGCCCCTTGGGAAATGCCCGGTCCCTGGTCGTCAATCAAACAGATACCGTCAGCGCTGGCAATTCTTTCGGTGGGTTGGCCCTCAGAAATTTTCGGAGTCCGCAAGCATTCTGATCGTGCGCGGGATTATGCATCCGGCGATTCAAAAAGGCCCCACACAGCGGCGGGGCCTTGATCTGGTTTGTTCCGCTTTGCGGTCCGTTTAACCAAAGACGTCGGTCAGTGCCTTGTCGACGGCGCTGACAATCTGGTTGATATCGTCTTTGGTCGCGATCAGGG
>CAYGQZ010000306.1:2885-4727 GCA_964352055.1 uncultured Rhodobacterales bacterium
GCCTTGTCGACGGCGCTGACAATCTGGTTGATATCGTCTTTGGTCGCGATCAGGGCAGGCGAGAAGCACAAGGTGTTGTTCTTGCCGGGCAGCGACCGGTTCGTGGCACCGATAATCACCGCTTGCTTCATGCAGTGGCCGACGACGGCTTGCACTTTTTTCTCGTCCGCAGGGTCGCGGCTGTCGCGGTCGGCCACCAGTTCGGCGCCAAGGAAAAGGCCCTTGCCCCGCACGTCGCCAATCACTTCGTGCTTGTCCTTGAGTGCACGCAATTGGTCCAGCATGTAGTCGCCCATCGCAATGGTGTTCCCGAGCAGGTTTTCGTCCTCGATGATCCGCATGTTTTCCAGCGCCGCCGCCGGACCTGCCGTACAGCCACCAAAGGTGGAAATGTCACGGAAATAGTTCAGGTGATCGCTTGCGTCGTCCTTGAACAGGTCAAAAACGGCTTCGGTTGTGGCAAGGCACGAGATCGCGGCATAGCCTGATGCAACGCCCTTGGCCATTGTTACCATGTCCGGCTGGACACCATAGTGCTGGTAGCCGAACCAGGTGCCGGTGCGACCCACGCCGCAGACAACCTCATCGATATGCAGCAGGATGTCATATTTTTTGCAGATCTCGGCAACGCGCGGCCAATAGCCGTCCGGGGCCTCGATGACGCCACCGCCGGCGGTGACCGGCTCAAGGCAGAGTGCGCCCACGGTGTCTGCGCCTTCGCGCAGAATGATCGCTTCGATCTGGTCCGCGGCCCATTCGCCGTAGTTTTCGGCAGGTGCGCCGTCCTGTTCGTGCTTGCGGTACTCAAGGCAGTGCGGCACGCGGACAAAGCCGGGTGTATAGGGGCCGTACTGCGCGTTGCGCTCGTCCTGACCGCCCGCGGACAGGCAGGCAATGGTGGTGCCGTGATAGTCGCGGTCCCGGTACAGGATCTTGTGCTTTTTGCCGCCATATTTCTTGTGCGCGATCTGGCGCACCATCTTGAAGGCTTTCTCGTTCGCCTCTGACCCCGAGTTGGCATAGTAGATGCGGCTGAGACCGGGCATCTTGGTCAGCAGCTTTTCGGCAAAAAGCGCACCGGGGATCGATCCGGTGGTGCCGCCAAAGAAGTTCATCTTGACGATGGCGTCGCGCACCGCGTCGCCCATGGATTCGCGGCCGTAGCCCACGTTAACCGTCCAGACCCCGCCTGAAACCGCGTCGATATGCTCGATCCCTTTTTGGTCCCAAACGCGAAGACCCTTGCCTTCGACGATGATTTTCGGATCAGCGCCCGTAAAAAATGGCTGGTGCTGGATCAGATGATGCCAAACATTTGCGCGATCTGCTTCGACAACGCGGCTAATATCGTTTTCAGTGAACGTTCCGTCCATGTCGTGAACCTTTCGATGTGATGGGGTGCCAATGAAATAAGCCTCAATTGGCCGTCTGGCGACTACGTTTGATGAGATTCTAGCCATCACAATAGGGCCAGATCAATGGTGTAAGTAAAGCCAGTTGCCTTTGGTTTGTGGGCGCACTTTGTCCAATTCCAAGGCGAATCCCTTTGTTTATAAGACCTTGCGCTGTATTTCAAAGTTCCACAGCTTGACTTTGCTGCATCGGAATTGTCCCCTCAACCGGGATTAAAGATTGATCCTGAGCGGATAATCGGCTCGGATCGTGCAAGTGCGTGAAATCCGCGCACCACCAGAGGCGGAGTACCGCCCGAAATGATCTATTGATGCGCGGCAATCAGACCGTGCACGAACCACGGGAGAATCTATCAATGACATTCAAATCCAAGCTGATGGGCGCAGTCGCAGCCACCGCCATGCTGGCAGGTGCGCAAGGCGCGATGGC
>CAYGQZ010000307.1:0-4715 GCA_964352055.1 uncultured Rhodobacterales bacterium
ATGATGCCGCCCATCGCGGTCGCTATCCCGATCTTCCTGATGTTCCGCAATCTGGGCCTCAATGACACCCATCTTGGGATGATCCTGCTTTATACAGCCGTGAACCTGTCTTTGTCGGTCTGGCTGCTGAAAGGGTTCATTGACGAAATCCCAATCGAGTATGAAGAGGCTGCGCTGATCGATGGCTACACGCGGTTTCAGGCCTTCTACAAGGTTGTGCTGCCGCAGGCGGCAACCGGCATTGCCTCGACGGCGATCTTCTGCCTGATCTTTGCGTGGAACGAATACGCTTTCGCCGTGCTGCTGACCTCT
The DNA here is from genome assembly GCA_964352055.1 of uncultured Rhodobacterales bacterium. Classification (GTDB taxonomy): domain Bacteria; phylum Pseudomonadota; class Alphaproteobacteria; order Rhodobacterales; family Rhodobacteraceae; genus Tateyamaria. Next base: position 313 of record CAYGQZ010000307.1, read on the forward strand.
GGCAATGCCCAGACCGCTCCGCCTTTCATCCCGACCATTATCGGTGTCGCCGGCAAGGATTGGCCCGCCGTCGCCGCAGGTGCCACGATCTTCCTCGTGCCTGTCATGGTCTTCACCATCCTGCTACGTAAACACCTTTTGCGCGGGATCACATTCGGGGCAGTACGCAAATGACCGGTTTTATCACAGGCTTGCTAGGGTTGCGTCGGGGCCCATGGGAAATGCTGGCATCTATACTGATCGCCTTGGGTGTGGTGATGCTGATGCAGCCCTTCGTGCTTTGGCTCTACAGCTACTCCTTCATCGTCACACTTGTTGGTACGGTGATGTTCATCATCGTCAGCCACTTCCGGGAGTAAGCTGATGGCACAGATACGCATCGAAAATGTGCGCAAGGATTTCGGGTCTTTCAATGCCGTAAAATCCTCCAGCTTCACCATCGAAGATGGCGAGTTCTTCATGCTGCTTGGCCCATCGGGTTGCGGAAAGACAACGACGCTGCGGATGATGGCGGGTCTCGAGCTTCCGACATCGGGGCAGATCTATATCGACGGCGAAGAAGTTGGTCAGAAACCGGCCAGCCAGCGCGACATCGCTTTCGTGTTCCAGATGTTCGCGCTCTACCCGCACATGAATGTCGGCAAGAACATCAGCTATCCGTTGATCAGCCAGGGCATGCCCAAGGCGCAGGTCAAGAAAAAGGTCGGCGAGATTGCCGAAATCCTCGGGATTACCGACATCCTGAACCGCCCCGTCGGCGGGCTGTCGGGCGGCGACCGGCAACGCGTGGCGCTCGGGCGGGCAATTGTACGGGACCCCAAGGCGTTTTTTATGGACGAACCACTGGGCGCGCTCGATGCCGAGTTCCGCGAGCACATGTCCGAGGAGTTGCGCGCGCTGCATGATCGCATGGGGGCAACCACTGTCTATGTGACCCACGATCAGCTCGAGGCGATGCAAATGGGCGACAAGATCGTCGTTATGAACCACGGTGTCGTGGAGCAGTTCGGCGTACCGCAGGATATCTATGACTGGCCCGCAACCAAGTTCGTGGCCCAATTCATCGGATCGCCTTCAATGAATTTCCTCGATTTCAATGGGACGGCGGGCAAAGGCGCGGAAACGGTTGACCTCGGCAGTGCGCGCATAGCTGTGCCACGCCAACTGGACGGCGAGAGCGGTGCACTGACCTTGGGTGTCCGGCCGGAACATGTGCATCTGAACGATGCCGCCGCCTATCGCGGTGAGGTCGTGGCTACCGAATATCTGGGGACCACACAGATCGTAACGTTGAAGACCGAGCACGGTCAGGTCAAGGCGCGGGTCCCGTCGCATGTGAATGTCCGCACGGGCGAGCGCACAGGTCTGGATCTCGATGCCCGCACACTCACGCTATTCAACGCAGAGACCGGCCATGCGCTGCGTTCAGAAGCCAACCTGGAGGTCCTGAACCATGGCTGAAGTCATCCTGAACAATGTATCAAAAAGCTTTGGGTCAGATACCGCGCTGGACGATGTGAGTATGACAGTGCCCGATGGCTCGTTCGTGGTGCTTCTCGGGCCAACGGGCGCGGGCAAGACCACGACCCTGCGTATAGTTTCAGGTCTTGACGTGCCCGACACCGGCGAGGTTTCTATCGGCGGTCGCCCCATGGCCGGGCTGACGCCTGCGCAACGTGACGTAGCGATGGTGTTTCAGCAATACTCCCTCTATCCGCACTTGACTGTGCGGGAGAACTTGGAGTTTCCGCTGAAGTCACCGATTCTGCGCACGCCTAAAGCCGAGATTGACCGCAAGGTTGGCGAAGTGGCCGAGGTGCTTCAGATCTCGCATAAACTGGACAACAAAGCGACGGCGCTGTCCGGCGGCGAGATGCAACGTGTGTCGATCGGCCGGGCTCTGGTGCGCAATCCGTCGGTCTACCTGATGGACGAACCGCTCAGCTCGCTTGATGCCAAACTGCGCAGCGACCTGCGGATCGAGCTGAAGAATATCCAGGCCAATCTGGGCGCGACGTTACTCTATGTCACGCACGACCAGATCGAGGCGATGACCATGGCCACGCATGTCGGCGTGCTGGACAAGGGGCGATTGGTCCAGTTCGGCACCCCGCGCGAGATCTACGAGAAGCCTGTCAGCATCTATGCGGCCAGCCGTCTAGGTCAGCCGCGGATCAATGTTCTGCCTGCCGATGTGTTTGCGGGCGCGCCGCAGGGGGCCGCCTTTATCGGGCTCAGGCCAGAGCAGATCAGACAGGGCGAAGGTCAGGAATGCTTTGTCGAGCGGGTCGAACATCTGGGCGACCAGACACGCCTGCATCTGAAATTCCAGGCCCACGACCTGATCACGGTGACGGATGCCCATACCGACCTGACCCATGGCGACATCGTCAAGATTCAACCCGCCAATCCATTCTATTTTGACGCCGCAGGCGCTCGGCTTGCGTGAGGAGGACGCCCCAATGACACATTTCATGAACACCAAGGACGACATGGTCACGGATGCCATCGATGGCGTGATCGCAGCCTCCGGTGGCCGGCTCGCTCGGCTGGATGGCTACCCCCATATACGTGTCGTGGTCCGGGCAGATTGGGACAAATCCAGGGTCGCACTGGTCAGCGGTGGCGGGTCGGGTCATGAACCGGCCCACGCCGGATTTGTTGGCGCAGGCATGCTTACGGCGGCCGTTTGTGGCGATATCTTTGCGTCACCTTCGGTGGATGCAGTGCTGGCGGGTATTTTGGCCGTCACCGGACCTGCAGGATGCCTGTTGGTGGTCAAGAATTACACCGGAGATCGTCTGAACTTCGGGCTTGCGGCCGAGCGCGCCCGTGCCTTTGGCCTCAACGTTAGCATGGTCGTTGTCGATGACGACATCGCGTTGCCCGACCTGCCGCAAGCGCGTGGCGTCGCGGGAACGCTTTTCGTGCATAAGATCGCCGGGGCTTTGGCCGAACAAGGGGGCGATCTGGATTCCGTTACCGCAGCTGCGGAACACGTTATCAAATCCACCCACAGCATTGGTATGTCGCTTGACACCTGCACCGTGCCGGGGTCCCCCAAAGAAGACCGCATTCCCGCAGGAATGGCCGAACTGGGACTTGGCATTCACGGTGAAGCCGGTGTCGAGCAGATCATTTATGACAATGCCCAAGGGGCAATCGAAGCGGTTGCAAGCAAACTTGAGACAAAGATGCTCCAGGGTCAGTATGTGGCCCTGCTGAACAATCTTGGCGGCACGTCGGAGTTGGAGATGTCTGTCCTTGCTGCCGAACTGGTGAAATCACGCATCGGCGACAGGATTGCGTTTCTGATCGGGCCTGCCGCAATGATGACGTCCTTGGCAATGCGGGGCTTTTCAGTCTCCGTGATGGAGGTCGGAGAAGAAGAAGACGCGTTGCTGCATGTGCCCTGTTCGATGTCCGCTTGGCCTGGCTGTGTAAAGATCGCGCCAGAAACCGTCCTGCCTTTGCCCGACGGTCTGGCTCCGATCAAGGCGCTGCCGTCTGCCCATGAGAAAACAAAGGCGTTCCTGATCGGCTGCTGCAATATCCTGATCGCTGCCGAGGACGATCTGAACGCCCTCGATGCAAAGTCTGGCGATGGCGATACCGGTTCGACGCTGTCAGGTGCCGCGCGGGCATTGCTGGCGGCCATGGACTCACTTCCGCTTGCCGACCACACGCAGCTTTATCGCGCCATCGGACAGGAACTAAGCCAGACGATGGGCGGCTCCTCCGGCGTTTTGCTCGCGATCTTTTTCGCTGCTGCAGGCGACGCGTCTTCTTCCGGTATGCCAATGCGGCAGGCGCTGATGGCCGGGCTGGAGCGCATGCAGGAAATCGGTGGGGCAAAGCCCGGCGATCGGACGATGATCGACGCGCTGATGCCCGCGCTGACCGCTATGGAGGACAGCCTAGGGGCGGCGGCCAAGGCGGCCCGTGATGGCGCCAACCACACCGCAACATTGACTCGGGCTAACGCTGGCCGGGCGTCTTACATCAACGCTGAACAGCTCCAAGGCCATGTCGATCCGGGTGCCGAGGCCGTCGCACGCCTGTTTGAGCATGTGAGCGCCTAAAACGAGCCAAAAACCTAAGGTTTCTATCACCCCCAGAACCATGGCAAGATCGAGCGCTGGCATCAAACCCTCAAGAGCTGCATCTTGCTGGAATACTACTTCCTGCCTGGCAATCGCGAATCCCAATCGCGGCCTTCAACGAATAGCCGCTTTTCTTGCTGCGACGCAGCCAACGGATTCGATCGATCCGATGCTGCATGTGCGAGCGTCAGAGCCAGAAAACGTTCGATTTGGCTCAAGCCTTCCGCGCTGCAGCGATAAATCCAGAAGCCCTGCAGGCGCGTCAGCATCGCATCGATGTCGACCTTGGCGGTGAGGAAG
>CAYGQZ010000308.1:0-4679 GCA_964352055.1 uncultured Rhodobacterales bacterium
TGTTCACAGCCAGCGCAACCGCAACGTAGCGATAGCGCAGACCAAGCGTGACCGCGCGTTTCGATTGTCCATCCAGCAACATCGCCAACCGCGCCTCGGGCGTCAGCGGGGCCGCGCGGGCGACAAGGGCCGCGGCGCGGCGCAAGCGCAGGAACAACAAAAGCCGTTCCAACGCACTGATCGGAAGAAATCGGCCGACCGTATAGGCCAGCATCATAGAGGCGACCGTCGTGATGTAGATAAGCGGCGCAATGCCTGGGCCGAAGGCGGCCAGCATGGCTATCCCGATTTCCGCGCCCGGCACAAAAGGTAGTGCAAGAAGAACAACATAGGCCACGGCACCCAGCATTATGGCCCGATGCACCTGCTGTTCGTTGTCTGGCCTGATCTGAAGATCAAGCGCGTCGCGAATCACATGTGCGCCCCATGTGGCCAGGACGATAAATGCGATCAACAGCGCAAGCCTCAGGACAAGTGCACCGGCGCTCAGGCGTTTGGGTGTCAATGGCGCCCCTCAGCCGGCAACCGGCGTGGCGTCATGACCTGAGCCCGAAACAACGATCTGATTGGTCCAGTACCAGCGTCGTGTTGTCCATGTGACATCGACCTCAAGCGCATCGCCCACAACGGTGCCATACCAAACCACCGTATGTGGCGCATCAGGACAAATCGTGCGGGCGGTGAAGTGAACAACGCCGTCGATGTCCTTGGTCTGATAGTCTGACCATCCAAAGTCGCAGTACTCCTGACAGTCCACCGATTGAAACGTGCCATTGCGGAAGATGATCTGATCCTCAAGCACGGCTCCGCTGTCCAGATCTTTCCCCAGGATATCAAAGGTACGGCCATCAAGTGCGCCATCGTTGACCCAGTTCCCTTCAGGTACGGCCAGATCGGGGATGTCTTCGTTCATGACGGTCATCGTCGCCGCACCGGTGCCGAGCGTGACAAATGCGATGGCCGCGACTTGAAGAATCTGTGTCATTCTTGCCTCCCACTCACACCTAGTCCAAAACGCTGACGTAGAACGATGGATACCGCAAAATAGTCTTTTTCAACATGCATTGATAGTCACACGTCGGTACGCGCCATGAGGACGCGGAACGTGGCACCGATCCGGTAGCTGCCGTCTGGCTGGCGAAACGAAGCGAGGGCCTCGGCGTGGGCTGCATCCAGCGCGTCTTGTCCCGAAATCTCGGCGGCCTTTGCCGCGACACCGGACGACCCAAGCCCCCGTTGCGCCGTACCAAGGTCCGGGTAGCGCCACGGGGCCTGCACATCAAAGACCTCAAGCGGCGTCAGCCCCGCTGCGGTTGCAAGCTCTTCCAGCTTGCCCGGCTCAGACAAGGCAAAGGGTCCGCCCGCCCCGGGCGGCGGAGGTGGCAACAATGGTTTGAGGGCGGCAACGAGGGCTGCGGCCTCCATGCCCGCTGGCTCCCCCCACGTCATGACAAAGATTTTGCCACCCGGTTTTGTCACGCGCGCCGCCTGCCGCAAGGCCGCCACTGGATCAGCGGCGTATTGAAAGGAATTGAACCCGGTCACGACATCGAACGCATTGTCTGCGAACGGAAGGTCCTCAAGATCGCCTTGCGCAAGGGCAGCCTCTGGCAGCCGCTCGCGTGCAATCTCAAGCAGAGCCGCAGAGGCGTCAAACCCCGAAACCTCGGCACCCAGATCAGAGGCAAGTTGCAAGGCCATCCCCGCGCCACAGCCTGCATCAAGCAACCGCGCTCCGGGGCCTGCCCCGGCTTTGCCCAGGACGGCGTGGTAGGCCGGGGCGCATTGTTGTTCCTGAATATCGGCCCAGTCTGCGGCGCGCAGGCCCCAGATGCGCCCATTGGTTTCAGCCGAGCCCTTGGGTTTCGCCGTGTCGATTGTCATGCCGCGTCCTCTGTGCAGGTTTCGCCCGGCCTGACTTGAGGCCGCAAACGTCAATCGCATCATGCGCACCGGCTGCAAATGCCGCTACACCACACCATAAATTTTCATAAATCGACCGTTCAGCGCAGGGCCTCGGCGGCCTCGGCGGGCGCATGACCGGCCGCGACGCGAAAGTACGTATGCGCGCGCGCCAGATAATCCGCGTTCGTGCTGAGCCATCGGCCCGCAAGCCGCGCTTCGGTCAGGTTTGGGGCGATACCCTGCACCTGATCAAAAAGCGCCCCTGCCCTGTCGATCCGGCCAGCCCCCACATGGCCAATGGTTGCAAGGATCAGGGGTGTCGCACCCTGTGCAGCCTCAACCAGCGCGGCTTCGGCGGCCTTGACCGTAGCGTCATAATTTCTGGCCGCAAATTGCGCAAATCCAAGCGCGCACAGCATGGAGCCCCGCGCGGGGTCACGCGGACTGCGGCGCAAACCGGCCTCGGCCAAGGGCACGCCCCTGGCGGCATCACCGTTGATGGCTTCGTAAAAGCCCAACCAACTGAGCGTCAGTGCGCAGTTGGGATTGAGGTCATGGGCATGGCGCAGTTCGGTCAGGCCGGTCGCGGCATCGTCTTGCATGAAATAGAGTTGCGCGCGCAGACGGCGCGCGTGGTGATCTGTGGGATCGATGGCGATGGCGTGCGTCGCAAAATCGATACCTTCGGCAAGCGTTGCCGGAACGGAACTGGTCGTACTGTGATAGACATTCCACCAAGCGACCCAGGCCAGCGTGCGATAGGCAAGGCCGGATCGCGGATCACGCGCCAGAGCCTGTCGCGCGAACGCCGCCGCCTGATCGCGCGGCCCGCTCTCATAGCGCATCTCTTCTGATGAAATTATCACCCAGCCGCGCAGTGCCAAGCCGTGAGCCGTCAGATCGTCGGGTGCAGGGATGCTAAGGTTCCGGTCAGCTTCGGCCCGTTCAATCTGTGGCGAAAGGCAGGACGCGATGGCGCGGGAGACTGCGGCTTGTGTTTCGAAATGCGCGTCGATTGTGCGGTCAAAGTTTTCCGCCCAGATATGTCCGCCGCTGGTCGCATCGATCAACTGGGTACTCACCCGGACACGATCCGGCGTCGCGCGCACGCTCCCTTCGACCACGTAGCGCACACCAAGATCGCGACCGATCTGGCGCAAGTCGCGGGGCATGTCGCGAAATGCAAATGCCGAATTGCGGGCGACAACGAACAAATCCCGGAACCGGGAAAGCTCGGTTGTGATGTCCTCGACAAAACCGTCAGCCATCCATGCCAGCGCAGGATCGCCGCCAAAGTTCGAGAACGGCAAGACAACCACCGAAGGGCCGTCAGGCAAGGCGAGCGGCTCTGTGTCCGGCCCAATTTCGAGTGCAAAGCGAAGTCCACGTCGCGGCACGGTCACGATGGCGTCCGGCCCGAGGATGCGGCGCAGCTTGGCGACCTGTACGTTCAGATTGTTCTCGCCCACAACGGTTTCGGTCCAAACGGTTTCCAGTATCTCTTGGCGCCCGACAACCCGGTCGCGGTTTGAGATCAGGACCTCCAGCAGGTCAAAGGCGCGCGCTCCGATCGGCAAGACCTCTGCACCGCGGCGCAATTGCCGCGTGCGCCGGTCAAAGGCGAAATCGGCGAAAACGACGACGTCCGTGATGTCTTTCTGCAATGCGCTTTCCATGTGTTGACAGGACTGTGGGTCTTGGCCCTGAAACAAAAGTGTATCGAAGGGCGGACCGACAAGAAAGACCTTGCATCATCGGCAACCGGTTCGCGCCGCGTGACGGGCAAGTTCAAGGTTTTCGTCTGTGCACCCCGCGCATTCGCAAACGGTATGTGCAGCGCGCCGCATCTATGGCTTGCGCTGCTTCAGGTTAAATGCAATCGTCCCCTCACCACAGGGGAGCCGCGTAGTGCCGCGGCTGAGATGCGGGGCGCAAGCCTCCGGACCCTCGAAGCTGATCTGGATAATGCCAGCGTAGCAAGGAGGACGATCATGTTTGCAGGCGCACAAGTATCCCTTTACCCGATGGCGGACGGGTTTGTTGACGTGATTGTGTCATCGCTCAATGCGCTCGATCCCTGGCGGGACAGATTGCGGATCGAGACGGACGATATCTCGACCCTGATCGTAGGCCCGCCCGAAGTTCTGTTTCCTGCCCTGCGCGATCTTTATGCCAGTGCTGCCGCAACCGGCACCCATGTCGTATTGCGCTGCACACTCTCGCGGGGTTGTCCCGGCGAACCTGATGATCCGATCTGTCAGACGGGCGCCCTAGCCAACCCCGAAGAGCCGTTGGGTGCACGCCAAAAGGCCGCTTTGGCCGCGATTGCCGCGACGCCCGCGAAAGGCCAGACAGCCGATGCCCAGTTCTCGCTTTATGTCATGGGGGCCGACGATCACATGGCCGAGATCATGGGCTGCATTGAGTTCCTCAAGCACAGCGGCACCTTTGATCGGTCCAAAAACTTCTGCACCCGGTTGACCGGGGATGCGGGGCCGGTTTTTGCCACGCTGCAACAGGCGTTTTGCCAGTTTGGCCCGCCGAACGGCCATGTCACCATTGATCTGACGGTGTCTGCCAACAGCCCATCCAAGCGCTGATCCAATGCAGCACCCTGCACCTCGCCGCCCCGGCAGAGGTCTGGCCCGCGGCCTACCAGCCGTTCTGAGTGTGGCCAGCGCCTTTGTGATTTGGGAAATCTATGTACGTCTGTCGGGGATTTCCCCGCTGATGCTGCCCGCACCCTCGCGCGTGCTGGATCAGATCGTGATCAA
>CAYGQZ010000309.1:0-4667 GCA_964352055.1 uncultured Rhodobacterales bacterium
TGGAGGTCAGGGCAGCCTGCCTTCCAGCACGACAGAGCGTACGTAAGTTCCGGATCCGTCGAACCACTGCGTAGGCACTACCGTGCTCAGGTCGCGGCGCCCCTTAAGTTCGAACTGGAACTGGCCGAAAGCCTTGTTGCCGTTGCCGTGGGTCTTGTTCGGCTTGGTCGGCAGCCAGTTCGTATAGCTGACCGGTTCGCCGGTGTACCAGCGCCACCCGATCACGGCATTGTCTTCCTTTGGGTCCTTCCGGAACCCGAAATAGGGTCCGGCCTTGTAGCTGACGTTCGACTTGCTGTCATAGCCCACTTCGAAGAATGCCGGATCATGTGCTATCATGCGCACCACGAACTGGTTCTCAACAGCAGAGGTCAGCGCGGCCAGATCGACGCCGCAGGTCTCGGCCAAGCGACGGGCTTGCTGCACGGTGCCGGAAAACATCAAGGCAACGTAAAAACTGCCACGGAATCTGCCATAGACACTTTTTCGCAAACCGAGGCACTTCAGCACCGTCACGATCTCGTCGTTTTCGCCGAGCATCTCCAGCTCTTCCGGCGTCTGGCGGACAGCGAAGGGATTGCTGATGAAACTGTCGTCGGACCCGTCCTGCAAAGCCATTCCAAGGCTTTCCAGCACAGCGGTATCGACATAGCCCGTTCGGTCGACCCCGTTGGCATCCTGCAAGGCTCTGATCCCGGTGCGGGTCTTCGGCCCGAAAGCACCGTCGGGCGAGCCCACGTCATACCCGGCAGCATTGAGCGCCTTCTGAAGACGCAGTTTCCCGTCGCGGTCTGGGAGCAGGAAGTCCTCCATTGTCGAAAGCCGGCCCTCCTGGTTCAGCCAGTCAGGCGCGATCTCGGCGATGCGCTCAAGCACCTCCGGCTCGGCGATGGCGGCGGCCCGGTACTTTCCGGCGACAAGCGACCAGCCGCGCATGGTGTTCACCTTCATCGCGGCGTCCATCACGGTGTCCCGGGTAACGACAGGCCGAGCGGCGGCAGCCGTCGCCGCCTGCCCGGCCGAGGCCACCGTCGCCACCTGCTCGACCCGCGGCACGAGAAAGATATCCTCGCCGGGCAGCGAGCCATAGGTGAACGGCTCCTGGAACCCGTCGGTCAGCTCGACGACCCGGTCGCGAACCCGGCGGAACATTTTACCCAGTTCCAGCCCGGGCTGTTCGATGTGCTCGAGAAGAGCGGTTGCATATGGGCTGTTGCGCCCATCCCCGTCCTGCGCCAGCGTTCCGCCGCGCGCGGCATATCCCACCAGGACACCGCCCGGCTCGAACGCGGCCAGTCCGCGACCGATCGACCGCGTTGCCGAGGCGCGCGACATCTGCGCCACGAAGGGATTGTTCCGGCAGGCATCGACCAGCACCAGCTTCAGACCCGGCGTGTCGGCAATCGATTTCACGATGACGTCGAGGCGAATGGCCTCGAACTCAACATCGCGGTCGCTTTTCAGGGCGGCATTCACTGGGATCAGATAGTTGGTGTTCTCTATTTCGATTCCATGACCGGCGAAATAGACAAGGACAACATCGGCACCAGCGGCGGCCTCGCCGAAGTCGCGCAGTGCGATGCGCATGCCGTTGTAGTCAAGATCAACTCCGATCGTGACCTCGAATCCGATCCGGGCCAGCGCTTTCGAAATGTCCTGCGCGTCGTTGGCTGGATTGGTCAGGCTCGAGACATGCTGGTAGGCGGAATTGCCGATGATCAGGGCGACGCGCTTCTCCGTCTCCGCAATGGTGGCGGATGACAGAGCATAGATCAGTGCCACAAGATACAAGGCGCAGCGAAGCGCCGTACTAGGGAAAGACCGGTATGTCATCATGTGTCACCCCGCTTGTGGGCCGAGGGCCAGAGCCGGCCCTATTGCAGCGAAATGCCTGCCGACCGGATAAGGCCCGCAAACCCTGCACTCTGACCCACTCGCACCTTACCCGACAACTCGATTTCGACAAAGGGGTTTAGGGCATCGAACCACAACCCTCTGGCGGCAAGGGCCGGCACATCCACTTCGGCCAGTTCCGGCCCATCGGCCCGTTCCACGTAGGTCGTGGTCGTGGCAACGACCTTTTCCGACGTGGGTTCGCTCAGAACCACGGTCCAGAAATAGATCCTTCCGGGTTCCAGCGTGATGTCGGACCGCGACAGGTCGAGCGCATAGAAACCCCTTCGGAACCGGTTGTCGCTGGTGAATTCCACACCGTCCTGAGGCGACATGATCGGGGCGATCTGCGCAGACATCCGACCAGCGAAATTTTCGGACAGGTGCCAGATCAGCGGCGGCTTGCCTAACGTCGTCATGCCTCCGCCGGCCGGGGCGAGCACCGACAGGATGCCATCGTCCTGTCCGACATCCCGGGTGGCGGCGCCAACGCGCTCCGCCGGGGCGCCGATAGCGGGCGGGATGAACACGATTTCCTCTGGCTCCTCTGGCGCGGGTGTCTGCGCACTGTCGCTTACCTGCGCCGAGGACGTGATGGCAAAGGCCAGAAACAGCAACAGACTCGCTGCGGCTGCGCCAAGGGCGTTTCCCGAACATCTTCGCACCAGCATCATCGCGGCACCCCCCTTTCGAATTATCTTACAGCAAGAATAACCCGATTTCGCGCGTCTTGTCGTCGTGCAAAAGATGGCCGACCGGCTGAAACGCAAAGCCGCCGCCGGTGAGATCCACCAGATCAGCGCTTGCGCAGATCGTCGTGGCCCGGGCGTGACGGTCTTTCAGCGTCTTTCCGAATGCCTCGATCCGGGCCGCGATGTTCACGGCGTCGCCCATTATGTTGTACTGAAGGCTTCCCTTACTGCCCAACGTGCCGCCCAGAACAGTGCCGCTGTGCAGCCCGATCCGCACGCCATAGGGCGCTAGCAGGCCGTCCTCGGAATTCAGGCTGTCGACCCGCTCCGAAATCTGTAGCGCCGCCCGGCAGGCCGCAGCAGCATCTTTGCGGATGTCATCCTCGATTGTTCGGGGCATAGGCGCGCCGAAGACGACGAGGATTCCGTCCCCGGTGAACTTCTCGATGAATCCGCCGTTCTCGCGCGCGATACGGCTCATTTCATTCAGCAGCCGGCTTGCCCAGTCCATGAATGCGCCCGGTTCAGCCGTACCGCCGACTCGCGTTGAACCCGCCAAATCGGCAAAGAGGATGCTGACACGCAGGCGACGGGGAAGTGGTTTGCCGCCCGCGAATATGACCTCGCGCGCGCTCCATATCTCGGCCGAAAGTTCCGGGGAGAGGTGATCCGAAAACAGCCGGGCGATGGCCTGGCGCTGGCGGCGTGAGATAATTCCGATGGCGAGGGACGTGATCAGGAAGGCAGCAAGCCAGGCCATCGACGTTGGTACAACAGGCAGCCAGAGCCCTCGCGACAGGAACGCCGACATCGCCGCACCTATCGCGATGGCAAGTCCCGGCCCAAGCAGAACGGCCGCCAGCGCAGATCGCGAAAAAACCCCGACCAGCGCACCGCCCAGTGCGCTCGCGAAGATTATCGAAAGATGCGCGCTTCGTCCCGGGCTGCGTATCGGTTTGCCGCGGCCCGCCGCATAATCGATCATCTGCTGGGCGAAGGCCGCGTGCAACTGAACGCCGAAACTGAACGGCGTCTGCGGCGGATTGTTTAGTGGCGTGCGAAAATTGTCCTTGATAGACTCGCTGGTGATCCCGAGCAGAACAACCTTGCCTTTGACCAGGCCCGCGTCTGCCGCGCCGGAAAGCAGGTCTCGCGCCAGAACAGTCGCGGCCATGGGCAACCCGTTCGGATAGTCCAGCAGCACCTGGTAGCCGGCGTCATCGATCCCGCGATAGCTGCCGAACCCGTCTTCGAGCTTGGGGACAGGCGTCTGACCAAACAGCAGAATCCGTGGATCGTCCGGCCAGGCCTTAAGACCGGTCTGGCCAGACGCGCGCAGGGCAATTTGCGCACTGAGGGCAAGCGAAATGCCGTCAGTGCCGCTGACTAGCAAGATGCCGCGACGGGCAACGCCGTCCGGATCGACAGGAATATCGGCAAAGCCCACGCGGCCGATGGCTTGAGCGAAACTCGGGGCCTCTATGCCTAGCCCGCCGCTGTCATTCAGCTTCACAACCCAAACGGCGTCGGCCCCGAGGAACGCCGCTTCGAGGCGCTCACGCCCCTCCATCACCGAATTGTCGCGGTATATGTCGACACCTATCACAGCGACGCCGGCCGATGACAGAGCCTCAATGATGTCCGCGAGTTTGCCATCGGACAACGGCCAGCCCCAAGAACGCAGATCCTCGTCATCAACCGCAACGACCACAACGTCCGGAGCCAAGGCGGGGCTAGCCCTGCGAGCCAGCATCCAGTCGTAATACGCCAGCTCGGGCCGCTGCAGGTATCCCTCAGAGCGAAGTCCCGCGAGAACGATGAAAACCGCGAACGTAGCAACCCCGGCCACGAAAACCGCCTTTACCGGACTGAGAAGCCTGCCGTTCATTTCAGAAGTCTGCCTTTTTTCGAAGGGAAACGGCAACCTGCGTTCGCTCTTGTCTCGAAACTACCTTCGGGGTCGTGAGATCGATAACTGCCCAATGTACATTCTTTCTGGCTTTTCTCCGTGTATCTGATCTGCAAAATAATTCTTCATCAGAATTACTGTCGCGTTGCCCTCAAATCGGCTCTGCCTCAATC
>CAYGQZ010000310.1:0-802 GCA_964352055.1 uncultured Rhodobacterales bacterium
AGACTTTCGCTACTCCTGCGCGGTGAGATTGCGTCAATGGCGGAAGCGGACATTCAAATGACCTCGCTTCCAGGATTCCTGTTGCGGTGCAGAATGCTGTAGTAAGCCCAAAGCCGTAGGGGCGGGGCGTCGGAACACGCCCCGCAATGCTTCAATCAACCAAACGACAGATCGTCCGCCAGGCCCACCGTGCTGGTTAGCCCTTTCAGCGTGATGGACTGGCCTGCGCCCAACTCGAACACCACGTTGCCGCCTATCACGGAAGCAAAGTCGGTGACGAACTGCGCCTCAGTGCGACCGCCACGCAGCGACGACGCCAGCTGAAGCGTGTCCAACCCCACCTGGAAATCCACAATCACATCCGCTGACATCACAGCGCCGAAGACAAAGGTGTCCGCGCCCACGCCACCGTTGATAGTGTCTTGGCCCAGATTTCCGATTTGCGCCGTGTCCACGTATCGGTCGTCGCCCGCGCCCAGAAAGATACGGTCGCGCCCGTTGCCGCCAAAGACGGTGTCGTTGCCTTCACCCGCGTTGATGGTGTCGAACTGGTCACCGCCAAAGATCAGGTCATTGCCCAGACGGCCATTGATCAGATCGTTACCGGCCTCGCCACGGAATTCATCATTCCCGTTGCCACCCTGGATCGTGTCATTGCCCAAGCCTGCAAAGACGGTATCGCGGCCCAGCTCTCCACCTTGAGTGTTGTCGTTGAACAGGTCATTTCCCTGATTGAGGCGGACCAGATCGCGCCCGTTGCCGCCAAAGACGGTGTCGTTGCCTTCACCCGCGTTGATGGTGT
>CAYGQZ010000310.1:902-1466 GCA_964352055.1 uncultured Rhodobacterales bacterium
GGACCAGATCGCGCCCGTTGCCGCCAAAGACGGTGTCGTTGCCTTCACCCGCGTTCAGCGTATCGGCACCATCGCCGCCTTCAAGCGTGTCATTGCCGCCGTTGCCGACCAGCCGGTCATTTTCGCCTAGACCGTTGATGGTGTCGTCAAACTCGCCCCCGATCAAGACGTCCCGGTCTGGTGTGCCGATAAGGTTCAGGGGTACCGTTTCAACCGGTTCTGTCGCAGCGCTGGTCAGGCTCTCATCCGCGCCGAACCCGTCGGTATAGGACACCCGGACGGACATCGCCGCCCCGACGTCCGCCTGCGTCAGCGTGTAGGACGATCCCGTGGCACTCTGGACTGCGACCCCGTCCCGCAGCCACTGATAGGAAAATGCGCCCAGGCCGTCAGCATCGGCAATGGAACCGCTATTAGCGGTTAGGGTCTCGCCCTGCTCGGGCGTACCCGACACCGTGACGGCCCCGGTGGGTGCGTCGTTGACGTTGCCAACCGCACCGGTGGCGGCACTGGTCAGGCTCTCATCCGCGCCGAACCCGTCGGTATAGGACACCCGGACGGACA
>CAYGQZ010000310.1:1566-4661 GCA_964352055.1 uncultured Rhodobacterales bacterium
TCGCCGCCCCGACATCATCTTGACCGAGCGTATAGGTCGCGGCAGTGGAGCCGCTGACCGCGGTGCCATCGCGCAGCCACTGATAGCCGAGCGTGCCGAGACCTTCGGGATCATCCAGCGTTGAGACGGCCGTCAAAGTGCCATCTTCAACAGGCGTGCCTGAAACAAGCACGCCGCCAGTCGGGCCTTCGTTGACGTCATTGACCGTAATGGTCAGTGCAACGCTCGCGTCCGGTGTTGTACCAAACGCTATGTCATCAACCGTGACGGTGACATCAAGCTGGCTTAAGGTCTCGTGGTCGAGCGACACACCGGCCCGCAGGTAAAGCGTTGTTCCGTCGATCTCGAACAGGGCCGCATCTGTTCCCGTCAGCGCCAGATCATTGGTCCCGAACACATCATCGGTGACCGCAATGCTGGCGACCTGAATGCGGGTCGTCGTGTCGGTGTTCTCGTCAAGATTCGAGGTCAGTTCGGCCACGCTGAGCGATGGACCTATTCTATCAACGGTAGCGCTAACACTGGCGGAGCTACCAGAAGAATTGTTCACAGCATCGGAAGCAGACGCAGTGAGCGTGTAAATACCATCCTCCACATCAGTGTCAGCGCCGAAATCATGACTCCAGACACCTATGTCGTTCGTCCGCACTATGACAGTTTGCCTTGTATCCGTGGCCAACGTGACAAAGCTGTTCGCCTCGGCCGTGCCAGATACAACGGCACCATCTCCGTCTGACACTACTGGTGCGTCAGGTGCGTCGCTGTCCTTGGGTCGCAAAGTCCCATTCGCGACGGAAAGGGAACTGACGTCGACTTCAACGTCATCAAATTTCAAAATTTCAATGCCCCTGATCACATCGGCATCGGGGTCACCGTCCCTCACGACCTTTATTCTTGGGCCGGTTGATCCTGTGTCGTCATAGAAGGTGTATTCATCTCGATTTCCCTCGAAGATCACGATATCAGTGTCGCCAGCACCGGTACCATCATCCAGAAACCCGTCTTGACCGTATCGAGTATACTTCTCTGTCAGCGGATCGTAAAATCCGGATGCGTTGAAATATCGGTCACTTCCTTCGCCACCAAACATCAGGTTATTGCGCGACCCGCCCATCAGAAAATCGTTGCCCGCGCCCCCGAATAATCGGTCTCCACCGCCGTTCTCACCGCTCTGGAAAAAAACATCTCCGCCTGCGTCGGCGATCAGGAAATCGCCGCCGTCAGTTCCCGTGAGTTGTTGAGGGCCGTTTTCCGTGTCCCTGATGATGATACCGGTGAGTGTTGCCCCCGCCACTAGAAGCAACTCGTCGATGGCCGATGGATCATAAACATCGGGGGCCGGTGTGTAGCTGTCCTTGGGAAGCAGTGTAAGCTCGCTCACTAAAAGGTCGGTGTCATCGAATTTGATGATTTCTATGCCTCTCAAAACAACGGAATCCGGATGCAACTGGTTGACGACCCTGATCCTCGGGCCTGTCGATCCGGTGTCGTCGTAGAAAGTGAAGAGATCGCTGTTGCCTTCAAAAACAACAACATCGACATCCAACCCGGACCCGCTGTCAAAAAAACCATCCCGACCGCCAGTTGAAAAAGTAGGCAGCGGAAACGGCACTGTTGCAGTGGGTGCAGGCAGTGGAAGCATTTCGCCAGTTTGCATGAAATACCGGTCACTGCCTTCGCCACCAAACAACAGATCATTTCCTTGCTTGCCGTCGATGTAGTCGTCACCGTCGTTGCCAAATATGAAATCTACGCTTGAGCTGCCTTTGATGAAATCGCCGCTTTCAGTCCCCTGCACATTGGCGTCGCCACCACTTCCGACTTCAATGAATTCTCCGGCGATGACCGCTTCTGCGGCGACGACCAGACCGCTGTAATCGATGGCGTTTGGGTCAGTCCAACTGTAAAAGCGATCGAAGGGCTGCCCCAAGGCTAGGTCAGATTTTTCGCCCGTTAAGGTGAAATAGGCCAGATCGCCTAAGACCCGATCCATCTCTATAATGTAGTTAAGCGCCCTTTCTTCGTTGAGTACTCTGTTTTGGAACGTGGTGTTCTCTTCTCTAAAAATGATCCGAACCCTACCGTCATCGACGACAAACCGATCTTCGCCGAAGTCCTGATCGCTCGTTCTGAAGACCTCTGAAAACAGTTGTAAGTAGAAGGCGCGCGCAACGGCGTTATCTTCGATGCTGTGATCAATCGTGATCATCGTATGAAGGATATCAACTTCCTCAAAGATAGAAGGAAAACTATTCGGGTCTTCGACTGTGCGCGTGCCAACCTCTACAGGGCCAAAAAAAGCGCCCGTAAAATAATGGGCGTCGATGGCAGGTTTGATCGATTCAATTGCGTCTATGCCAGCCTGTATTTGTCCTTTGACGGCAAGAAAGCCGCCGTGCAGATACTCTCCATTTACCTTCTCACCAAATTGAAACGTTGCCGCGGCATTGATCTGAACCGACAAGGAAAAGGCAAGCGCGGCATACATATCTTCTACAATGCCCGGTGTGAAAACCCCGACCTGTGAGGTTATCAGCGACTCCACCGCCCCCACGACATTGGAAAGACCATCGCTTACGTCTTTCAGCGCGGCTCCCTTTGCGCTCTCGGACGACGCTCTGTTCGACAAGACAAGATGGGCAGCTTGGGATGTTTCCAGCGCCTGCTGGATTTGCCGATAAAAGTTGTTGGTATTGGTGTTTTGAAATCCTTCGATGACAATCCCTTGCAGCCTTGCAATATCGGCCTGAATCTCATCGAGCTTCAGGGCCGTTGCATCCGGTCCGGCAAGCACATCCACCGGAAGTCCCAGATTGCTGGCAAGCCCAATAACGCCCGTTGCGAGCTCAAATTTGTCTTTAAGTGTCATCGGGTTTCCCTTAGTGCGCATCGCGCATTGATCGGATTATTTGGAATTATTCTAAAAAATATATTTATCCACCAGCGCAGGTCGCCGTCACAAAAGCAATGAAATACATGAAAAACAAAAATTGTTCCCGCGTGACTAAGTGTTGAATCGCCCCCCCCTCAACCTTCGCGGGAGATATGAGTGAATCTGGTGTCCGGGCGGTTTGAATGACGGCGGTGCATCTGGT
>CAYGQZ010000311.1:0-4661 GCA_964352055.1 uncultured Rhodobacterales bacterium
GGAGCGAGGGGGCAGCCCCTCGCGCTCCCCGGGATATTTATCGCCAAGAGAAATTGGAAGGTGCACTGTGCGTGACCTGACCCGCCTGATCCGTCCCAGGTCGATCGCAGTGGTGGGCGGCGGAGCCTGGTGTGAGGCTGTGATCCGACAGACCGAACGCATGGGGTTTGACGGACCAATCTGGCCTGTACATCCCCGGGCCGTCAGCCTTGCAGGCCATGGTACCTTTCCGTCGGTTTTTGATTTGCCTGCGCCACCCGATGCGGTTTTTGTCGGCGTCAATCGCCATGCGACAGTGGACATCGTGGCGGCTTTGGCGGAGCTTGGCGCGGGCGGGGCCGTCTGTTTTGCATCCGGGTTTTCCGAAGCGGTGGCCGAGGATGCATCGGGGGCCGATCTGCAGGGCCATCTGGTGGCAGCAGCAGGCGATATGCCGATTCTTGGGCCCAATTGCTATGGGTTTATCAACGCTCTGGACGGGGCGCTCTTGTGGCCGGATCAGCATGGCTGTGTTCCCGTGGAACGCGGCGTTGCGATCCTCACCCAAAGCTCCAACATCGCGATCAACCTCACCATGCAGAAGCGTGGCTTGCCCATCGCCTATACGGTCACGTGTGGGAACATGGCGCAGACATCGCAGGCCGAGATTGCAAGCGCATTGATCGATGACCCCCGCGTCACGGCCATTGGTCTGCATATCGAAGGGTTTGGGGATATCCGGGATTGGGAAGCATTGGCCCAGAAAGCTTTTGCCAAGGGCGTGCCTCTGGTGGCCCTGAAGGTTGGCGCATCGGAGCAGGCACAAACTGCCACGATCTCGCACACGGCCTCGCTTGCGGGGAGTGACGCCGGAGCCCGGGCCCTGTTGCGCCGGTTGGGCATTGCCCGGGTGTCTGGCCTGCCCGAGCTTTTGGAGACTTTGAAACTGCTGCATTGTCAGGGGCCATTGTCTGGCGGCAGCATTGCCTCAATCAGCTGTTCCGGGGGCGAGGCGAGCCTGATTGCGGACATGGCGATGGGTACAGGGTTGCACTTTCCGCCCCTGTCCGATGTCCAGAAGACGACATTGCGGGCAGCACTCGGGCCCATGGTCGCCCTGAACAACCCTCTGGATTATCACACATATATCTGGCGCGATGCCGATACGATGGCCCGCGCCTGGTCTGGCATGACCGGGACGGGCATCGACATGACATTCTCGATTGTCGACTACCCGACCACGGATCCGGCCGACTGGGCCTGTGCCACCAAGGCCGCCGTCAAGGCCCGGACAGAGACAGGTGCGCCTTTTGCGGTGGTGGCCTCGTTGCCCGAATTGATGCCGGAAGAGACGGCATCCGAGTTGATGCAGGGCGGCGTTGTGCCGTTCAACGGCTTGCGCGAGGCTTTGGCGGCGACGGTTGCCGCCGGCCAGATCTGCGCGCCTCATGGCACCCCTGTCTGCGTGCCGGGAACCGTGTCGCCCACACACATCGTGACCGAAGCCGAGGCCAAGTCCGCGCTTGCCGCCCATGGCCTGCCGACACCCCGGTTCAGGACGGCCACCGCTGACACCATCGTGATGGCCACGGCGGACCTCAGCCCGCCGTTTGCCGTCAAGGGTCTGGGCCTTGCGCACAAGTCCGAAAACGGGGCCGTACGGTTGTCCGTGCCTGCCGCAGAGCTTGCAACGGTCGCCGCCGAGATTGGTACCGAAACGGTATTGGTGGAGGAGATGGTGCAAGATGGTGTCGCGGAATTGCTGATTGGCGTCACCCGTGATCCGGCCCACGGTTTTGTCCTGACCCTTGGGGCCGGGGGCGTACTGACTGAAGTGCTGCGCGATACCACATCGCTTTTGCTGCCCGTGACGGGGGATGAGGTCAGGTCCGCGCTGATGGAATTGACCTGTGCGCCCTTGCTGATGGGCTATCGGGGCAAGCTGCGTGCGCACATGACGGCGATCATTGACGCGGTTCTCGCGCTTCAATCCTATGTTCTTGCGCATGTCGACAGTGTCAGCGAAGTTGAGATCAATCCGTTGATTTGTGCCCCCGACCGGGCGGTTGCCGTTGACGCCCTTATCAGAAAGGCCTGAGATATGAGCCCGATCAAGACCCACCGCGACGGGGCCATCCTGCAAGTGACGCTGGACCGGCCCAAGGCCAATGCCATTGACCTTGCGACCAGCAGGATCATGGGCGATGTGTTCCTTGAATTTCGCGACGATCCCACCTTGCGCGTGGCCATCATCACAGGTGCCGGAGACAAGTTTTTCTGTCCTGGCTGGGATCTGAAGGCGGCCGCCGACGGTGACGCCGTGGACGGGGATTACGGCGTCGGGGGCTTTGGCGGATTGCAGGAAATGCGCGCCATGAACAAGCCCGTCATTGCGGCTGTGAACGGCATCGCCTGCGGGGGTGGACTGGAACTTGCCCTGTCCGCGGACATCATTCTGGCGGCACGTCATGCGACATTTGCCCTTCCGGAAATACGGTCCGGTACGGTGGCCGATGCGGCCTCTGTCAAGCTGCCCAAGCGCATCCCCTATCACATCGCGATGGAGTTGCTGTTGACCGGGCGCTGGTTCGATGCGGAAGAGGCCCATCGCTGGGGTCTGGTGAACGAAATTGTTCCGGCGGATGAGTTGATGGACCGGGCCTGGGACCTGGCCCGCCTCCTCGCCTCTGGCCCGCCGCTCGTCTATGCGGCGATCAAGGAAATTGTCCGCGATGCCGAGGATGCCAAGTTTCAGGACGCCATGAACCGGATCACCAAAAGCCAGCTGCCGTCGATCGAGCGTCTCTATCGCTCAGAGGACCAACTGGAGGGTGCACGGGCCTTTGCAGAAAAGCGCGATCCGGTCTGGAAGGGCAAGTAACCCTCTGATTTACCGGAGCAATCGCACATCGACAGGCAGCCCGCTGGGCACCTTTTCAGGCACGCCCAAGACGCCTGCTGTGGACGCCCCTCCGGTCAACGCGCCAAGAAACGCGACCAGCGCATCCACGTCCGCATCCGTCAAATCGGTCGGGGCCAGCGTAACTGCAGCCCTTTGACGCGCGATCTCGCGGGGGTCCTGCCAGACCATGAAATCGATCTGTTCCAGCCAAGGCACATCGGGCAGTGCAGCGGTGTCTGGGGTCCAGTTATCAAAGCTGGAAACCGGGTCGAGGTGGTGCCGTATGATCCCTTCCAGAGTGGGGAATGCCCCGTTGTGACCATAGGGGGCGGTCAGCGCCACATTGCGCAGCATGGGCGTGCGAAAGGCGTAGGCATCGGCCAGATCATCGCTTTCGCCCATATGGCCCACATCCCGCACCATGGGGTCAAACGGGCGGGTGCGGCCCGGGCCAAAAGGCGGTAGTCCGATGGCGTGAAAGTCCTGATCCGACAGGAGCGGTCCGGCGTGGCAGGTTGCGCAATTGCCCTTGCCAAAGAAGATATCCATACCGGCCTTTTCGACCTCTGTCAGCGCGGTTTCATCCCCGTTCAGATAGGCGTCGAACGGGCTGTCGAAACTGGTCCACTCCGCGATCATGAACGCGCTCAGGGCGTTCGCAATATCGGCGATGGTGATGTCGTTCGGCCCCTCGATATGAGGGTAGGCCGCCGCGAACTTTTGCGCGTAGTCCGGGATGTGGCGCACCCGTTTCGTCAGGATCGGCCAGGCGTAATCGATGCGGTTGTGAACGGCCCCCGCCACCTCGTTTTCCTTGGGGTTTCCGGCCATTTCGAACTGGGCCACCAGCGGGAAAATAGCCTGTGCGGCCAACAGGTTATCCAAACCTTCGGGAAGCCATTCCTCGGCCGGGGAGTTGAAGCCATTCTCGTAGGTGTCGGCGATGCTGAGGCGGCCGTCGTGGAACATCACATGCAGGTCGCGCGCACCGAGGTTCCACAGGCCCGGCGCATTGCGCGGGATACGCTTGCGGATGCGATCATCGCCGGTGCCTGCGGTACGCTGCGGCCCAAGGCCCACGCCGCCCTCGCCGATGCCAAGGCTCAGCCCGTCGGCTGTTCCAAGGTCGGGATGATGGCAGGTGCTGCAGGCGATATTGCGGTTGCCGGACAGGATCCTGTCATAAAACAGAAGCTGGCCCAGTTGGGCTTGCGCAGGGTCCGCGGCAATGAAATCATCCGGCCCCAAAGGCCGTGGCAGATCATCGGCCAGCGCCGGGACAGCCACCAGGAGAATGAGATGCGCCAGATAGTTTTTGCCCTTGTTTTTATGGCCATGCCCGCCCTTGCCGAAATAGAAGAGGCGCGCGATATGCTGGAGGCCGGGGAGTTTGAGGCGGCCTATGACGCGCTTTGGCCCGCGGCCCGTTCGGGCAACGCGGATGCCGAGGAACTGATCGGGGTCATGTATGCCATGGGGCTGGGCGTCGAGCGGGACGACGAGCGGGCCTTCGAGTGGTACTTGCGCTCGTCCATGAAGGGGCATCCGGGCGCGCAATCCGGTGTCGGATGGTACTATGAGATCGGGCGCGGCATGCCTGCCCCGGACCTTGTGCGCGCCTATATGTGGTACACCCTGAGCGCCATCGGCGGTGACCCGGACGCCGCCATTTCGCTGGAAGAGGTGGTCAAGAAAATGACGCAGGAAGAGATTGATCGGGCGCATGTTCTGGTCGCTGACTACAAGGTGTGGATGTATCCGTTTCGCTGAGTTTGGCAGG
>CAYGQZ010000312.1:0-4657 GCA_964352055.1 uncultured Rhodobacterales bacterium
GATTTGGCACTGGTAAGGCTCGCATTGGGGCCCTAAAACCGCTTGAAACCAGGAGGCGACCATGACCCGCATCGACCCACAACCCGGCATAATGGACATAGCGCTTTATCAGGGCGGCCAGTCTCATTTGGCCGGTGTGACGGATGTGCTCAAGCTGAGTTCGAATGAGAACCCGCTGGGTGCACCGCCTTGTGCGGTTGCCGCCTTGACCAAGGCCGCGCAGAGCATGCACCTTTACCCGTCGACGGATCATGCAAGCCTGCGCGCGGCGATTGGCGAGGTCTGGGACCTTGAGCCGGATCGGTTGATCTGTGGCGTCGGGTCGGATGAAGTGCTGCAATTCGTGACGCAGGCCTTTTCCGGTCCGGGTGACGAGATCATCTACACCGAGCATGGGTTTTCGATGTATCCCATCCTGGCCAGCATGGCCGGGGCCACGCGTGTTTGCGTCCCTGAAAAGGAACGGGTCGTGGATGTGGATGCGATCCTGAATGCCGTGACGGACCGGACACGCGTCGTATTGCTGGCCAACCCGGCGAACCCCACAGGCACCCTGGTGCCTGTCAAAGACCTTGACCGGTTGGCGAATGGGCTTCCTGATCACGTGATCCTTGTGATCGACGGCGCTTATGTCGAGTTTGCTGTGGGCTACGATGGCGGGGTTTCTCTTGCGCGGACGCGTGACAACGTACTGGTGACGCGCACGTTCTCCAAGATTTACGGGTTGGGCGGGTTGCGCATCGGCTGGGGCTATGGGCCGCGGGCGATTATCGATGTGATGACGCGCATTCGCCAGCCTTTCAACCTGTCTGTGGTCCAGCTTGCTGCCGCAGAGGCTGCGGTGCGCGACACCGAATGGGTTGAAATATGCGTGGCCCTAAACATTGAGCAGCGGGCCCGGTTGACGGGCGCATTGCGCCAATTGGGACTGGCCTGTGACGAAAGCCATGCGAATTTCGTGCTGGCACGAGCATCTTCGGTGGCCGAGGCTGACGCGGCAGAGGCCGCGCTGAACGCCGATGGCATTCTGATCCGACGGGTGGCGGGCTATGGCTTTGCCGAAGGGTTGCGGATCACGGTCGGGGACGCGACCCAGACAGGCCGGGTGATTGCGGCCCTGACACGCTGGCGCGCAGAGGCAGCCGCATGATGTACAACCGGGTGGCATTGATCGGGCTGGGCCTGATTGCATCGTCGATGTTCTGGTCGATGAAACGGGGTGGGCTGGCCGGTGAGGTCACGGGCTATGCCCGCAGCGAGGCCACGCGCGACACGGCACGGCGGATTGGGCTGTGTGACCGGGTCTGCGGCTCGATTGCCGAAGCGGTCGAAGGGGCTGACCTCATTGTGCTGTGCGTACCCGTTGGCGCGATGGAGGGTGTGGCCAAGGAGATGGCACCGCATTTGGCACCGGGTGCGACGGTTACGGATGTCGGGTCGGTCAAACAGCGCGTGATTGATGCTGTGGGGCCTCATGTGCCCAAAGGCGTGCACTTTGTTCCGGGCCACCCGATGGCCGGAACAGAGCATTCAGGTCCCGAATCCGGCTTTGCGGAGTTGTTTGACAACCGCTGGACGTTGCTTGTCCCGATTGAGGGGGGCGATCCCGAGGCTGTTAAGAACCTGCGCAGCTTCTGGGAGGCGCTGGGTGCCAATGTCGAAGAAATGGAACCTGAGCACCATGACCTCGTCTGTGCCGTCACCAGCCATGCGCCGCACCTGATCGCCTACACGATGGTCGGTGTGGCGGATGATTTGCGCCGGGTGACGGACAGTGAGGTGATCAAATTCTCCGCTGCGGGTTTCCGCGACTTTACCCGCATCGCAGCCAGTGATCCGACCATGTGGCGGGATGTGTTTCTGACCAACAAGGAGGCCACGTTGGAAATCCTGGGGCGGTTCACGGAAGAACTCTTTGCCCTTCAGCGCGCGATCCGGACTGGTGATGGCGAACACCTGCATGACTATTTCACGCGGACGCGGGCGATCCGGCGCGGTATCATCGATGCGGGCCAGGACACCGACGCTCCGGATTTCGGGCGCGGAGCAAAGCGGTGAAGGCGCTGGTCCTTGTGGTCGTGTTTCTTGCCGGAGTGGCTGCTGCCGCCCCGGAAACCTCAATGCGACCCATAGGACGCGGTGGGCTTGATCCGCAAACGGTGGAAGCGCCTGTTCGACCCGTTCCGCGGGCCGCTTCACAACAGGTCCACTTGGCTGCTGTAGGTGCCGCCCCGATCGCGGCGACCTGGCGCCCGATTGTGCGCCCCCGGGCCATCGAACAAAAGGCCATGGCCCGGCGCAATGAGCGTCGCAAGGGCCAGGTCTGTGGCGACCCCGCCCTGCAAGGTGACGAGGTTGGCCCGGTGCCCGGGCGCATCAACGGCTGCGGGATCATCAAGGCTGTGCGCTTGACGTCTGTGTCGGACGTCAAGCTGAGCCAAGCGTCACTGATGGACTGCAATACGGCCAAGGCATTGAAAAAATGGACTGAACAGAGCGCGAAAAAGGAGCTGCGATCTACGGGCGGTGGCCTTGTGGGATACCAGGTTGCGGCGCATTATGCGTGCCGCTCGCGCAACAATCAGAAAGGCGCCCGGATTTCCGAGCATGGCAAGGGCCGCGCGATCGACATTTCGGCATTTGTCCTGAAGGACGGAACCCGGCTGACCGTACTGGACGACTGGAACTCGCGCCATGGCAGCAAGTTGAAGGCCATGCACAAGGCAGCATGCGGCCCGTTTGGGACGGTGCTTGGCCCGCGATCGGATCGCTTTCACCGCGATCACTTTCACTTTGACACTGCGCGTTATCGCAGCGGGCCCTATTGCCGCTGAACGTGGAGGGGGCTCTGCCCCCGGCGCTGCGCGCCTCCCCCGGGATTTTCTGGAACAGAGAAGCAGGCGGGGTCAGCGCAGGATAAAACGGGGCGCTGGAAAGAGGGGGATGAATCCCAGAACAACGGTTCCCTGATTGACGCCAAGCGTCACATCGAGCGCTTCGGGATTGCCGGAGGACCTTGCCAGAGCGCCGATTATGCCTTCGACCTGACGGCGCAAGCCTGATGGCAGTCGCCCCGATGCTTCGGCCAGATCGAGGATCGACCGCCAGTTCTGTGCCTGAAGCGCCACTTCGCCATTGGCAATGCCATTGGCATCGACGCTGAGATCGGCGGCCAGATTCAAATGGAGATCGCCCCACTGCGCTTCGGCCAGATGCAGGGTGATCTGGCGGGGTTGCGGGCGGCGGGTGTCAAGCGCGCGCCTGTCCCATTCCGTGTCAAAGGTGACGGTGGCCCGCATTTGCAGGCTGTCGAAGGCGCGGGGAACACTCTCTGGCAGGCGCATCGCACGCCGCGTTGTATCGCCGGGTGCGAACGTATTGGCGCGCGCCACCAGGTCATAGGTCGGCCCGTCCGTCTGGGTCAACGTCAGTGTCAGGTCATCGGCTTGCAGCGCTGTGCCGTTTGGACCTGAGAGGGACCAGTCCTGCGCGGTCCAGCCAAGCGCGCCGAGCTCAAGGGCGCGACCGGGGTGCAGATTGAGGACCATGACGCTGTTCTGCATCGTCAGCATTGTGCGTCCCAGCGGCGAGGCCAGCAGGATTGGACCGTCATCCAGCAAAACCTCGACATTGCCGGGCCACCATGCGGCGGCTGATATGTCAAGCCGGTCCGTTGCAATCGCGACACCGGCCCGCGGATCGGCCAGCGCCAGATCGGTCAGACCTGCGCGCAAGGACAGGGGAAAGCCGCCACCTTCGATATCGGAGACCTCGGCTTGCCAACCCTGGGCCGCGCGCGCGTCCAACCATCCAGAGATGCTGGAGCGCAAACCCATAGAGGCCACAAACCACCACGCGCACCACGCCAAGGCCGCCAGTATGATCACCCATGTCAATTTGCGCATTTATGGCCCTTTCCCTTGCCTGCGAAATCGGGTCTATCGCACCGACGACACAAAGGACCAGTGGCAATGACGATGTGGGTGTTTGGATATGGCAGTTTGCTGTGGAATCCGGGCTTTGACGTGGCCGAAGAGGTCATGGCGACCCTGACGGACTATGCGCGTTCGTTTTGCATGCGCTCGATCCATCATCGCGGATCGGAGGAAAAACCCGGGCTGGTACTGGCGCTGGACGAGGTGCACGGTGCGCACTGTCACGGGGTGGCCTTGCGAGTGGCATCGGGAACCGAAGACGCCACACTGGCCTATCTGCGCGCGCGTGAACTGATTTCCTCCGCCTATCTCGAGAAGATGCTGGATGTGAAATTGGCCAGCGGGCAGGTGGTCACGGCGGTGACTTACGTGATTGACGCGGAGCATGTACAATATTGCGGGGGCTTGCCGCTCGAGGAGCAGGCGCAGATCATTGCAACAGCGCATGGCGGACGCGGGCCAAACAGTGAGTACCTGTACAACACAGCAGATCATTTGCACGCTTTGGGAGTTGCAGATGCAGACCTTGACTGGCTGGCACGCCGCGTTGCAGCATTATCGGCATAAATCCTTGGCACTTTTGACAAAAGACCGATAGATTGCGCCAAGGGCAGACAAAAAAAGGGGTCAGAGGCCAGCCTATGGCGCAGACCAAAGTAGAGGCGCAGCCGCACTTTTCACAGCCTGTGCGGCAAATCGTGTTGATGTTGATCGTTCTGGGC
>CAYGQZ010000313.1:0-4650 GCA_964352055.1 uncultured Rhodobacterales bacterium
GTCATGGAAACACTTCCGCAAGCTGGCCCACCAGGTCCCTGACCCGTGGTGATCGCTCCATCAGGTGCCCGAAAGCCTGCAAATTCTCACGAAACGTAAGATCCGGTTTGGTTATTTTTGCGCGTTTGATGTGCAGCTTGAATTCCGCCTGATCGCCCAGTGCGAGGGCCGCCATCGCAGCGCCAGAGGACGGCATCCAGGACGACTTGGCGGCCAAGGAGGACGCGCGAAACGCCCTGAGCGCATCAGCAACCGACCCATTCTCTTCATCTGCCAGTTGGGCCATACCAATATTGGTCAGGTAGGTCCAACGCATGGGGTGATTGGGGCTCATCTTCAATGCGGCTTCGCTATCGGTAATGACCTGCTGGAAATCGCCATTGCTTGAAAACACGTGGGCAAAGGCCCGGGCATTGTAGAGTTCTGCGTGGTTGGAATTGATTTGGAAAGCTCGATCCAGGACGACAAACGCCTCATCGTATGCGCCGGTCATCACAAGGTTGCAGCTCAAACACGCGTGGGCGAGTTCGTCACGTTCATCAATTTCCAGCGCGCGGCGGGCACAACTGATGCCATGTAGGAACGAAGCGGGCGGGTCGGGCGAGATCCCAAGGAGCGCCTCCATCAGATGCACACGGGACAACAGGGCGTGAGCAGCACCGAAATAGTCATCCGCCTCAATGGCCTGCTCGGACAACTTCCGGGCTTCGCGATAGCCCTCCGGGGTAAATTTGTAGGCCGCGTGAAATCCACGGCAAAAAAGTTCCCATGCGCTCAATGTATCGGTTTGTTGCCGACGGGCCAGTTCCAGTTCGCGGACCTGGACTTCCGGTTCGATCGCGCGGGCGATGGCGCAGGAAAAACCGTCCTGCAGTGTGAAGATATCGGCCCACACACCGTCAAAATTCTGCGACCAAATGTGAGCGCCCGTATCGACATCCACCAGTTCTGCGGAGACCCGAAGACGATCGCCGACGCGATTGAACACACCCCGCACGACGTAGCGCACGGACAATTCCTCAGATATTGTCCGCAAATCCTGTCTGGTGTCACGATATGACAGGCCCGAGGCCGAAGAAATGACCGACAGCATGCGAAAGCGCGATAGCATAGCCGTCACACTTTCAACCAATCCCGAAATCATCGCATCCTGATCCGCTTCGCCCGAGCGGTTCTCGAAGGGCAGCACAACGATCGTCGGACGCTTCGCGGTGTGGCTGGTCGGTTGCGGGGAAGATGCCGTATCGGTCTCTTCGGGCATCGGGGGGTTAAGTCGGTGCAGAAGTTCGATTTTTGAGCTGACGTCAAGCTTGCGGTAGATCGTTCCAAGGTGGGTGCGCACCGTCGAAGCCGAGATGCCAAAGCGCTCCGCGATAACACGGTAGCTGGCACCGCCAGCATAGGCCTCGGCGATTTCGGCTTCTCTTAGACTTAAGTCTTTATTTTTCAATGAAATACCATCGATTCCCTCACTTTGCGCTACGCCTGCGAGCATGAAGATCATTGTGAAATGTCATGGCGCTCCGTTCTGATGTCCAGAAAAAAATAATGCATTTGAATGAGTGGATTTGGGGCAGACGCCCGATGGAGTGCCGGCAGGCAATGCACGTAAGGTCAGGAAAGCCATTAAACACGCCATTCGCTAATAGAATGACCTGCTTCTGGGGCGATCGGATTTCTTCGTCCTGCGTGACAGAAAGAAGGCACTAAGAATTGTGAGAGTCTCTTTTGCCCCCTCGTTTTTCAAAGCCCTCAGTCCTGCTGGATGTGGGCGAAATGTGTTGAACGGCACGCTTTTCAGATTCCATCGGCAGAACAGCATTGATCGGATCTGTTTTGCCGCAAACCCAATGGCCGCCAGTCAGGTAATTTACAGGCTGACAGCCAGTTCCAACCTCGCCTCAGCCCTGATCAAAGGCTTCTGGGCGAGCATTTCCGGGGCGGCGATCCTGTCCCCTCTGCGACGGGATTGCGCGCCACGCAATGGCGACAGGCAAGGGCTGTCTTGGGCCCGGAGTCCCGGTCCTCGGAGGCTGGGGTGTTGATAGGTGGTTTTCCAACTCAGGCGCCAGGCGACGGATGCGCGCGATCCCTACCCTACGTGCTTGTCGTTCTGGCACCATTGCTTTGGGCCGGCAACTTTGTCATCGGTCGGGCGCTGCCAAATGTGGACCCTTTTGCGTTGAACTTCCTTCGCTGGGGGGTGGCTGGGGTCTGCCTGCTTCCGGTCTTGGTGTTGAACGCGCGGGCAGCCCTCTTTGTGTTGCACACCCGGCTCAGGTCGTTGGTCCTGCTTTCAGTTCTGGGCGTTGTGGGGTTCAATTTCCTTTTGTACAGCGGTCTGGCACGGACCCCCGCAGGCGTATCCGGTGTGATTTTCGGGCTCACACCGCTGTTGATCCTGATCGTTTCGAGATTTTGGGGCGGCCAGATGATTTCTCCGAGGATGTGGAGTGGCGCCTGCCTGGCTTTGGCGGGAGTCGCGTTCGTCCTGAGTGGCCGCGCAAACGGATCCATCGGGGACTCGATCGGTCTGGCGCTGGTCGTGATGTCGGCAGGTGCCTTCGCGCTCTATACCTTCTTGATACAAAAGCTCGATATCCCGTTGCGCGGGGACATCTGCCTTGCATTGACGGTCTGGATCGGGTTGGCCATCATGGCACCCATCGCGATTTTGCGGCAAAGCGAGCTGCAAGCAGTCTGGACGACGCCCGGTGCCCTGCCGGGTGTAATGTATCTGGGCCTTGGCGCTTCTATCATCGCATTTTGCGCATGGCAGCGCGGTGTCCAATCGATCAGTCCAAAGCGCGCCGGTGCATTCCTGCAGCTGATTCCGGTGTTCAGTGTGGTGCTCGGATACCTATTGCTAGACGAACATGTTTCACCCTCCACAGTCTTGGGCTTGATCGGCGTGATTGCGGGAATACTGATCTCGCTGGGCGATCAATACCGCCGGGTGCGGCTTTTCCGAAACAGGCACTCTTCACAGACATCAATGAGATCAGGCGCGGCGCGCTTGGTCAGCTAACGGACCTGGAGCGTGCCGAAGGCGGGTGCGTGACTCGTAATTGAAATTGGAATGACCAAAACGATGCACTGTTTGTCAGGACGTCACAAGATCTTCGAATAGAGATTAGCTGGCAATCTTAGATATTGAATAGGATGGAGAACGATGCCTGATATCAAACCTAAAACCAAACGGAAAACCCCTGATGCAGCGGCGCAAAGGAAACCGGTTTTCATCGCAACGGCCGCCACCTGCATCGGGAAGGTGAACGTGAGTATGTACCCGCCGACCAAGACGGGACATCGCTTTGTTGTCAGATTGACGACAAAGAAGGGAGACAGGCGAGCATATTACAGGAGCTATGTGCACAACAAACCGCCCACACTCTCCGAACGGCTCCAAATGGAAAACAGGAACCGAAATCTGAGCCTGATCCAGGCGACCGATCACAAATTTGCACTCAAACACAGCGGCTTGCCAAATTGCACCATTGAAATTGTTGACTATGCCGTCAAACCGCCGCCGACCAAATACAACGGTATCGGCCTGATCGTGGCGTCGGTCATCGGTACAAATGCGACCGGGTACGAACCGTTTGAAGAGGCACCGGGACAGGAGGAGGAGGAGGACGAGGATTTTATCGATCTGCTCCATAACCTACTTGAGGACGAAAGCGAACCCGCCGAAGTTGTAGGCGGCCCCGGCAATGTGTGGAACGCCATTGACGACATTATTAATGAAGGAGAGGGCGGCACCGACGACGATGACCAGGGCGGCGCTGACGCGGAAGGAGAGTGGTTTTGGACGCGGTGGTGGAATGATTTGATTGATTGGGGGAACGAAGAGCATTGACTGATGTTGCGACGAATGTTGTTTTCATTCGCGTGACCCGCACTTCAGATCAATATCGCAGGGCGTGCACTATATGGTAGTGTCGCAAAGTTTTGCCAGCCTAAGAAAGCTCTTCTGCTGGACACACTTATCCAGCGAGCGCCGCGAACTGCGTGAAGCCAGACCGTTCTGACTGGTCAAACGGGAGTATCCTAAACTCTGTGTATTAGGCTTAGCCCATGCGCGTTTTGCGGGTCATTTGTTGAACCGTTCGGGGTATAGGATAGCGAATTGGTTTCGGGTGTGGGCAAAAGCTTGTGGTCAAGCGGCCATCTTTGCGACGCCTAGCCTTCCGTCAAGGACAGCGGCCCTTATGACGGCAACGCGTTGCGCGCCTCGCGGTGACCATCTCATGCGCCGCCGCTTGCTCATGCGGGTGTTGCCGATGTCGTCGACGCAGCCTTCTGCCCGGGACGATGAGACCGCGAGGCGGTTTCGGTACCTGTGACCATAGTCCGGAAGCGCGTCGAAGTTGTTGGAAAGATAGGTGTAGAGCTTCTGGCACCGGGCTTTGCCGCGACGGACCGCTTCCCGTAATTCTCGGGTTTCGGCGTGCAGACGATCGCAATCGATCTGAAGAACTTCGAAGATTGTCGCGTCGGTCATCGCCTTGCCGTGGCAAAGGTGCCAACGCAGTGGGTTCTACTGCAAACTTTTTCTGATGTTGAACTTGAGGACGACAGTCACCGCCGTATGGCCGGTCAGATTGGCGCCGCTTTTGTCGATCACCACCCGATCTGGCAGATCATTGG
>CAYGQZ010000314.1:0-4630 GCA_964352055.1 uncultured Rhodobacterales bacterium
ATCCTCGCGCAGTTCCAGCCCCGCCTCGCGCCCGTAGTAATGCGAGAGCACCCCGAAGGAATGGCCATATCCAAAGCTGCGGTATTGCAGCAGGTCGCGCTCCTCAAAGAAGGCGTTCACCGCATGGGTCACCTCGGCGCAGCTTGCGCCTGGTTTCAGCAGGGACATGCCCAGCTCATGCGCGCCCACGTTGGCCTCCCACAGCTTCAGGCTGGCCGCATCCACCGTTTCCACAAAAAGCGTGCGCTCCAGCGCGGTGTAATAGCCCGAAATCATCGGGAAGGTGTTCAGCGACAGGATATCGCCACGCTGCAAGACGCGCCCTGTGACCGGGTTGTGCGCACCATCGGTGTTGAGGCCCGACTGGAACCAGACCCAGGTGTCGCGGTATTCGGCATCGGGAAAGCATGTTGCGATCTCAAGCTCCATCGCGTCGCGCCCGGCCATGGCCACGTCAATCTCGCGCGTGCCTGCGCGGATCGCATCGCGGATCGCGTAGCCGCCCACATCGGCCACCTGCGCGCCATGACGGATCAGGGCAATCTCGGCCTCGGACTTGTGCATCCGCTGGCGCATGGTTGTCTCGTAAAGGTCCACGGTGGCGATGGGCTTGAGGAAATCCTCAAGCTTGGATTGTTGCAGCAGAGTAAGGTGATCGCTTTCCACCCCGATCACGCTGCCCTCGCCCGTGACCTCGCGCACGGCCCGCCAGAAGTTGTCGCGCTGCCAGTCTGTATAGGTGATGTTGTCGCCATGGCAGCGCCGCCAGGGCTGGCCCGCGTCAATCCCCGCTGAAATCGTAACGCAAGCATCCTCGGTCACCACCAGACCGTAGGGCCGCCCGAAAGCGCAGTAGAGAAACCCGGAATAATAGGCGATGTTGTGCATCGACGTGAAGACAGCGGCCGTGGCCCCCTGCGCGTCCATCCGGTCACGCAGTTCCGACAGCCGCGCGGCATATTCGGCGTCCTCAAAGGGCAGCACAGCCTGTTGGCCATTGTGGAAACGATAGAATTCAGGGCGAGCGGTCATCCTTGACCCTCCTTTACAGAAAGGTCCCGGCGTTCAGGACGGGTGGGCCGAAAACGCGAACGACGCCATCGCCCGCAGCCTGTGGCTGGTGTGGCCGATCTAGGGGACCGTCGTCAAGCGCCGGATCATGTCAGAGGCCGGATCCATCAGCGCATCAACCACGACAAAATGGTTTTCACCCGGCATGATCACATGATCGCAGCCCCATGCCTCGGCCAGCCAGCGCGCCTGATCCAGGAACACGGGCCGCTCGTCCGACCCAAGCCAGATTGTCACCGGCACATCTGGCGCCGGCTGGTGCACCGGGCTTTCGGCGCGGGCCATGGCCGCGTCCATCCTGAATTCATTGTTCATCAAAGTACTCAAAAGCGGCTCCAGATCGGTCACGGGCGATATCGGCATCACATGGCACAGCCGCCCAGTCACCGCGGCGGGCAACATGCCCGGCGCCAGCATCCGGGACACCAGATGCCCGCCTGCCGAATGGCCCGCAATCGACAAGGGCCCTTCGGTCATATCCGCCACCGCCATGACAGCCTGCGCCACCTGTTGCGTGATGACGGCAATGCGCACCTCCGGGCAAAGGTCATAGGATGGCATTGCCACGGCCCAGCCCTGTGCCAGAGCCCCGGCGGCCAGATGCGACCAGTAGGACCGGTCGAATTTCAGCCAATAGCCCCCGTGCACAAAGATCAACGTGCCCTTGGCCGTGCCTTCGGGCCGGAAAAGATCAAACGCCATCCGCGCGGACGGGCCATAGGAAATATCAAGCTGCGCGCGCGCGCCAAGGCCCTGCACAAAGGCCGCAGCCGCAGCCGCCCAGGCCTCGGGATAGGCCTCCGCCCCCTCGATATGGGCCGCAATGGCATAGGCGTCATCCATGTCCGGCATTCGATCAATCTCCCCCTTTTGGAACTGGACAATCCTAACCGGGCTTGATTGACATAGGCCAGCCCCGAAAGGAAATCCGATGCTTGATCAAACCACAGACCTCAAATCCCTGTTGAAGGACCCCAGCCTGCTGGAAACCCG
The DNA here is from genome assembly GCA_964352055.1 of uncultured Rhodobacterales bacterium. Lineage (GTDB taxonomy): Bacteria > Pseudomonadota > Alphaproteobacteria > Rhodobacterales > Rhodobacteraceae > Tateyamaria. The sequence goes on from CAYGQZ010000314.1 coordinate 2,065, forward strand.
CGCCTATGTGAACGGCGCATGGGTGGACGGCGACAATGGCACCTTTGATGTGACCAACCCGGCCCGTGGCGACGTGATCGCCGAAGTGGCCGACCTGAGCCGCGCCCAGGTCGCGGGTGCCATCGCCGCGGCCGAGGCGGCACAAAAGGACTGGGCCAAGTGGACCGGCAAGGAGCGCGCAGGTGTGATGCGCAAATGGTTCGACCTGATGATGGACAATGCCGATGATCTGGCCACCATCCTGACCGCCGAGCAAGGCAAGCCGCTGGCCGAGGCCAAAGGCGAAATCATGTATGGCGCGTCCTTTATCGAATTCATGGGCGAGCAGGCCAAACGCGTCTACGGCGAGACCATCCCCGGCCACCAGCGCGACAAGCGCATCATGGTGATGAAACAGCCCATCGGCGTTGCCGCCTCCATCACGCCCTGGAACTTTCCCAATGCGATGATCACCCGCAAGGCGGCCCCGGCGCTGGCCGTGGGCTGTTCCTTTGTCGCCCGTCCGGCCAAGGAAACCCCGCTGAGCGCGATTGTCATGGGTGTGCTTGCGGAACGTGCGGGCATCCCCGCTGGCGTCTTCAGCGTGGTGCCGTCCTCGTCCTCTTCGGAGATTGGCAAGGAATTCTGCGAGAACCCCGCCGTGCGCAAGCTGACCTTTACCGGGTCGACCGAAGTGGGGCGCATCCTGCTCAAGCAAGCCGCCGATCAGGTCATGAAATGCTCGATGGAGCTGGGTGGCAATGCCCCCTTCATCGTCTTTGATGACGCCGATCTGGATGCCGCCGTCGAGGGCGCAATGATGTGCAAGTTCCGCAACAACGGCCAGACCTGCGTCTGTGCGAACCGTATTTATGTGCAGGCCGGCGTTTATGACGCCTTTGCCGCCAAGCTGAAAGTGGCCGTTGAAAAGCTGAATGTGGGCGATGGGCTGATTGCGGATGTGACCACAGGACCCCTGATCAACATGGACGCCGTGGACAAGGTCAAGGAGCATATGGACGACGTTGTTGCCCATGGCGGCGCTGTGCTGACGGGCGGGAAACCCCACGCGATGGGCGGCAGTTTCTTTGAGCCGACGATCGTGACAGGCGTGACCCAGGACATGAAAGTGGCCAAGGAAGAAACCTTTGGTCCGCTTGCCCCGCTCTTCAAGTTCGAGGACGAGGATCAGGTGATCGCGATGGCCAATGACACGATCTTTGGTCTGGCGGCCTATTTCTATGCCAAGGATCTGAGCCGGGTCTACAAGGTCTCCGAAGCGCTGGAATACGGGATCGTGGGCGTGAACACCGGCATCATCTCGACCGAGTTGGGCCCCTTTGGCGGGGTCAAGCAATCGGGTCTGGGCCGCGAAGGATCGCATCACGGGATCGAGGATTACCTTGAGATGAAATATGTCTGCATGAGCATCTAAGGCGCTGCACTATATATGAATGCTGCCCCGCGCCCGGTGTCTGGCGCGGGGCAGGCACCCTGATGTATCGCCGGATGTGTCCCGATCACCGTTGACACCCGTGCTGTCCCGCAGAACACTCAACCATGTTCAATCTGTCTGACATCGAGGCCGCCGCCCGGTTTGTCCACGCGCGCATGCCCGCAACGGCGCAACACAGCTATCCGCTGCTGAATGCGCAAACCGGCGCGCAGACCTTCGTCAAACATGAAAACCACACGCCGACAGGGGCCTTCAAGGTGCGCGGGGCGTTGACCTTCATGGATTGGCTGACCCGGACCCACCCCGACATCCCCGGCATCTGCACGGCTACCCGTGGCAATCATGGACAAGGGCAGGCCTGGGCCGCGACCGCTGCGGGGCTGGTGGCCAAGGTCTATGTCCCGCGCGGCAACTCCGTTGAAAAGAACGCGGCCATGCGCGCCTTCGGAGCCGATTTGATCGAGTTTGGCGACGATTTCGACACCGCCCGGATGGAGGCGATCCGCGTGGCAGAGGCCGAAGGGCTGTTTCTGGTGCCGCCCTACCATCCCGAACTGGTGCGGGGCGTAGCGACATACGCCTATGAACTGTTCAGCGCGCAACCGGACCTTGACACCGTTTACGTGCCCATTGGCTGCGGATCCGGCATTTGCGGCACAATCATGGCCCGCGATGCCATGGGGCTGGACACGCGGATCGTGGGCGTCGTGTCAGACCGGGCGCAGACGGCCAAGCTGTCGATGGAGGCGGGACGGCTGATCGAGACAAATTCGGCCAACACCTTTGCCGATGGCATGGCCGTCCGGATCCCTGTGCAAGACGCTCTGGACGTCTATTCAAAGGGCGCAGAGCGGATCATCGCCGTCAGCGACGACGAGATTGCTGACGCCATCCGGCTTTACTTCACCGCGACGCACAATGTGGCCGAAGGGGCCGGTGCCGCGCCCCTTGCGGGGCTGATGCAGGAACGCGCTTTGATGCGGGACAAAAAGGTTGGTGTTATCCTTTGTGGTGGCAACATCGACACGGGCTGGTTCAAAGCTGTACTGGGCGGCGAGACCCCCACGCCCTGAGCCCGTGAGGCAGATCGGCGGGACCGCAACAAAATCAGAGGGATGGACAGCCTGAACC
>CAYGQZ010000315.1:0-4622 GCA_964352055.1 uncultured Rhodobacterales bacterium
TTTGCCGCAGCCGTGGGCATTGCCGTCTTTGGCGAGGCCTTGCAACTGAATGTTCTGATCGGTGCGGCGATCGTCGTGGCGGCGGGCCTATTCACCCTTTGGCGCGAACGGCAACAGGGTTGAGCCGGTCAATTCCGCGCTGAACGGGACGGGCAGGGGATCCTTGCCAAGCCGCGCGCGATAGATCGGCAGGCTTTCGGTCACCCGCATCACATAGTTTTGGGTCTCGCGGAAGGGGATGTATTCGATCCAGTCGATCACGTCGAAATCCGCCGTGCCCTGCCGCGGATCGCCAAAGAGTTTCATCCATCGGATCGGCCTGCCCGGCCCTGCGTTATAGGCGGCAGACATGAGCACCACGTTGCCGTCAAACCGGCCCGCAAGTTGCGACAGGAAAGCAGCGCCAAGCTCGGCGTTATAGACGGGGTCGGAAATCAGCCGTTCGGTCGAGTGTTCGCCGGCGCGGCCAAGATCCCTTGCCACGTCCTGCCCAGTGCCGGGCATGATCTGCATCAGCCCGCGCGCACCCACGCCGCTTTGCACCGAAGGGTCGAATTCGCTTTCGCGGCGGGCAATGGCCAGGTTCATCTCGGCGGCCATCGGCAAATCGGCCTCGGCCAGCGGATGCAACGGATAATAGGCCGCATGCAAAGTGATCCCGCGCTGGGCCACCCGTTTGCCGATCATCACGGCCAGATGCGGTTGATCTGTGTCCAGTGCCGCCTGAGCCAGAAGGCCCGCTTCGGCGCGGTCGAGATCTTCGGCAAGATGGGTCCAGAACCGCTCGGCCACACTCATTTCGCCGGAGGCTTGCAGCAACAGGCCTGCCTGGAACAGGTCGCGGCTTGCAAGATCGGATGTGCGCCAGTCGCCAAAACTCTCGCCGCCCGCAAGATCCGGATCGATGGGCAGGTTGCCCCGCTCGGCGGCCAGAAGGCCGTAAAAAGACGTCTGAAACCTGGCCCCGTCGGCATAGGCAGCTTGTGCGCTGTCCATATCGCCCATGGCCTCATAGGCGCGTCCAATCCAGTAACCGGCCCGCCCAAGTGAAATCGGCGAACGTGTCGCCGCATGATGGTTCCAGAAATGTTTGGCTGCGGTTTTGGGATCCTTCAGAAGACGCAACGCGATATAGCCGGAGAGCCATTCAAGATCGGCATAGGACGACCCTTCGGACAAGAAGTGCTGCGATGCCAGCTGATAAGCCAAGGCGGGGTCGCCGTCGCGCATTTCGTCGCGCGCCAGGGCACGGCGGCGCTGGGCCCAGGCGTCGGGCTCTCCGAGGCTGTCCCTGCTGGCAGAGCGGGCCCGCAACAGTTCCTTGGCATCCGCCCAGCGGCCCTTGCGCACACGCCATTCAAAACGGGCATGGGCAAGGCCTGGGTCATCAGCCAAGTCCTCGGGCACATTGGCGATAAGGCTGTCCACATTTCCGGCCAGCGCGATGAGACCGAGACGCGCTTCGGCCAGCGCCCGTTCCCCTGCGGGGACAAGATCGAACATGCGCGTTGCGCTGGTTGTGTTGCCGGACCAGAGCATCGCCTTCAGCCGCGCCACGTGATGTGGGGCCAGCAGGCTGGCATAGTTTTCCAGATATTCCAGCTGTGTTTCGGCACTCATCGGGACAGTGCGCCATTCCAGCACAAGATTTGCATGGGCCAGACCGGTGGAGCCTTGCCGCTCCAGTGCCTTGGCCTGTGCCAGCACCCCTTCGGGCGTTCGCGCGATATCCTGCGCAAAGAAAGCAAGGATGGCGGCATCGCCTTCCTCAATCACGACAGGTTCAACCTCGCGGCGCAGGTAGGCCTCGCCCGGCCAGTCCGGACGCCGCTCCAGAAAGGCGATGGCATCGGCGTAACTGCCGCGCCCGGCGCGCAACCGGTGCCATTCGATGATATCGGCGGCCACCGGACCATCCCGCGCCGCCAGTCGCGCCGCGGTTTCCCAATTGCCTGCCCGCATCGCGTCAAAGGCCCAGGCCAAAGGACGCGGACGCTCTGCCAGTGCGGCAACAGACCACGCAAAAAGCAATATCAGGGCGACGACGATGCGGCTCATCTCTTGCATTTCCTGTCTTTGCAAGGCTAGAGGCTACCAGCATATATCTGGCGCGTGAGGTTTCAACTCACGATCCGGAGATATGCGAAATCATCCCAGGCCCTCTGCCTGCCACACGTAAAAAAGGAGCGTGAGAATGTTCAAAGGTTCTATGCCTGCCCTCGTCACGCCGTTTCGTAACGGCGCTTTGGATCTGGAAACCCTCAAGAAGCTTGTCGAATGGCATATCGGGGAAGGCACCAGCGGCTTTGTGCCCGTGGGCACGACCGGTGAAAGCCCGACCCTGACCCATGACGAGCATGAACTGGTCATCGAGACGGTGGTCAAGGCCACGGCGGGCCGCGTGCCGGTTATCGCGGGTGCGGGATCGAACAACACGGTCGAGGCCATGCGCTTTGTCCAGTTTGCCGAGAAAGTCGGCGCGGATGGCGCGCTGGTCGTCACACCCTACTACAACAAGCCGACCCAACGCGGTTTGATTGCGCACTTCACCGCCCTGCATGATTGCGCCAATATTCCGATCATCATCTATAACATTCCCGGCCGTTCGGTCATCGACATGACGCCCGCGACCATGGGCGAACTGGCCAAACTGCCGCGCATTGTCGGCGTCAAGGATGCAACGGGCGATCTGTCCCGTGTGGGTGATACCCGTATTACCTGCGGTCATGACTTCATCCAGTTGACGGGTGAGGACGCGACGGCGCATGCCTTCAACGCCTGCGGCGGCGTGGGCGCAATCTCGGTTACGGCAAACGTGGCACCGCGCCTGCTGAGCGAGATGCAGGCGGCCTGTGCTGCGGGTGACTACACCAAGGCGCTGGAATTGCAGGATCGACTGATGCCCTTGCACAAGGCGATCTTTACCGAACCCGGTCTGGTTGGCGTGAAATACGCCATGTCCAAACTCGAGCTGTGTTCCGAAGAAGTGCGCCTGCCGCTGACCTGCCTGTCGGATGAAACCAAGGCACTGGTCGATGCGGCACTGGCCCATGCAGGCTTGATCTGAGGCTGTGGCGGGCCGTGTGCCCGCCTCGCCCGTTTTGACTTATCGCACGCCGTAGTAAAGGCCGACCACGTGCTCGGCTTCTGCAAAGAACAGCCAGCGCGAGACAAGGGCACCTGCCACGTGGCTGACAACCACAGGGATCATCAGCCAATGCGAGAAGGGCAGCATCAGCAGGAAGATCGGAATCACCGCAAAGAGCACCATGGAGATGACCCGCAGTTTCAGGCTGTGCTTGCGGCCCACGACAAAGGCGAATTCCTTGAGCAGGTAGTTTGTGCCGGTATGGGGGGGCTCGAAGGCACGAACCGCGCCACCCGTGCCGAGACCCGTGGCGGTGGCCAACGACGTGCCAGACGCCTCCAGCGCGCCGTCGCCGACAACCCAGAGTGCGATCTGCAAGAAGGCTGCAATGGCGATGAGCGCGATTGCGGCGTTCGCCTCACCCGCCATAAGCGCGCCTGCAGCCGCGGCATAGCTGAGGAACATCGCGGGTGTGCCCGGTGAATGCCAGCGCGGGATCGATTCGAGCTGGGTGTAGATCATTGACGTGGTGTAGACGGTCGCGATGGAAAACGCGGCCCCGACAACGCCGAAGAACCCCCAACGGGAGCCGAAAAACACCAGCCCCATGCCGTAGATGGCCATGAAGCACAGGGCAATGACGGCGCACCACCCTTCACGGCTGAGCCAGGACGACCGCCATTGTGTGAACGCCTTGAGCGCGCGTTCCGGGTGGCCAAGGTGGAAGGTCGAGGCGACCAGCCCGCCGACCGCGCAGAGATAGGCGATGACAAAGAAGGCAAAGGCGCTCCAACCCGTGACCTGCGGTGTGCCAAGCCCCAGAAAGGTCAGCAGGCCAAAGCCCACACCGCTGAAGACGGTAAAAAAGATGACGGATGGTGCGGGATGCATCAGAATTTCTCCAGCGTTTTGTCGATCCAGCTCAGGAAACCCTTTGCTTCCTGCGTCACAGGCACAAGGTAGGGGGCCAGTATGTCGATGTCGCCAGCGCCTTCGGACAGGGTGTCCTTGGGGCGAGGGGGCAGGTATTTGTTGACCGGCTTGGTGCCTTGTTCCGGCATCAGGTCCATGCCGCCGCGTTCGGCGGTCAGTTTCGACACGTTGCTTTCGGGGTCCGCAAAGTCGCCGAAATGCCGCGCACCAGCCGGGCAGGTGCGCACGCAGGCCGGTTCGCGGTCAATCTCGGGGAGGTTTTCGTTGTAGATCCGGTCGACGCAGAGGGTGCATTTCTTCATCACCTTTTCGACCGCATCCATTTCGCGCGCACCGTAGGGGCAGGCCCAGGCGCACAGGCCGCAGCCGATGCAGTCGCTTTCGTTGACCAGCACGATCCCGTCCTCGACCCGCTTGTAGCTGGCGCCGGTGGGGCAGACCGTGACGCAGGGCGCATCCTCGCAATGCAGGCAGGACTTCGGGAAGTGAATGAGCTGCGCGGTGCCCTGTTCGGGCTGGACCTCATAACTGTGCACCCGGTTGAGAAAGGTGCCCGACGGGTCCGCGCCGTAGGGGTCCGTGTCGGACAAAGGCGCGCCGT
>CAYGQZ010000316.1:0-2343 GCA_964352055.1 uncultured Rhodobacterales bacterium
GCCGCCGGCGGCCCCACCCTTCATGCCAAAGTTCGGACCCAATGACGCCTCGCGAATACACACGCAGGCCTTCTTGCCAATACGGTTCAGTCCGTCACCCAGACCCACGGTGGTGGTGGTCTTGCCTTCACCCGCAGGGGTGGGGTTGATGGCGGTCACAAGGATCAGCTTGCCGTTGGGACGGTCCTGCACCGAGTTGATAAAGGACTGACTGACCTTGGCCTTGTCGTGACCGTATGGCAGCAGATCATCACTGCCAATTCCCAGCTTGGCCCCGATCTCCTGAATGGGCAGTTTGTTCGCCTCGCGGGCAATCTGGATATCTGTCTTGTAGGCCATGGGTCTCTCCGCAGGTGTCGTGGGCATGAATGTCTTGGCCTGCATACATCTGTATTCCAATACGCCATACGCGCGATTCCGACATTTCAAAGAGACTGAGCGGCCCGAAGCGTCGCAATCGTTTCGTTTCGGAAACGATCAGGCCGGGCACGAAACGCAACCGCTCCATTTCTTTCGGCCCAAAATATCCCGGGGGAGGTGCGCCAGCACCGGGGGCAGAGCCCCCAACCCGGGCGGATGATGCATCCGCCTTACGGGGCAGGTGTGAAGCGGTAGTTCGGTAAGGCGGATGTATCATCCGCCACCCATCACAGTACCGAAATCAACATCAGGATCGAAGCCAGCAGAACCGCCATCCCGACCCATTCGCGCCCCGTCACCGCCTCGCGAAAGATCAGCACCGAGGCCAGCGCGCTGAACACAAGCTCCACCTGTCCCACGGCCTTGACGAACGCCGCATTCTGCAACGTAAAGGCCAGAAACCAGCAGAATGAGCCTGCCATCGACAAAAGGCCCACCCAGATCGCAACCCGGCGCGCGTTCCACACCGCACGCACCTGCCCCGGATCGCGCCAGCGCAGCCAAATCACCATCGCCACCGTCTGCATCGCCGTCACCGCCCCCAGCGTCAGACCGGCCCGCGCCACCGGATCACCCAGATCCAGGCTCAGCGACGCGCCGCGATAACTGACACCCGACACCGCAAACAGAACCCCGGCGGTCAGACCCAGCCCCGACGCCCGGTTCATCATGTCGCGGGCGCGCACATGGGCCAGTTCCGGCGGGGCCGACAGGATCAGCACACCCACCACGCCCAGCGCCACCGCCGCCATCGCCCATGGTCCCACGCTGTCTCCCAACACGACCCAGCCCACCAGCAGGGCCATGATGCTCTCTGTGTTCTTGAAGGTGATGCCAACCGCAAAATTGCGCGCTTTGAACAGGCTGACCACGCAGATGGTGGCAATGATCTGCGCCAGCCCCCCCGTCGCCCCATAGATCCAGAACCAAAGACCAAAGTCCGGCCACACCTGCCCGGTGATCGCCATATAGGCGATAATCAGCACCGCCACCAATGGTGCCGAATACATGAACCGGGCCAGCGTCGCCCCACCCGCACTCAACGTCACGACCGACAGTTGCCGTTGCAGCATGAAGCGCAGCGTCTGAAACAAAGCCGCCGCAAGTGTAATGGGAATCCAAAGGGCCATGCGCCTCTATGGGCGATCACCCATCCGAGGGCCAGAGCGGATGCGGCACCGGGTCCTTGGCCCGCAGGAAATAGCGGGCAAAGACGTCGCGGTAAGAGGCAAACATGTAGCCATCATTGCTGCGCAGGTACCGATCCCGGTTGGCGCGGTAAACGCCGGGCAACCGATACCACGGCACCCGCGGATGCATATGGTGCACCACGTGAAAATTGTTGTTGAGAAACAGGAACGCCAGCAGCCCCCGATCCTCGATGATCACCGTGCGCCCGCGGGCCAGCGCATGGGCCTGATGCTCCAGGAAAGTGCGCACCTTCAGCACCGACATCGCTGCGTAGCAAGCCAGCAGATACAGCCACAACGGCATCGGCGACAAGACGACCACAAGCGGGACCAGAATGAGGCTCGGCAGATGCACCAGCCAGCCCTTCAGCACCTGGCCATCACCCGCTCGGATCGCCTGCCAGTCGCTGCGCATGAAAGTGATCTGCCCCACCAGCGGGCCCACAACAATCCGCCCCATCAGGGTGTTGTTGATCTCCAGCACCCGGCGCTGCCAGCCGGGCAACTGCGCCCAGACCTGCGGATCAAGGTAGTTCGATTCGGGATCGTCATAGGGATCGGTCAGCTTTGCATCCTGATGATGCGCCAGATGGGTGTCGCGAAAGCGCAAGTAGGGAATGAAGAGGCCGGGGTTCAACACGACCAGCGCCTGGCTCAACCGGAACGACGGAAACGGATGCCCATGCACAACCTCATGGGTCAGCGATCCATGCAGGACCAGTGCAAACACGAC
>CAYGQZ010000316.1:2443-4598 GCA_964352055.1 uncultured Rhodobacterales bacterium
CTGATCGACGAACGGATCTTCGGCTGGCATCAGGAGGCGGCAGGCTACAAGATCCGCCACGTTCCCGCGGGCCTGCCCGACATGCTGAAAACCCAGGCCATGCTGGAATGGGAATACCAGCCGCATCTGGGGCGCACGACCACCCAGGCCATCAACGCCTCCCGCGACCGGCTCGACTGGATGCAGGCGGCCCGCTCGGATTACGAGATTGCAATGCCGATCTTCGAGGTGGAAAGCTTTGCCAAAGGCACAGGCTACTATCACAGCCTGCCCATGGATGTGCGGCACGAACAACTCAACCACCTGCAAGACCTCAGCGCGCAGCTTTACCCCAGACTGCGGCTCTGTCTCTACGATGCCCGTGCGCTCTATTCCGCGCCGATCACGGTCTTCGGGCCCCTGCTTGCGGTGATCTATACCGGCGGACACTACATGGCCTTCCGCGACCGCGAGCGGATCGACACCCTGTCGTTGCATTTCGACGAATTGGTGCGCCAGGCCAGCTACACAGCGCGCGACATGCCCGACCATTTCGACAGATTGCGCCGGGCCATCATCTGACAGACAGGCCCGTTGATGCTCCGGATCTGCGCGTGCGGGCGGTGTGGCGGGTACCGCCCCCCTCCTTGCGCGGTCTCCGTCAGAACACCGGTCAAACCGGCACGGCAGGTTTCAGCCCAAAGGCTCTGCGCAACCTGTCCCGAAAGACGATGCACGGGAAAACAGACGCCAACACCCCAAAACTGCGACGGAAAAACGGAACCCCACCGTTCAAGGGGTCTGGCCGCTCAGATGCGGGCTTCATTTGACAAGGAATTCCACGCGTGTCCCGACTGTTTCCCTATTGGCTCTGGGTGGTGCTGGCCCTGCCCGCCTTCGGCTTTTCAATGCATCTCGCAACGTCGAACGATCCCAAAGCGATCCACGACCTGCTGCATCCAACCGGGGAATTCTCCGCCCGCTTTCTGATCATCGCCATGCTGGCCTCCCCCCTTGTGCTGCTGCTGCGCGGCTGGCGCGGCCCGCAATGGCTCAAGAGGAACCGCAGGTATTTCGGGGTTGCAGCCTTTGGCTATGCGGCGATGCACACGGTGCTCTACCTGGTGGATGAAGGCACGGCAGCACGTGTCATTGCGGACCTGCCCAAACTGTACATCTGGACGGGCTGGCTGGCCTTCCTGATTTTCATCCCCCTGGCAGTGACATCGATGGACGGTTTTGTGCGCCGCATGGGGCCATGGTGGAAAACCTTGCAACGCACAACCTACGCGGCAGCAGTCTTGACCTTGGTGCACTGGGCAGCGCTGCACGACTGGGGCGGTCTCGGGCCGGCCTTGGTGCACTTCGGACCCTTGGCGCTGCTGGAAGGCTACCGTGTCTGGTACTGGTACCTGCGCCCGAAAGGCGCAGCCGCACCGGTTCGCCGATGACAGCGCCAAGGTCGTTCAAAACCCGAAAACGCAAGTCATGACGCCCGCCAAGGCATAGGCACACACCGGGACGGGCTCTGCCCGGACAGCGGCCAGGAAACCCCGTTGTGATCAAGACACACGCACAACATGTACCAAGCCAAATGTTCCAAGCCGAATCCGGGGTCGGCGGGCGGGCGCATTTGCGCCAGCAAACAGTCCCGCCCACCGACACAGCCTTCCAATCCCGGCTTTCCCAAAAGCAACATGTCTGCGACGGCCCGTTGCGCGCGAAAGTCTCTGGTCGAAGTTTAACCGTTCGCACTTTCTTTAAGTGAAAAAATGTTTCCCAACAGTTGAGCATCCAACCTTTCGATGGTAATCTGCGAGGGTCTTCAGCCAGCAAAAGGGGCATCAGCCATGTGCGGAATTGTCGGACTGTTTCTCAAGGATGCGGCCTTGCAGCCGCAACTGGGTGCGCTGCTCACCGATATGCTGATCACCATGACGGATCGCGGCCCCGACAGCGCAGGCATCGCGATCTATGGCGGCGACGCAAAGGACACCGCAAAGCTCACCGTGCAATCCGACACGCCGGGCAGCAGCTTTGCGGGCCTCGATGGCCGCTTGGCCAAGGCCATCCCGGGCGAGGTCACCATGGCGATCAAGGACACCCATGCGGTCCTCGAATTTCAGGCCGATCAGATGGCGGCGGCCCGCGCCTTTCTGGCCGAACACGCCCCCGA
>CAYGQZ010000317.1:0-4588 GCA_964352055.1 uncultured Rhodobacterales bacterium
CCGGATCCTGGACGCTGCCCAGCATGTCCATCGAGACCGGCATGCCCGAGGTGCCACGGTTCGCGATGTATTCCGGCTGTGTGCTGGATCAGCTCAGCTGGCAGGTGCAGCGCTCCGGGCTTCTGACGGCAACCGCGAGCCTGATTGCACAGGGCGAGACCGTGGAGGCTGCCAGCAGCGCAGGAACACCAGCCGATCTCGCTCTGAAACGGTTCGGCCATTTCAACGGCGCGATCAGCCGGAATGGCTCTGCGCTGGGGAATGTGGTCTCGGCGGAAGTCACCTATGCCAACAACCTCGACCGGATCGAGACCATCCGCAGCGATGGCAAGATCGACGGGGCAGACCCGTCCATCGCCGCGCTCACCGGGCGGATCGAAGTGCGCTTTGCCGATCAGACGCTGGTGACGCAGGCGCTCCAGGGCGATCCTTGCGCGTTCGAGTTCGCCTACACGCTGCCATCCGGCGAGAGCTTCACCTTCACCGTCCATGCCGTCTATCTGCCCCGCCCCCGGATCGAGATTTCCGGGCCGCAAGGCGTACAGGCCACGTTTGACTGGCAGGCAGCCCGCGATCCGGTGCTGGGCCGCATGTGCACGGCCGTCCTTGTCAACGATATCGAGACCTATTGATCATGCTGAGACTCAACCTCACCAATACCCCCACCTGGCTGACCCTCGCCCCCGGCGTTCGCCTGCGTCTGGCGCCGCTGACAACCGCGCTGATGGTGTCCGCCCGCGCCGATCCGTCCATTGAAGATATGTCCAGAACAGCCAGCACTGAAGATCTCGCCCTTGCCATGGCCAAGGCAGTGGCGCGCCGGGCCGTGCTCGATTGGGAGGGTGTTGGCGACCCGAGCGGCAATCCCGTTCCTGTCAGCCCGGAAGGTATCGACGCCCTTCTGGAGGTCTGGCCGATCTTTGAGGCGTTCCAGACCGGATACGTCAGCAAGGGGTTATTGCTGGATGCGGAAAAAAACGTCTCTGCGCCCTTGCCGAATGGGAGTTCGGCGGGGGCGCAACCTACTGCGCCGCCTGCCCACCTTTCCAAGGCCTCAAAGGCCACGGGCAAGCGTGCAAGGACTGCCCGCGTCGACAAAACCAGCCGCTGACCTGTGAGGGGTGGCAGGTTTGGGATCTGGTAGGCCGCCTTGGTGGTCAGTTGCGCGTCATCCCCGGCGCGGTTCTGGGCTGGGACCTGAGCGCGGCATTGTCGATGGCACAGGCGCTGGGCGTGAACACTGTGATCGCCGCTGAACTGCTGCCCGGGATCGAGGCCGTCATGGTGCACAAAGCCAATGCGCAGATTGAGGATGTAAGGAATGGTTGAGAAAAGGGTCTCTGTTCGCCTCGCGGCGGTCGGCGGACGTCAGGTGCGCGCCGAACTTGAGGGCATTGGCGAAGCCGGTGCCAAGGGTATGGGGCGTTTGTCGCGCGAGATGGAAGCGGCCAATGCGCGGATGGCCGCGTTTGCACGCAAGGCAAAGGTCATGGCGGCAGCTGCAACTGTGGCGATGGCGGCCGCAGGCGTTGCGATGATCCGGTCGGGTTTGCAAACTGTAGATGCGCAGGCCAAGCTGGCGCAATCGCTTGGCACCACCGTTGCATCCATTCAGGTGCTCGAGCGTGCAGGCGATCTTGCGGGCGTTTCGATTTCCGGAGTGGAACAGGCGACGAAGGACCTGACACGGCGGCTGTCACAAGCCGCTGCCGGGACCGGTCCCGCGGCAAAGGCGCTGGATCAGCTGGGGCTGTCTGCCAATGACTTGATGGCTTTGCCGCTGGATGAGCGCGTCGGCGTGATCAATGCCGCGATCGAGGCGTTTGTTCCCGTCGCCGAACGCGCAGCCGTTGCGGGGCAGCTCTTCGGCGAAGAAGGCAGCATCGCCATGTCGCGCATTGATACCGCGACCTTGCGCCAGGCCACGGATGATGTGCGGGATTTTGGTGTCGTTGTCTCCGAACAGGATGCGGACCAGATTGAACGCACCAACGACGCGATATCCCGGCTTGGGCTGATCTGGCGCGGGGTGTCGAACCAGTTGGCGGCCGCAGCAGCTCCTGCATTGGAAGCGGTGGCGATGGCGACCATGGCCAGCCGCACCGGGCCGCTCGGCATCGCCATTCGCGGGCTCTTTGACAACATCGGCCGTCTGACAACCTATGCGGCCACGTTCGCTGCCATGATGGCCGGGCGCTGGGTTGCCGGGCTGGCAGCCGCTGCCCTGTCGGTGCGTGGCCTTGCCACAACACTGTTGGTTCTGCGCGGGGCGCTCGTGCGCACCGGCATCGGCCTGGCTGTCGTGGCCGCGGGCGAGTTGGTGCATCAGTTTACCCGGCTGGTGTCGGGCGCTGGCGGTTTTGGCAATGCCATGGGTCTGCTGAAGGATGTCGTCGGGGATGTCTGGGACCGGCTGAAGCTTGGCGCTGCCTCTGCAGGGGCCGCCGCCATGGCGATGTTCGCCGGGATCAAGGCGGATGCGGCAAGCGGCATGCAAAGTGCAGTTGAAAGCGTTGTCGGCTTTGGCAATATGGCGTCCAATACGTTTGAAGGCGCGTACCAGGCCATCACCGCGATCTGGGGCCTGTTGCCCGCTGCGATTGGTGATCTGGCGTTCCAGGCGGCAAACAGCCTGATCGAAGGTGTTGAGGCGATGCTCAATGGCGTGGTCGCGCGGATCAACGGGTTCATCGAAGGTATCAACACCGGGCTGGAGGCACTTGGATCAGAACGCCGCATTACAATCCTTGGCGATCTGGACCTCGGCGAGATTGAGAACCGCTTTGCAGGCGCGGCCGAACAGGCTGGCACGGTTGCGAAGGAAGCTTTTGATCGCGCATTTGCAGACAATCCCTTGTCTGTTCCTGATCCTGGCCTGACCAGCAGTGCGAATGAAGCGCGGAGCGCCGCTGAGACCTATAGTGCCGTATCTGCGGACCTTGCTGCTGGCGCAACAGCCACGTTGGCCAGCTGGCAGGCCCTGAAAGCCGCTGTCAGCAGCAGTGCCGAGGATGGGACAAACGCATTGGAGGCCACCGCGACAGCAGCTGATCAGTTGACCACCAGCCTCACGGAAACCGGCACAAATCCCGCCCTTGATGACACGGCCTCTGCAGCCGGGAGCGCAGGTGGTGCGTTGAAGGATGCAGCAGATGTTGCCAAACAAGCCTGGGAAGGCGCCAGGTCCGCGATCGAACGCAGCATGGAGATCGCGCGCGGCGTGGCGGACGACATCACCGGCCCGCTGAAAGAGGCTCTCAAATCCGGCGAGCTCAGCTGGCAGTCCTTCGCAGGCGCTGTGTCCGGCATCGCGCAGAACCTCGCCAACAGGTTGATCGACACCGCCTTCAAGCCAATCGAAGACGCGCTGTTCAAGGCGTTCAGTGGGGGCATGGGCGGTGGATCAGGTGGAGGCGGCATCTTCGGGCTTCTCACCAAGGCCATTGGCGGGCTGTTCGGCGGTGGCGCGCCCATGATGCCTGCGCCGTTCGCAAATGGCGGCGCTTTTGGTCAGGCGGGTGAGATCACCGCCTTTGCGCGCGGTGGTATCGTCAGCCAGCCAACGGTGTTTCCGTTTTCCAAAGGCATTGGTCTGATGGGCGAAGCCGGACCCGAAGCCATCTTGCCTCTGCGGCGCGGCGCGGGCGGGCGGTTGGGGGTTGATGCGGGCAATTCTCAGCCAGCCGCGCCAGCAGCCACCCGGATCATCAACGTTCTGGATCCCGGCATCGTCGGGGATTATCTCGCCACACCGGCAGGCGAGCGCGCCATCATCAACGTGATCCGGCGCAACCGGGGAGGTCTTGATGTCTGACCTCTGGCCTTTCCCTGTGCGCCAACCGGTCATTGAAGTGCTGGAATGGAACACCGACACCCTGATCACCGAGGCGGCCGAACAGCGGATTGCGCTGCGCACGTTGCCGCGGTCGATCCTGACGGTCCCGCATCTCCTCAATGCCAGTGACCTCGCGCGCGCGGCCGAGCTTGCCCGGGCCGGGATGGCAGACAAATGGACGGTGCCACTCTGGCATCTGGCGCGCCCGGCGGCCTCTGCCGTGGATGCTGCCGACCTCGCGGTGTTTGTCGATACGAGCGAGGGTGTCTTCGCGGCACCGGGACAGGTCGTCATCGCAGCCGACGGAGGGGAGGCATATCTCGTCGCGGTCAGCGCTGTCCTGTCGGACCGGCTGGAGTTGACCGCGCCTGCGGGCGTGACACTTGCGCATCCGATAGTGGCCCCGGTGGGCATCGGGATTCTGACCCGGCCCCTCGAGATCGACCGGCGCCGTCAGGGGCTGGGGACGGTCACGGCGACCTTCACGCTTCAAGACGGGATCGATTTGTCCGCAAGCAGCTATCCGACCCACCTCGGGCTCGATGTGCTGACCGATCCGGCCGTGCTGCGCCAGCCGTTGGCGGAGAGCATCGCGCAATCCATTGAATACATCGACAACGGCTTCGGTCCCATCGTGATCGAACCCGTTCTGACCCATGTCCAGCGCCGGTCGACCATCACACTCATTGACCGGGGCACGGCCCGCTGGACGCGCCGCCGCTGGCTGCATTCCCTGCGCGGCCGCCAACGTGC
>CAYGQZ010000318.1:0-4560 GCA_964352055.1 uncultured Rhodobacterales bacterium
GTCACGTGATCGCCGGGGCCAAAGGCATGCACGTCAAATCCGTTGCCCAGTCTAATGTCCATTGCGTCCTCGCATGATCCGTTCCGCCCGCGCGAAATCGGCGGGATGGGTGATTTTCAGGTTTTCTTCGTCGCCCGGAACAATGGCGACGTCCAGACCAAAGGCGCGGGCCACTTCGACATCGTCAGCAGCGCCGCCGGGATGGGCTGCATGTGCCTTCGTG
Organism: uncultured Rhodobacterales bacterium; assembly: GCA_964352055.1. Lineage (GTDB taxonomy): Bacteria > Pseudomonadota > Alphaproteobacteria > Rhodobacterales > Rhodobacteraceae > Tateyamaria. Next base: position 224 of record CAYGQZ010000318.1, read on the forward strand.
ATGGCATCGCGGTCAAAGCCTTGCGGCGTTTGTGCGCGAAACAGGCCTGCGCGATCCCGGGTGCCCGTCACTTTGCCGTCGGCCCCGGTCCACAGGGCATCCGTTACGGGCAAAGCGGGTGCGGCGCCGGGTGAAGTCTTCAATGCCCCGAGTACGTCCCAAATCGTCTGGTGCGTCACCAACGGGCGCGCAACGTCGTGGATCAGGACATGATCGGTGCCTTGCGCTGCTGCGAGTCCGTTGCGCACAGATGCAGCGCGATCCGCGCCACCTTCGACCACACTCACATCCCCCAACGACACCGCACGCGCCATGTCATTGGCGTGTAACACAAGCACGATCTGAGTGATCGCAGGATGGTCGAGAAAGACGGACAGCGTATGCATCAGAATCGATTGGCCCAGCAGCAGTTGCCACTGCTTTGGCACATCTCCGCCCGCGCGGGTGCCCCGGCCCGCAGCCACGATCACTGCGGCGGCGGTCATATTTGTGCCGTTCCGTTCATGGCTCATGTCTAGGGTTTTGCGAAATCGGTGTCTACGGCAAGTGAATTGCCTAAAAATTAGGCATGTGCCGCCATTTCACCCGATTGGGGCTGGTGCCGAATTGAGAAAGCCCAGACGCTTCGATAGATTGACAGCAACGCACAAGGATTAAGCAGTTTAATGGCCACAGGCCCTCTCGACATGACAGCACCGGTGATGCTGGCCCCTATGGCCGGAATCACGGATTTGCCGTTTCGCAACCTGGTTGCGGGATTTGGGGCGGGCATGGTTGTGTCTGAAATGGTCGCCAGCCACGACATGCTGAATGCGCGACCGGGCAGCCGCGAAAAGGCCGAGCTGGGACTGGGTGCCGCCGGAACGGCCGTGCAGCTGGCGGGGCGCGAGGCCGCACCGATGGCCGAAGCCGCGAAAATGGTCGCGGGGCAGGGTGCGCAGGTGATCGACATCAACATGGGCTGCCCCGCCAAGAAGGTCACGCAGGGGTATTCCGGCTCGGCGCTGATGCGCGATCCTGACCATGCGCTGACGCTGATCGAGGCGGTTGTGCGGGCGGTGGATGTCCCCGTGACCCTGAAAACCCGTCTGGGCTGGGACGATGCGTTGATGAATGCGCCCCAGATTGCAGCCCGCGCCGAAGCGGCGGGCATTCGTCAGATCGTGATCCATGGGCGCACCCGCTGTCAGTTCTACAAGGGACGTGCCGACTGGGCGGCGATCCGCGCCGTCAAGGACGCGGTGCGCATACCCGTCATTGCGAATGGCGATATCGTCGATGCCGCAACTGCCCGGCAAGCGCTTGCACTGTCGGGGGCGGACGGCGTGATGATCGGGCGCGGCGCGCAAGGCCGTCCATGGGCGCTGGCCGAGGTGGCGCATGCGCTTTACGGCACGCCTGCGCCGGATGTCCCGACAGGGCGCGCATTTGTTGACATGGTTGTCGCCCATTATGAGGCGATGCTGAGCTTTTATGGCGAAGTTCTTGGCGTGCGGGTGGCCCGCAAACATCTGGGCTGGTTCATGGACACTGCCGGGACGGCGGCCGATATGCGCCGCGCCGTGCTGACGGCAAAGACGCCGGCCGCGACGCTGGCACTGTTGCCACATGCGTTGCAGCCCGCGGGCGGGCAAGTGGCCGCATGACGGGGGTTGGCGATCTTTGGGCGTCGATGCCGGTTCCGACGATCGTGATCGGACCCTCTGACGAAATCGTGGACATCAATTCGGCCGCCGAAGGGTTCTTCAACTCGTCCGTCAAGGCGATGAGTGGTCTGCCGCTCTGGGACCAGTTGGCGGTGGATGCGCCGCTGGAAGAGAGCCTGGCGCGTGCCCGCAAGAACGGCACGCCGCTTTTTGTGAATGACGTGGATGTGGGCAACGGACAGCGTGCGCCGCTGCAATGCGCCTTGCAGATTGCTCCGCTTGTGGGGGCACCCGATCACATGGTGATGATGATTTCCCCGCGTGAGCTGGCGGGGCGCATGACCCAGAACCATTCGGTGAAGTCGGCGGCCAAGTCCGCAATCGGCATGGCAGAAATGCTGGCCCACGAGATCAAGAATCCGCTGGCCGGGATCACCGGGGCCGCGCAACTGCTCAGCATGAACCTCGACGCTCAGGATCTGGAACTGACGGATCTGATCGTGGGCGAGTGCCGACGGATTGTGAAACTGTTGGAGCAGGTCGAGCAATTCGGGAACCTGTCGCCCCCGGACATGAAGCCCGTCAACATCCATGATGTGCTGGACCGCGCGCGGCGCTCGGCCCTGCTGGGCTTTGGTGCGCAGATGAACATCATCGAGGATTACGATCCCTCGCTGCCCTTTGCCTATGGTGACCCGGATCAACTGTTGCAGGTGGTCCTGAACCTTTTGAAGAATGCCTCTGAGGCGGCGGGGCCCAACGGTGGCACCATTCGTCTGCACAGCTTTTTCGAGCATTCCTTCCGTCTGCGCCGTGCAGATGGGTCGGGCCAATCGTTGCCGCTCCAGATCGAAATTATCGACAATGGTCCGGGTCTGCCGGACGCCATTGCTGCCGACATCTTTGACCCGTTTGTGTCGGGCAAGGAGAACGGTACGGGCCTTGGCCTTGCTCTTGTCTCCAAGATCATCTCGGACCATGGCGGCTGGATTTCGGTCACCTCGGTTCCGGGCAAAACGATTTTCCGCCTGTCATTGCCACGCGCGCCGCACGCCTCCGGGCCTGCCAAAACCCAAAAGGACTGAACACATGGATGGGACTGTACTGGTTGCCGACGACGACCGCACAATTCGCACGGTTTTGACCCAAGCGCTGACCCGCGCGGGCTGCAAGGTGCACGCGACCTCCAGCCTGACCACTCTGATGCGTTGGGTGGGCGAGGGAAAGGGCGATGTGGTCATCAGCGATGTGATGATGCCCGACGGTAATGGCCTCGAGATGTTGCCGAAAATTTCCCAAGACCGGCCCGGCCTGCCAGTGATCGTGATCTCGGCGCAAAACACCATCATGACGGCCATTCAGGCCGCCGAAGCCGAAGCCTATGATTATCTGCCAAAGCCGTTCGATCTTCCGGATTTGATGAAGCGCACCGCCAAAGCGCTTGAGTTGAAAGCGCACAAGCCGGCCCGCAGTGACGACGATGAGCGCCCGGACGAGTTGCCGCTGGTGGGTCGCACCGCGATCATGCAGTCGCTCTATCGCGTGGTGGCGCGTGTCATGAACACGGATCTGCCGGTTTTGATCTGGGGCGAAAGCGGCACAGGCAAGTCCCTGATTGCGCGCGCCATTCACGATTTTTCCGACCGGCGCACCCTGCCTTTTGTCACGGCCGGAGCGGTGGACTTGCAAGACCTGGAAGGGCCCGCGCGCCTTTTGGCCCGGGTCAGGGGCGGGTCTTTGCTGATCGACGAGATCGGCGACATTCCCGAAGAGCTTCAGGCGCGGATTGTGCGGATGATGGATACTCCGGGCGAATATGTCCCGCGCTTTCTGGCCACCAGCCAGACGGACCTGACCGTTGCGATGGAGGCAGGTCGCCTGCGCAAGGATCTCTATTACCGTTTGTCCGGTGCGACGTTGAACGTGCCCGCGCTGCGCGAACGTGTGGATGACATTCCGCTGCTGGCCACGCATTTCCTGTTGCGCGGAGAAAAGACCGGGCAAATGCCGAGGGTCTTGTCCGAGCAGGCCGCCGAGATTTTTCGAACGTACAGTTGGCCCGGCAACGTCCGGCAGCTTGAGAACGCAGTGCGCAGCCTGGGCTTGACCAGCCGCGCCGTGGAAATCACGGCTGCCGAAGTGGAACAGGTGCTCGGCAACCAGCCCGAACTGGAGCCGATGCGCAGCGCCGGCGATACTGAAAAGCTCGGGGCGTCCGTGGCCCGACACCTGCGCCGATATTTCGATCTGCATGGCAATATGCTGCCGCCCGAAGGGCTTTACGGCCGGATTTTGCGCGAAGTTGAGGCACCGTTGATCGAAATCGCCCTGGATGCCACCGGCGGAAATCAGGCCAAGTGCGCGGATTTGCTGGGAATTAACCGCAATACCTTGCGCAAAAAGATAACGGACCTCGATATAGAGGTGACACGGCGTCGCAAATTGATGTAATACTGCCACACAACCCGTGGCCGATGGGGCGCAGTCTACGTCGGATCACCGGATATGGCGGTATAGGCGCACAAGCGCCACATCATTGAGGACATGCCACGTGGCATCAAGGGCACGCACGACCTGGTGGGCGACCGTTGTAAGCCTGCGCCATCGGCGTCGGGTACGCAATTTCGTCACCTTCGGGCTGGTCTTGCTGGCCCCGGTTCTCGCTCTGACGACTTTTCTTGTTCTGGGGCC
>CAYGQZ010000319.1:0-4554 GCA_964352055.1 uncultured Rhodobacterales bacterium
CACCCGAAAAAACGGAGAATCAAATGCCAGAAAAAGGAAGTGGCGACCCCGGCAGAACTGCCAAAGGGCGCATATTAGTCAAGAAAATCAAAGTAGCGAGCGGGACACTACCGGCGTTTTCGGTATTAATCGGAACAGTGGGTTAGAAACCCAAGCGGGACACACCTCTTACACACTGCCAAAAGAAAACCCCGGCGCGACGGCAATCGCATCCGGGGCCAAAGACGTTGTGAAGTGCGTCTGTTTCGGTGGTAATTTTACCGTAGCCTATCCCATTTTGCAACGGCATTGGGGAGGCTTACTATGAGTATTTCCAAGCAAATCCCCGAACCCATCAAGCGCGTGTCGCGCTCTCTGGGCTATGCTCTGTGGCTGGACGGGGCAAACGATTGGTTTGGCTTGTCTGTCGTCCTGAGAGCGCACCTGAGCGACCGCCAGAGGGCTGCACTGGCCTATATGGCGCTGCGCTCACTCGACTATGACCAAGCAGTTGTGGCGGCTGATGCTGCGTTGAACGGCCCCTCTGATCTTGAGGAGGCCGCTTGATGGATGGCACCTTTGACGAATGGGTGGATGCAGGTTGCACCGATTTTACGGCCAAGCGGTCATCCCCTAGCGTGATCTATCCGGGCAAGCAATCGCGCGCTGCTGATCTGGCTGAGGCAATGCAATCGCTGCATATGGTCAAGCCAGTTTTGAGCGGGCGCTATTTGGTCAAAGGTTGGCTTGATCGTGGCGCGTCCTCTGTCGTTTACGGCGAAAGCAACGTGGGCAAAACATTCTTTGCCATGGACCTTGCGCTGCACGTTGCGGCACGGCTTCCGTGGCACGGCATCAAGGTCGCTGAGCTAGGTGACAAGGATTGGCCAGGGCAAGTCTATTATCTCGCATTGGAAGGCGGATCAGGCTTTTCAAACCGCATCTGCGCTATGCGCAAGGAACGGCCTGACCTCTTTGACCGGATTGAAGAAGCTGGCGACTTTGTGCCGTGGCCAGCGACGATTGACTTGCATGGGGCAACGGACGGAGAAGCGATTGCTCAGGCGATCAACGATACTTCCGAACCCGCTTCACTTGTTGTGATCGACACTCTGGCACGGGCCATGGGCAGCGGTGATGAAAACACCGCCAAGGATATGGGCCAGTTTATTCGCAATGTTGATCTGATCCGCGAACGGACCGGCGCGCACGTCATGGTGATTCATCATTGCGGCAAAGACGCCAGCAAAGGTGCAAGGGGCAGCGGTAGCTTGCGCGGCGCGATTGATACAGAGATTGAACTGACCCGCTCTGGTTCCGTTGTGATGGCTGAGACAAAGAAGCAACGTGATATGCCGTCCGGCAAGGTATTCGCCTACACGTTGCGCAGTGTGCTGATCGGCCATGATGAAGATGGCGATGCAGTTACAAGCGCGGTCGTGGACGTTGCTGAGCCTGTTAAGAAAGCCGTCCGGTTGAAGGGTCAGGCGTTGATTGCCATGCAAGCCTTTGGCGATGCATTGGCTGACCATGGCGTGACAAAGACAAGTGAGGCGTTCCCGTCTAATCGCCTGTGCGTGTCGTTAGATCATTGGCGTGAATACTGCGACCGTCACAGCCTTACAGATGGTGCAGACGCCAGCGCAAAGCGTCAAGCGTTTGGCCGTGCTTGGAAAACCTTGCAGGAAAAAGAGATCGTCCGTGTCCTTGATGGCTTTGCTTGGAGGTGCGCAGATGAATAGCGTGACAACCGTGACAAAGCGTGACGTGTCACGTTCTGTTTTCGATCATCCAAGCGTGACAACCGTGACAACACCCTATGGGGTGTCACGTTATGTCACGGTGATCTGGGCTAAGGCTTATCTGGTCCCAATGCCCCGCTTTCAAAGCAAGGGTAGGACCGGCGTGGGTACTCTTTCTTTCTCTCTCCCAAAAATTCGGGGGAAAGTCTGATGACACGTGCATCGAAAGAGGCTGTCGCGGCGCTGCGCTTCCTTCCCAAGCTGATTGTTCCTGAGGGACGGCTTGCTGGTAAGCCGCTCAAACTGGCCAGCTATCAAAAGCAATTCGTGCGCGGTGCCTTTGCCAAGGGGATTGAGTCGGGTTGCCTGAGCATTGGGCGCGGCAACGCCAAGACGGCTTTGAGTGCTGGCATCGCCTTGGGTCATTTGACTGGCGACATTGCCCCGCAGCCCAAGCGTGAGATTATCTTTGCAGCCCGGAACCGGGACCAAGCCAAGACGGCTTTCGGGTTCCTGCTCGGCTTTATCGAGGGCTTGCCTGAGGACGAACAAGAGCAATTCACGATCCGGCGCGGGTCTAGGTTGGAAGTCGAAACGGCAGAGAACGGCGGCGGGCTGGCACGTGTCATTGCGGCGGATGGCAAGTCTATTCTCGGCGGTGCGCCTACGCTGGCCATTCTGGACGAACGGGCGGCTTGGGAACGCGACAAAGGCGACGCGTTGGAGAACGCAATCTTGTCCGGTCTAGGCAAGCGTGACGGGCGCGCGCTGATCATTTCCACGTCTGCCCCGGATGATGCGAACACCTTTAGCCGGTGGTTGGACGAACCGCCCCCCGGCACTTATGTGCAAGAGCATCGCCCCGATGCTGGTCTGCCCCCGGATGATCTGGCATCCCTTCTCATTGCAAACCCCGGCGCGTCAGAGGGCATTGGCCCGTCTGCGGAATGGCTGTTGGCACAAGCGCGGCGGGCGATTGCACGGGGCGGCTCGGCGCTGTCCAGTTTCCGCAATCTGAACCGCAATGAACGTGTGGCGTCTGATGATCGGTCCGTGCTGCTGACGGTGGACGAATGGCTGGCCTGTGAGGTGTCGCCGGATGATCTGCCCCCGCGCGATGGTCCCGTTGTTCTCGGCATCGACCTGGGCGGGTCGCGGTCCATGTCTGCGGCGGCGCTGTATTGGCCCGAAACGGGCCGTCTTGAATGTGTGGGGGCCTTCCCCTGCAATCCCGGCTTGGCAGATCGTGGGCAAGCTGACGGCGTGTCTGGGCGCTATATCGAGATGCGCGACCGGGGCGAACTTGTGACAATGGGTGACGCAACCGTGCCTGTTGCGCGGTTCATGTCGGACGTTGTGGCCAAGCTGGACGGACAAGCCCCTGCGGCAATTGTGGGTGATCGGTTCCGACACGCAGAATTTTTGGAAGCCTTGCGGGATGCTGGCCTTGAACGGGTGCCGTTTATATGGCGCGGCTTTGGCTGGAAAGACGGCTCTGAGGACTGCGAACGCCTGCGCCGCGCGGTGTTTGAAGGCGACGTAAAGGCCATGCCGTCGCTGCTGCTGCGTTCTGCCTTTTCTGACGCAATCACGCTGGTCGATCCGGCAGGCAATCACAAGCTGGCGGCGGGCCGGTCTACGGGCCGAATTGATCCGGTTGCGGCAACCGTCCTGGCGGTCGCGCAAGGCGTCCGTATGCGCAAAGCCCCGGCACAATCGAGGGGGCGCGCGGCATGGGGCTGAGAAAAGAACATATCCGCCATTCCAAGAAGGTCACACGCGGCCCGCGCTGGAAGGCGCTGCGGATGCAAGCCTTGGACCGTGACGGCTGGCAATGCGTCCAGTGTGGCGAGCGTAGACGGCTAGAGGTGGATCATATCCAGCCTGTCAGGACGCACCCCGAACTGTCCTACACCCTGAGCAATTTGCAGTGCCTTTGCGGGCGCTGTCACACGAAAAAAACCCGAATTGAGGTGGGGCATAAGCCCCTGACCCCAAAGCGTCAGGAATGGCGCGATCTGCTGCGAAATATGCAGCGCAACCCTGTTGAGCATAAAGGAAAACACGATGCTGACATCTAAGAAAATCGAACTGCGCCGGTCTGAAATCCGGCAATCGCTGGCCGAACTTGCCGCAAACGATAATCCGTCCGAGGACGAAACCCGCAAGATGGGCGAACTTGATGCAGAATATCGCACCAAGGAAGTACAGTATCGCGCAGCTCTTATCTCTGAGGACGAAGAACGCAAAGAGGCTGGGGCCGAACTGGAAACCCGTTCTGACAAGGAATGGTCCGACATGATGGCGAGTTTTGAGCTGCGCCAGGTCGCATTGAACTTGGACGAGGGCCGCGCCTTGAATGGCCAAACGGGCGAAATCGTGGGCGAACTGCGCAACGCCGGGGGCTATCGCGGCGTTCCCGTGCCTTGGGATGCGCTGGAAGTCCGCAACACGGTATCAAGCGGCACGCCTGATCCAATGTCAACGCGTCCGATTATTGACCGCCTGTTTCCCCAAAGCATGGCGGCTCAGATTGGGGCGCAAATGATCAATATCGGCGCAGGGGAAGCGGAATGGCCCGTTGTTACGTCGAACGTCACGGCTGGTTGGGCACCGACTGAGGGCGGTAACATTCCCGACCCGACGCAATATGTCACGACTGACCGGGCAATGGCACCTGACAACACGATGGGCGTTCAAATGCGGATCAGCCGCAAGACGCTGAAACAGTCCGGGGCTGCGCTGGAACAAGCGGTGCGCCGCGATATGAACGGGGCTATGGGGCAGGAACTTGACCGGGCCGTGTTCATGGGAACCGGCGCGGATGGTCAAC
>CAYGQZ010000320.1:0-4533 GCA_964352055.1 uncultured Rhodobacterales bacterium
TGAGGGTCTTTTCGCAGCGAAGGGCGATCCGCCGGAAGCGTTTGATCTTATTAAAAACGCACTCCACTAGGTGTCTTTCCTTGTAGAGGCTCCAGTCCGTTTCCGGCTGGATTGCACGGCTGGGGTTGGGTTTGATCTGAGCGGTTGCGCCGAGGTCTTGAGTGATGAAGCTGCGCAAATGGTCGGCATCGTATGCGGCATCGCAGATGACATGAGTGACGCCGCGCAGTCCCTCAATCAGCCCACGCGCCTGCGGGCTGTCGGCCCATTGGCCAGGGGTGATGGTCGTGCGGACCGGCATGCCGAGCGCATCTACCGCTGCATGGATTTTGGTTGTTAGGCCGCCTTTGGAGCGGCCAATACCGGCAGCTTCAAGCCCCCCTTTTGAGAGGTCGCATCGGCGTGTGTTTTGCAGATGGTTGCGTCAACCATGACATATTCAAAGTCCGGGTCCGTGCTTAACGATTTGAAAAGACTCTCCCAAACGCCTGATATCGTCCATCTCCTGAACCGCGAATGGACCGTGCGCCAGTTCCCCAACTCAGGCGGCAGATCGCGCCAAGGTGAGGCGCCACGCGCCAGCCAGAGGATCGCATCGAGGAACAATCGGTTGTCGGAACCGGTTCGCCCACGATCCCCTTCCTTACCAGGGACCAAGGGTTCGATCATCGCCCACAGCTTCCAGTCCCAGGCGCCGGTCGCATCAGAGCCGCCAAAGGCGCGCTCCATCTCAACGCGCAGGTGCCGCGCGTCAATCTGGAAACCCTGCGCCAGATCAGTCTGCAGCGCTTCGGCCACGCAAAAGATCGCGGCGGCCGTATCGAGGGACGGGATAGGGGCGACAGGCGCAAGGGCGCGCTCGGTCGCAAAGGGGGCGAGATGGGTCATCGGGAAACTCCGGAATGAGGGACAGGATCAGCCCCGGACACCCTCTTTCGGGCACCCTCAGGCCTAACCTTCCCCGGCCATCCGCTTTCTCTCAAACGCCTTGATCTGGACAGCCAGCTTGATTGTGTTCCTGTTATGTTCTATATTCAAAACTAAGCCAGGAAGGGAAATCCAAGATGGAAAGCACCACTTATGCCCTGCCTGCGACGCCGAAGCAGATCGCCTATGCGCGATCACTGGCGCTGCGCAATCAGACCCTACTGCCGTGGGAGGTTCAGCAGGATCGTCGATCCCTCAGCGCCTGGATCGAGGCGCAGGCCAAGCTAAACCCTGTCGCGCAGGACGACCGCCCAACCTCAAAGCAAGTCGCCTTCGCCGAGCGTCTCGCGCGCATCAAACGGCGCGCCGTGCCGGATGAGTGTTTTCGCGACAAGGGGCTCATGTCAAAGTGGATCGACGGGAACCGGTAAGGGATGATCTGACAGCGGTCGTTCGCGCATGGTGCGGCGAATTCACCGAAAGAGCCGATTTTGTTGAAGAAGTCTTGTTGCTTTGAGGCAAGTCGTTTGATTCATATGTGGACGCCGCCTTTGGCAAGGGTTGATTTTGTCCTGTTGCGGTGATCGGTTGCTTTCATATGTCCGGCCTGTTTGTGCAGCTTGAAACGATCTGCTGGCCTTGATGGAAATCCGCTGGAGAGGTCCCTAATCAACCTAGCGCGCTTTTGAGGCGCGGTGAATCAGGCGGGTTTGTCTCGCCGTTGGCTCGATCGTTACGCATCATTGACTGCCTTTGCCAATTCGGACCAGCCTGCGCGTTTAGGCGGCAAGCCCATAAGGTCTATAGGTTTCTCCTCGTGTGAGCACCACCCATGCGATGCGCGCCAATTTGTTTGCAAGAGCCACAGATACAAGCCGGAAGGGCTTTTTCTCCAGCAAATTATTGACCCAGTCTGTCATGGGTGTCGGATTGCGCTTCGCGTGCCGCATGACGGCGGTCGCCCCGACAACAAGCAATCTTCGCAGATATCGATCTCCTTGTTTCGAGATACTGCCCAAACGGGTTCTGCCGCCTGTTGAGTGCTGTTTTGGGGTCAGCCCCAGCCAAGCCGCAAATTGCCTTCCCGAGCTGAATTGGTCGGGGTCAGTCACTGTGGCGGCAAGGGCGGTCGCGGTGATCACACCGATACCGGGGATAGCTGCAAGTCTTCGGCTTGCTTCGTTGCTGACGTGCCAGGCCTTCAGTTCTTCGTCGAGCGCACAGATCTCGTCGGTCAACTCAGCCATGCGCCGGATCAGGATTTCAAGGGCTCTGTGGGCGTAAGGTGGCAGCGTTGCATCTGCAAAAGCTTTATCAGCCACCTTCATAAGATTTGCGATACCGGGATTTGCGACCAGTCCAAACTCAGCCAAGTGCGCCCGCAGCGCATTCGCAGCCATGGTTCTCTGGCGCACGATCAGCGCCCGAGTTCTATGTGTCATCAGAATGCTTTGCTGTTCGACCGTCTTCATAGGGACGAACCGCATCGTGGGCCGCCCCACTGCCTCACAGATTGCCCCGGCATCAATCGCGTCGCTTTTTCCACGCTTCACGTACCCTTTGACGTATGAAGGTGGCATGATCCGAACGTCATGTCCGATCGCACTCAACGTGCGCGCCCAATGATGTGCTGTGGCACACGCCTCCACACCGATCAGACAGGGCGGTAATTTCGAGAAGAAGGGGATCATCTGCTTGCGGTGAAGCTTCTTGACCAGAACCGCATCGCCCGCTTCGTCGACGCCGTGAGCCTGAAAGACGCTTTTCGCCAGATCAAGACCGATTGTTTTGATATGCATTTCGAACTCTCCTGTGTTGCTGCACTCATGCGGAGCACCAAAATAAGCACTGCGTTGGCAGCGGCGTCCACATCACCACTCTTTAATGTAGGATGAGGAGGGATTTTGCGATGATGGGTGTTCAAGAAGCTCCGGCGCGGTTGTTTTACGACTTTGACCTTGAGGCGCATGTCCCCGCTGACCACATTTTGCGCGAGATTGACCGGTTTCTGGATGTCAGCACCATCCATCAGCAGCTTGCTGCGCACTACAGCCATCTTGGCTGCCCATCGATTGATCCTAAACTGATCATACGGATGCTGGTGGTCGGATATGTTATGGGCATCCGGTCAGAACGGCGGCTTTGTGGCAAAGTCCATTTGAACCTGGCCTATCGCTGGTTTTGCCGTCTCGACTTGAACAACAAAGTGCCGGATCACAGCACGTTCTCAAAATACCGCCATGGCAAATTCCGCGACAGTGACTTGCTGCGTTCTGTGTTCGAAGTCACCGTCGCACGCTGTATCTCAGAAGGTCTGGTTGGTGGTCATGGCTTTGCCGTCGATGCCAGTTTGATTGAAGCGGATGTCGACAGAATGAACTCTACTGCTCAGGCGGACTGGGATGTGTCCACAATCAACCCGGATGATGCGCCACGGGCTGTCAGAGAATATCTTGACGTTCTCGATGACAAAGCGTTTGGGGCATCGACACCGGTCAAACCCAAATTCACGTTTCATTCCGATCCGGCAAGCCAATGGACTGCAGCGCGAAAAGGCCCGGCCATCTTCACCTATTCGAATAACTATCTGATCGACACAGACCATTCCGTCATCGTGGATATCGAGGCGACACGCTCAATCAGGCAGGCCGAAGTGGGCGCGGCGCAAACCATGATTGATCGCGCCGAGGAACGCTTCAGCATCAAGCCGGACTGGCTCGTTGCAGATACTGCTTGCGGTTCCGCAGAGAACCTGGCGTGGCTGACAAAGAAGCGCGGTATCATTCCGTTCATCCCTCTGATCGATAAGTCGGAGCGCACAGATGGCACATTCTCTCGCTCAGACTTCGAATGGGACGAAGACAAAGACCGCTATACCTGCCCTGAAGGCCAGCACCTGTTGCAGTCTCGCCGGAACTATTCTGATCCGCGCAGGAAAGAACCAAAAACCGGACGGCGCAGATACCGCGCCACCAAAGCCATCTGCGATGCCTTTGCATCAAAATCAAAATGCTGCCCGAACACAAACACCCGCTTCATTGGCCGCGAGGAACATGTGGACGCGCGTGACTTTGCCCGGCTGGCCGCCAAATCTCCCTTTAATCCAAAGGCCCAAGCCAAACGCAAAAAGGTCGAAATGTTCTTCGCCCATCTCAAACGCATCCTTGGCCTCGGACGCCTCCGGCTTCGGGGACCATGCGGTGTGAAAGACGAATTTACCCTCGCAGCCATCGCCCAGAACCTCCGAAAACTCGCAAAGCTAAGACCCAAGACCGCCGAAACAAGGATCGTAATATGATCTGAACCGGCAAAACGACAGCCCAACAAGCCGCCCAGAAAAACAGGCGGAACAATAAGCTTGTGTTTGCTGTCACCAGGCAGGCAAAACCTCAAATCTCGGCGACTTCTTCAACAAAATAAGCCCAAACCTAACGATCGAGTAGTTGCAGCATCTCGCGGACGCAGAAAGTTCACGCGAGACAGCTCGGTCCCAAACGGTCACTCGCCCGGAGTATTCGGTGCTGCATTGCCGCCGACCACACCGGACATTCGCTGCGAACGCAGTATCATGCCATCATGGAATTCACCCTGTATGCATAGCCTGAG
>CAYGQZ010000321.1:0-2794 GCA_964352055.1 uncultured Rhodobacterales bacterium
TCTACGTCCGCTTTCCCGTTTCGTATCGCGATCTCGAAGAGATCATGGCCGAACGTGGCGTCGATTTGGATCATGCGACGCTCAATCGTTGGGTCGAGAAATATGCGGGTACTATCGCTGCTGAAGCGCATCGTCGAAAGGCCCCAACAGGATGTTCGTGGCGGATGCCTTCTCGGGACATTGCTGTGCAATGCCCGGCCGGGTGACAGACGAAACTTATGTGAAGGTCAAAGGCCAGTGGACCTATCTGTACCGCGCGATCGACAAGGAAGGGAAAACCCTTGATTTCATGCTGTCGGAGCGCCGCGACGAAGCCGCAGCGACCGCATTTTTCATGAAAGCCATCGGCAACAACGGCTGGCCGGACAAAGTTGTGATCGACAAAAGTGGATCGAACACAGCGGGTCTGTTCAACATGAACTGCCTGCTCGTGATGTGCGGCTGGAGTTGGTTGATCACGGTACGGCGAACGAAAAACCTTAACCACTGCACGGCAGGGTAAACTTGTTTGCCCGGGAGTGAATATCATTGAGCAAGATCATCGGTTCATCAAGAAACTTACCCGGCCCATGCAGACCTTCAAATCGCTGAATTCAGCTTCGGCTACTCTTGTCGGGATCGAAGTCGCGCATATCATCCGGAAAGGTCAGGTTGATCAATCGGAGCAATCCGGTTTCGCGCAGTTCGCGGCACTCGCTGGATAAGTGTGTCCAGTAGAAGAGCGTACTTGGCCTGGTAGAAACTTTGCGACAGTACCGGGTAAAGTGCGCCAGCGGTGCGTGCCGCACGCGGATCCCACTGCGTGTTGGAAGCGTTGGTCATTGTCTTTCCTTTCACGTATTTGGGTAGGGTTCGCGTCTTGGCATTGGTTTAGGTCGGCGGACTACTCATGCGAATTGACCAAATTGCCATTTTTGATATGCATATTCGTATGGATTGGCGTGCAGTGAAATTTGATTGGAACAAAGCGCGGGCATTCTTGGTAACGGCCGAGGAAGGCTCGCTCTCCGCTGCGGCGCGTGCTTTGGGAATGACGCAGCCGACGTTGGGGCGGCAGGTTGACGGGCTGGAACAGGAACTGGGCGTGGTCTTGTTTGAGCGTGTCGGCCGCGGCCTTACGCTGACCCCCAGCGGGATGGAACTACTCGAACACGTGCGCGGGATGGGTGAAGCTGCGGGGCGGGTATCTCTCGCGGCACTAGGCCAAAGCCAAGCTCTAGAAGGCAGCATCAGCATTTCCGCCAGCGAAACCTATGCGGCGGTCCTGCTACCGCCCATCATCGCTAAGCTACGGATCGAAGAACCCGGCATCCATGTCGAGATTGTCGTCTCAAACCGCGCGAGTGACCTGTTGCGGCGCGAAGCTGACATCGCAATCCGCAACTTTCGCCCCACAGAACCTGATTTGATCGCCAAGAAGATCGGCATGGCTGATGCGATTCTTTACGCCTCCCCCGCTTATGTTGAAAAGCTGGGGCATCCCAAAACGCCCTACGACCTGCGGCACGCGGATTTTGTCAGCATTGACCATGGTGGTAGCATGATCAAACCGCTGAACAGCCTTGGTCTAGGGCTGACGGAGGCCAATTTTCCACTTCTGACCGAAAGCTACCTGGTGATGTGGGAATTGGTGAAACAGGGGGCCGCTATTGGCATCCTCGACGCCTATATCGGCGATGCAGACCCCGGCGTTGTGCGGGTGCTGCCGGAATTGGAGCCGATATCCTTCCCGATTTGGCTGGTCGCGCACCGCGAGTTAAACACAAGCCGCCGTATCCGGCGAGTCTATGACTTCCTGATCGAAGAGTTGAAACGCTGAATTGAGATCATACAACCGGCTAACGTCACAACTTTGATCGCCAAGAACGATCCTATGCAAAACGGACACGGCGGACACCATCATCGAAAGGAACGCTTCGCCTTCGAAAGGTTTGTCCTTCAACGGAAACGGGCGCTTTGATCCGGTCCATGCGGAAATGCCGAAAACTGTCGCGTGAAGGATCCCAGGCAACCAAATACCAAAGCGGCGGTAAGATCAGCATCGCCTGCGGCTCGACCTGTCGCCTTGTCGTGATCCCTTTCGCGTCATGATACGCGAACTGCAATAACTGCCGATCAAGAAATGAGACCTCGAACGCGGGCACCAACGCGGGATCCATCTCTCCAAGATTAGATATGTCGACTTGTGGGGCGAGTTGTCCCACATAAAGGCAATCCAAAAGACGACGCAGATCACGGATCTTGTCAGATGGAAGTGCTTTTTCGATTTTCGCAAGTCCGGTGTCTGCAAGGGTCGAAAACGGCAAGCTCCCCGCTGCACGCATGCTGGAAATGCCGATGATCAGCGCAAAGACTTCAGCCACCGTAAGGCGCGGCGATTTTTGAATAGAGTGTGGGTCCAAACTCAACCCGCCCCCACGTCCCGGATCGGTGTGAATGATAAATCCTTCGTCGCGCAGGGCTGCGATGTCGCGGATGATCGTGCTGCGCGACGCACCCACCTCAGTCGCGAGCACCTCAATCGTTGACATCCCATTGCGGCGAAGGCTGCGCACGATGGCGTCTTGGCGTGTGCGTGTATTCATACTTAGGAGTTTATCACAAAAGGTGTCAAATTTTGGAACCTTTTCGCTTTAGGCGATGAAGACATACCTCAGTAAGGAGAAACCTCATGTCTACCATCGCAAATTTTCCAAAACTAACACGCGTTCCTGTAAACGGTATCGAGCTTGAAGTGTTCGAAACCGGTCAAGAAAACAAAGGCAACCCGATCGTGCTCTGCCATGGCTGGCCA
>CAYGQZ010000321.1:2894-4510 GCA_964352055.1 uncultured Rhodobacterales bacterium
CCATCCTCAGCAAAAAAGAACTCGCAGTCTATGTCGGGGCTTTTGAGGCAACCGAATTTTCTGGCAGCATCAACTGGTACCGGAATATGGATCGCGACTGGGAGCTTTTGGCAGACGTAGATCCTATCATTCATCAACCCGCGCTTATGATTTACGGTGAACGTGACATGATCCCGAAATCAGAAAACCTAACGGACTTTGTGCCAAACGTGGACGTTGTGAGCCTCGATTGTGGGCACTGGGTTCAGCAGGAAATGCCAGATGAGACCAACAACGCGATCTTGGACTGGTTGGCGGCCAACGACGCTGCATCGATCGGCCCCTTTGAACATCGGCGTTTCTCCGGTTCAGCCGGAGGAACGCTTGCTCTGGCGCAATCGGCTTAGCGTTACGGGCGTTACGCCCAAGAACGACGCGATGAGCGCATGGTTGAAGATGTCTTCATAGCCCGAATAGGTCTTGCGAAACCACGCAAGTCGATCTGATCCACCAAGTGCCGCAAGGCACCATTCGCGATCCGCCTTTTGGCTTAGCGTGTTACGCAGAACACCGTTGGCCCAGTTTCGAACCGGCTCTGATGCAATCATCATTTCAGTCAGAAGGTCACTGTCGATCCGCGCAATTTGCGCATCCGTCGTCGCCGTGATCGAAACGAGTGATTGCCCCTCCCGCGTGCGCGCGATGTTTGGTGTCACAACACAGGGGCCAACAAAAAGACCGACACAGACCTCTTTCCCGTCCGGATCACTGATCGTGCTTGAAAGGCAGCCGCTCAAGAGGATGTATTCATCGGCGCTGATGTCCTCTTGGCCAACAATCTGGGTCTTGGAATCCACGCTGACCGCCGCCCACTTGGCAGAAAAACCTTCAGCACAGCGTCCCTGAGACAAGTCAGGCGATTGCATCAGAAACGTCCGGAGATTCATCTTGGCTGGCCTTATCAAATGATAATGCGGGGAGCTTCGTCTGTGGGCATGTCTGACACAGATGAAGGAGTTTGAAAAATGATCGATAGAATTTGGACAAGACATGCAGGACGTGCGGCCATCTGCACGGGAATAATCGGAGCAGCGATCTATTTGATCATGATCACTGGCACACTCGCACATATCCAAGCCGTGTCAGGGCACGTGCCTTTTGATATGCGACCCGCCGGTTATAGCCCACAAGACGCCGCGGTACTTTTGGAGGGCTTGGGCGCTGAGGGGCGCCAGTATTATCTGCACCGGCAGATTCCGCTCGATACCCTTTATCCTGCCCTGCTCGCGGCGACGTTGATATTTGCGATGCGCTGGTGTGGGAACCGCATCTCGAACGATCGGCTTGTGCGTGTTGGCATCATTCTGTCGGGTTGCGCGGCCGTTTGCGACTACGCTGAAAATCTTGGGATTGTGGCCATGATAAAGAGTTGGCCGGATCTTTCAGGCGCTTTGGTTTACGCGAGTAGTGCAGCATCAATCAGCAAATCCGTTCTCACAACTTTAGCCTTCTTGTGTTTGATGCTAATCGGTTTCCTTTGGGCATGGCGCGGCAAGTCTGATCGGTTATCGCGGCCTATTCATCACCGGAATGGCTGAATTTGTCGGCATCAGCTTCGTGGTAGGTCGGATGCCCCA
>CAYGQZ010000322.1:0-4507 GCA_964352055.1 uncultured Rhodobacterales bacterium
ACGGCTGCGCGGCAAGATGCGCCACCCGCAACTGACGGCGGTCAAGATCTGGGCCTTTGCGCATCTGCTGGTCAATGGCGATCTGGCCTCGATCATTCTGTTTGGTGGGATGCTGGCCTGGGCCGTGGGATCGGTCATTCTGATCAACCGGGCAGAGCCGGACTGGCAGCGCCCCGAGCCGGGACCCGCCAAGAAGGACATACTTCTTGTTGTGATCACGCTGGTTTTGTTCACCGTTGTTGCGGCGATCCACTACTGGCTCGGCGTTTCGCCATTCCCCGGATAAGACTATGAAACTGTACAGATTTCTGTCCGAAGAGGATACGTCGGCCTTTTGTCACAAGGTGACAGAGGCCCTGAACAAGGGGTGGGCATTGCATGGCAGTCCGACCCAGACTTGGGATCCCACTGCGCGGGTGATGCGGTGTGGGCAGGCCGTAACCAAGGACGCGCCGGGAGACTATACCCCTGACACCAAGCTGGGAGCACAGTGATGGCGAAGACCAATCCGGGCCGCTTTTTCGAAGACTACCGTGTGGGCGAAGTGATCGAACATGCGGTGCCACGCACGGTGTCGGGGGGGGAGCGGGCGCTTTACCATATGCTTTATCCGGCACGTCATGCGCTCTATTCGTCGGACCTTTTCGCACAAGCATGTGGATTGCCTGCGTCACCGCTGGATGACCTGATTGCGTTTCACGTGGTTTTTGGCAAGACCGTCCCTGATATATCGCTGAATGCGCTGGCCAACCTTGGATATGCCGAGGGGCGCTGGCTGGCGCCGGTCTGGCCCGGCGACACTTTGCGGTCGCGGTCCGAGGTGATCGGGCTCAAGCAGAACTCCAATGGCAAATCCGGTGTCGTCTGGGTGCGGACAACGGGGCTGAACCAGCGCGATGAGGCGGTGCTGGACTATGTGCGCTGGGTGATGGTGCGCAAAAGTGATCCGGATGCGCCTGCCCCCGAGACCGTGATACCCGCGCTTTCGGATGCCTTGAGCGCCGATCAGTTGGTGGTGCCGCAGGGCCTCGATTTCTCGGCCTATGATTTCGGTCTGGCGGGCGAGCCGCATCGCTGGGGTGATTACGAGATTGGTGAGCAGATTGATCATGTCGACGGTGTGACCGTGGAGGAGGCCGAGCACATGCTGGCCACCCGTCTGTGGCAAAACACGGCGAAGGTGCATTTCGATACATCTGCCAGGCCTGATGGCAGCCGCCTGATCTATGGCGGACATGTCATTTCCATGGCCCGCGCGCTGTCATTCAATGGATTGGCCAATGCCCAGATGATTGTGGGCCTGAACGGGGGCGCGCATGCCAATCCATGCCTGTCGGGCGATACGATCCGGGCCTGGTCCGAGGTGCTGGACAAGGCGCCGACCCCGGCGCCGGGCATAGGGGCTGTGCGCTTGCGCCTCGTGGCGACCAAGGGCGGTGCGCCGTTTGAACTGCGCGGTGCAGATGGGAAGTATCTGCCGGATGTCTTGCTTGATCTGGACTACTGGGCTTTGATGCCTGTTTAATGAGTAAGTCCGGGATGGAGGATGACGCGCATCCTGCGCTGACGCGCGGATGACGCCCCACCCACCATCCCTTTGGAGGCAGCGATGCGGTATCTGTGGGTTTTCTGTTTGTTGGCGTATCCTGCCTGGGCGGATGAGGAGCGCGAAGCCTTTGTCGAGGCCAATCTTTTGGGCATCTTTTACCACGAGTTCGGCCATGCCTTGATTGATGTCATGGCCTTGCCCGTGTTTGGACAAGAAGAAGATGCAGCGGATGTGGCATCCATCCTGATGATCCATGCGCTTTATGATGAAGACGCCGCGACTGAACTGGCCTATGGTGCGGCGCTCGGCTTTCTGGCGGAAGATCAGGCTTCGGATGCGTTTGTTTACTGGGATGTCCATGGCCCAGACGCGCAGCGATTTTATAATACGGTGTGTCTGTTCTATGGCGCATATCCGGAGGACCGGGCGGATTTCGCTGCGGACTTTGATCTGCCGGAAGAGCGGGCCCTGACCTGTGCTGAGGAATTTGAGCTGGCGGAAGACAATTGGGGCGCGGTATTCGACGACATTGCGGGCGCGGGCGATAGCCTGCGTTTTGACGAGGGCGGGTTTGACGGGCTGACGGTTGATGTGATTGCAGCCGAGGTTGCGGCCCTCAACGCGGACTTTGTGCTGCCTGAACCTGTGGGTGTTTCCGTTGTCGCATGTGATGAAGCCAATGCGTTCTATGATCCGCAAAGCAAAGAGATCACGATGTGTATTGAATTCGAGGATCACTTGCGCGCCCTTTATGACAGGCTGGACTGACCTGATCACGTCGAACTGTGATGCGTTTGCGTGCTGTCCGCGCTAGGCTTTCACCATGTTGCGGTTTTTGGCTTTGTTTTTAATCCTGAGCACGTCGGCGCGGGCGTGCGATCTGGCCTTGCTGCTGGCCGTCGATGTCTCGGGGTCTGTCGACCGGCAAGAATACCGCATTCAGATGGACGGGCTGGCCTTGGCCTTGCGGGACGGGATTGTGGCGGACGCACTGATCGAACAGCAAGCACAGGTCAGTCTGGTGCAATGGACAGGTGCCTCGCGACAGCGCCAGACCATCCCCTGGACGGCCATATCAAGCTATCAGGATGTGCTGCGGCTGGCCGACACAATCGAAAGTGATGCGCGGATTTGGCGCAACTATTCAACAGCCATCGGCGAGGCATTGATGGTTAGCCGGAATGCCTTTGAACCGGTCGCGACCTGCACGCGCAAGGTGATCGACGTTTCGGGCGATGGGGTGTCCAACGAGGGAGTAGAGCCCGCAACGCTTCGCGCATCTCTTGATGCCGAAGACATCGTCGTGAATGCCATTGCCATTGAAACCGATGACACGGACCTCACCGCTTATTTTTTTGAGAACGTGATCACTGGGCCGGGGGCATTTGTTGTCACCGCAAATGGATTCGCCGACTACCCGGAACAAATCAAACGAAAACTGCAACGCGAGACAACGCGGCAGGTCACATCGCTGAAGAAGTAATGATTTTGTGATCACGAGCTTTCGCGCTGTGATCACGTTTCGGGAAAAACTGCAAAATGCGCCAAAACACCGCGCACAATATGAGTTTGTAACTCGTGACAGAGCGATAAAAGTCGCTATCAAGGAGCAGGGAACAAAAAGGACGCACTATGGCCGACGTCAACCGGGGCAATCGCCCTCTCTCGCCGCATTTGGAAATCTATCGCCCGCAACTGACCTCCGTGACATCAATCCTGACCCGGATCACAGGAAATGCCCTGTTGATTTCCGCGTTGTTGGTGGTTTGGTGGTTTCTGGCGGCTTCGACCTCGCCCGAGTACTTCGCCATCGCGGATGGCATTCTGACAAGCTTTCTTGGCGATCTGGTCATGGCAGTTTCCCTCCTCGGGTTGTGGTATCATACCCTCGCAGGCGTTCGGCACCTGATCTGGGACAATGGCATTGGCCTTGAGGTCGAAACGGCGGAAAAGATGGGCTGGGCGATCATCGGCGGATCCGTCGTGTTGACCCTGCTGACCATCATTATCGTATAAGGGGGCTGCCATGAGCTATTTGACTGATCGCAAACGCGCTGTGGGTATGGGCTCTGCCAAGACCGGGACGGCCCATTTCTGGGCCATGAAGGTCAGCAGTGTCGGCCTTTTGATCCTGATCCCGCTGTTCCTGTTCACCTTCGGGCCGATGCTGGGCAAACCCCATGCAGAGGTCATCGCCTATTTCTCGCGGCCGTTTCCGGCGATTGTTGCGGCGCTGACAATTGTTGTCAGCTTCATGCACTTCAAGGACGGCGTGCAGGTTCTGATTGAGGATTATGTGCACGGCACGATGCAAAAGGTACTGATCGTCGGGATGATCTGCCTGAGCTATGGCGCGGCGGCGACAGGGCTTTTCGCCATCGCGCGCATCGCGCTCTGAACTTATGCGGGCTGCGGAATGCGCCATTACAGTTTTCAAAGCGCGTCAGGCGCTTTAACCGACAGGAGGCCGTGAAATGGCTGCTTACGATTATGAAACCCATGAATATGACGTGGTCGTCGTCGGAGCCGGCGGCGCCGGCCTGCGTGCCACGCTGGGGATGGCGGAGCAGGGGTTGCGTACTGCTTGCGTGACCAAGGTTTTTCCGACCCGCTCGCACACTGTTGCTGCGCAGGGCGGCATTGCGGCGTCACTGTCCAACATGGGGCCCGATAACTGGCAATGGCACATGTACGACACCGTCAAGGGGTCGGACTGGCTGGGTGACACGGATGCGATGGAGTATCTGGCCCGCGAAGCGCCCAAGGCGGTCTATGAGCTGGAGCACTACGGCGTGCCGTTTTCGCGCACCGAAGAAGGCAAGATCTACCAGCGTCCTTTTGGCGGCCACACCACCGAATTTGGCGAAGGCCCCCCGGTCCAGCGCACCTGCGCGGCGGCTGACCGGACGGGTCACGCGATCCTGCACACGCTGTATGGCCAGTCGCTCAAGAACAACG
>CAYGQZ010000323.1:0-1532 GCA_964352055.1 uncultured Rhodobacterales bacterium
TGTATTGAGTTATTGAGGAGCCGGCGCGTGATCCCCCGATTTGACACAAAACTCAAGTGCCTCGCCGTTTCAATTTGGGCGAGTCTTGCCCCCGTTTGCGTGTGGGCCAGCGACGTCGAGGACCAGCTACGGGCGCTGACCAGCGCCATAACAGAACCCGGAGCAGACACAGTCGCGGATCAAACCCTGTTGGCAGAGCACTTCATTGCCGACTTCTTCGCCCAGCGAAACTTTGCGCCCGTCTGGTTCGGGACGGCTGCCGAGGCGGATCTGATTGCGGAATTGCGCGCGGGCGTGTCGCAAGGGTTTCTTCCGCATGACTTTCACCTCTCCGCCCTGCCCGAGGCGCGTTTTCTGGCGGAACAAGGCGAACCGGCAGATATCGCACGCTATGAAATCCTGGCGACCGACGCAGCGGCGCGACTGCTCAACTACAGTATTTTTGGCAAGGTGAACCCGGCAGCGCTTGATCAGGACTGGAATTTCGAAAGGCCCATCATTGAGGGCAACCCGGTCGACGTCATGCAGGCATATCTGGACGGTGCGGGATTTTCCGCACTGGTGGCCAAAGCATCCATCAAGACCCCCCAATACGCGCAGATGCGTGAGGCGCTGGCCCGGTATCAGTTGATTGTCGACAACGGCGGATGGCCCACAGTGCCCAGCGATGAGGTCATCAAGCCGGGTATGACGTCGCCGGTTGTCGGGCTGCTTCGGGATCGACTGGCGGCCGAAGGCGCGCTGCACGCAGGCACCACACTGCCTTTGGCCACTGACATTAACGTTAACCCGCGCGAGGTTTACGATGCCGCGTTGCAAGAAGATGTGCGCAAGTTTCAGACACGGCACGGGCTTGACGCCGATGGCGTGATTGGCGCACGCAGTTTTCAGGCCTTGAACCGAACGGCTGCGCACCGCGTCGATCAGTTGCGGCTAAGCCTTGAGCGGGGTCGCTGGCTGTTGCGCGGTCTGACCGGCGACTTCGTGCTGGTGAATATCGCAGGTGCGCGCACCTATCTGGTTCGTGCGGACGGCACGTTGTGGACCACCAGATCGATCACCGGATCACAGTATCGCAAAACGCCGGTATTTCGCGATGAAATCACATATATGGAGTTCAACCCCACATGGACGGTACCCCGCTCGATCTTTCTCAAGGACAAACTGGCGACGATCCGACGCGACCCCGGATATCTGGCGCGCAACAACTACATCCTGCGCAATTCGAACGGTGAAACAGTGTCTGTGCAATCGGTCAACTGGGCGTCGTCAAATCCGGACGTGACCCTTGTTCAGCAACCCGGGCCTGACAACGCACTGGGTCTGGTCAAATTCATGTTTCCCAACGATTACGCCGTCTACTTGCATGACACCAACGACAAGTCATTGTTCAACCGGAATGAACGCAATCTGAGTTCCGGTTGTGTCCGCCTCGAATACCCTTTCGAGTTGGCCATGCTGTTGATGGAAAATGATCCGGACTGGAGCTTTGAGCGCATGCAGCAGATTATCGCCAGCCAAAAGACGACCCG
>CAYGQZ010000323.1:1632-4497 GCA_964352055.1 uncultured Rhodobacterales bacterium
CGGACTGGAGCTTTGAGCGCATGCAGCAGATTATCGCCAGCCAAAAGACGACCCGGGTCGAGCTTTCCGAACCCATGCCTGTTTTGCTCACCTATTGGACCGCGTGGATCGAGAACGGCGAAGTGCAGTTTCGCGAGGACATCTATGACCGTGACGCAGCCCTTCTAAAGGCTTTGAACAAGTAAGGCGGCGCTGCTACACAAAACCCAAACGTAATTCTTCTGGAGTGTCCGTCCATGAACGCCTTGTCCAAGCCCCTGTTTCCATTTCTTTTTGCCGGAATTTCCCTCGCCTTGTCGACCTCCGTTTTGGCGCAATCAATCACGGACGGCGCATGGGTGCCGGTGGAAATCGCAGGGCAAGCCGTAGAGGCAGGCGAAGACGTGCTTATTCAGTTTGATGCAAGCGGTTCCGCGTTCGGAAATGCCGGGTGCAACAACTTCAACGGCAGTTTCGTCACCAATGGCGATGCAATCCTGATTGGGCCGCTCGCAGCCACCATGATGATGTGCGAAGAATCGGTCTCCATGATGGAAATGCAGATCTTTCGTGCGCTTGAGGCCGCGCGCACCTACAGCGTTGACAGTGCCAAACTTGCCCTGTCCGACGCCGACGGCGCGCCTGTCATGATGCTGGTGGCGCGCGCGCCCGAGTAGGAACAATCCGGCGCGGTTGCCAACGCGGATTTGATCCGCGCCGGGTCTTCGCAAACGCTATAGCCAAGCTTTACGTATGTGGTACTGGTCGGGGCTTTGGCGCCGCGCCGCAACACAGGGAACACGCCCGATGAAACTTCTGCGCTTTGCTTTTGTACTGCTCTTGGCAGGTGTCGTTTCCGCCTGCTCGGGTGGCGTCTACCGCGATCCCAGCGTTGCCATGGCACCCCAATCGGATTTTGATGCCGAACGGTATCTGGGGCTGTGGTACGAAATCGCCCGTTTTCCGGTCCCTTTTCAAAAAGGATGTACAGCCACCACCGCTGAATATGGCTCAATCGATGCGACAAAGATCAGCGTGGTGAATACATGCCGACAGGACAGTCCGGATGGCCCCCTGCGCCGCATCGAAGGCACTGCCGACATCGTTGGACCCGGAGCCTTGAAAGTGCGCTTTGGCAGCGTCCCGTTCATCGCCGCAGATTATTGGGTGCTATGGGTGGATGACGCCTACCAGATCGCGGTGGTTGGCGTTCCGTCAGGCCGTGCGGGATGGATACTGGCGCGCACGCCCAGCTTTTCGGCACAGGCCCGCGCACGTGCCGAGGCCGTACTTGTCGCGAATGGGTATGATCCGGCGCAGCTGATCAACGTACCACAACTGACGCGGTAGCGCCGACATAGCGATACGGCCCCGCTGTTGGTCGTCCCCAACAAAATGCCACCGCCCCGTTCAGGGAGCGATGGCAATACCGTTTTCAATGCATCTGGCGCATGTGCCGAGCGGATCAGACCGTGCCGAGGATCTGGTTCAATGTGGCGGATGGCGCCATCACGGCAGACGTCTTGGCCTCGTCCGAATGGTAGTACCCTCCAAGGTCCACGGCCGCACCGCGTCCCGCACCAAGTTCGGCGGTAATCTTGTCCGCATTGCTCTCGAGCGCTGCGGCAATGGGCGCAAACCTTGCGGCCAGATCAGCATCTTCTGTCTGCGCCGCAAGCGCCTGGGCCCAATAGAGCGCAAAGAAGAAATGGCTGTCACGGTTGTCTGGCTGACCGACCTTGCGGCCTGGCGACTTGTTGTGATCAAGGATGCCTTGCGTGGCCGTATCCACGGCGACACCCAGAACCGTCGCCTTGGCGCTGTCGTTGACCATGCCGAAATATTTCAGACTTTCACCCAAGGCACAAAACTCCCCCAGGGAATCCCAGCGCAGGTGGTTTTGCTCAACCAGTTGTTCAACATGTTTGGGGGCGGACCCGCCAGCACCTGTTTCGAACAAACCACCGCCATTCATCAACTTGACGATCGAAAGCATCTTGGCCGACGTGCCAAGCTCGAGGATCGGGAACAGATCCGTCAGATAATCGCGCAGCACGTTGCCGGTGACCGCGATGCTGTTCTTGCCTGCATAGATCGTCTCGAATGACACACGGGTGGCTTCGCGTGGGGCCATGATACGGAACTTGTCCGTGGCACCCGCCGCGGCGAGCAGTGGCTTGACCATCTTGATCAGCTCGGCGTCATGGGCGCGGGTCTCGTCCAGCCAGAAGATTGCGTCGCAGCCTTCGGACTTCTGACGCTCAACCGCCAGCTGCACCCAGTTCTCGATCGGGGCCTTGCGCGTGCTGGCCGACCGCCAGATGTCGCCCGCCTCAACCGTATGTGCGTGCAACACGTCGCCATTTGCCGCGATCATGCGGACCGTGCCATCGGCCGGGATTTCGAATGTTGTCGGATGCGAGCCGTATTCTTCGGCCTTCTGGGCCATCAACCCGACGTTCTGCACAGTCCCGACACGCGTCGGGTCCACGGCTCCGTTGGCTTTGCAGAACTTGACCGCCTCGTCATAGACAGAGGCATAGGAGCTGTCGGGGATCACACAATTAGAGTCCGCTTCAGCGCCGTCCGGCCCCCAGCCCTTGCCGCCAGCGCGGATCAGGGCAGGCATGGACGCATCGATAATCACGTCCGACGGAACGTGCAGGTTGGTGATGCCTTTGTCCGAGTTCACCATGTACAGCGGTGGCCGTTCGGCCATCAGCGCGTCGATCTCGGCCTTGATGGCAGCCCCATCGGCCATGCCGTCGATCACGGCAAGCACGCTGCCCAGACCCGAATTCGGATCCACACCGGCTGCATCAAATGCCGCGGCGTGCTTGTCAAAAACAGGCTTGAGGTAGGCGGTCACCGCGTGCCCGAACAGGA
>CAYGQZ010000324.1:0-4489 GCA_964352055.1 uncultured Rhodobacterales bacterium
GGGCGCTGGTCTCGTTCGGCTTCGGGATCATCTTGCGTCCGATGCTGTCGGGCATTCAGGTCGGCGGCACTGACCTTGGATTCTGGTTTGCGCAACAAGGATCGATCATCGTCTTTCTGGCACTGATCTTCTTCTATGCCTGGCAGATGAACAAACTCGACAAGCAATTTGGCGTAGACGAGGAATAGGATAATGGATCAGTTTACACTTAACCTGCTGTTTGTAGGCGCGTCCTTTGCGCTTTACATCGGCATCGCGATTTGGGCCCGTGCCGGGTCCACGTCAGAATTCTACGCCGCTGGTCGGGGCGTGCACCCCGTCACAAACGGTATGGCCACTGCGGCAGACTGGATGTCGGCGGCCTCGTTCATCTCGATGGCAGGTCTGATTGCCTTCACTGGCTACGATAACTCGTCGTACCTGATGGGCTGGACCGGTGGCTATGTGCTGTTGGCACTGTTGCTGGCCCCTTACCTGCGCAAGTTCGGCAAGTTCACAGTCTCCGAATTCATCGGCGACCGGTTCTATAGCCCGACTGCGCGTCTGGTTGCGGTGATCTGCCTGCTGACAGCGTCAATCACCTATGTGATCGGACAGATGCAGGGTGTGGGCATCGCCTTTGGTCGTTTCCTTGAGATCGACACGACCTGGGGCCTTCTGATCGGTTCCTGTGTGGTGTTTGCCTATGCTGTTTTTGGTGGCATGAAGGGCGTGACATACACTCAGGTGGCGCAATACTGCGTGCTGATCACCGCCTACACGATCCCGGCGGTCTTCATCTCGTTGCAACTGACAGGCAACCCGATCCCGGCATTGGGTCTGTTTGGTGAACACGCGTCATCGGGTGAACCGCTCCTTGCGAAACTCGACCAGATTGTGACTGACCTCGGCTTTGCCGAATATACGGCGGCACACGGTTCGACCATCAACATGGTGCTCTTCACCCTGTCTCTGATGATCGGTACTGCGGGTCTGCCTCACGTCATCATGCGCTTCTTTACGGTTCCAAAAGTATCCGACGCCCGCTGGTCTGCTGGCTGGACTCTGGTGTTCATCGCTCTGCTCTACCTCACTGCCCCTGCAGTTGGTGCCATGGCACGCCTGAACATCTCTGACCTGATGTGGCCCAATGGTACCGACGGCGAAGCGGTCAGCGTCGAGCAGATCGACAACGATCCAGAGTACGCATGGATGGCGACGTGGCAGAAAACTGGCCTGCTCGGCTGGGAAGACAAGAACGGTGACGGCAAAATCCAGTACTATAACGATGCAAACGCGGATCTGCAGGCCAAAGCGGCTGAAAAGGGCTGGGAAGGCAACGAGTTGACCAACTTCAACCGTGACATCCTTGTGCTTGCCAACCCCGAGATTGCAAGCCTTCCGGGCTGGGTGATCGGCCTTGTGGCTGCGGGTGGCCTTGCGGCGGCTCTGTCCACGGCGGCGGGTTTGCTGCTGGCGATCTCTTCGGCTGTGTCTCACGACTTGCTCAAAGGTCAGTTGACCCCGAACATGTCAGAGAAGTCTGAACTGATGGCAGCCCGTATATCGATGGCGGCAGCGATCGTGGTTGCGGTTCTGCTGGGGCTCAATCCTCCGGGATTTGCGGCGCAGACGGTGGCTCTGGCCTTCGGCCTTGCGGCGGCCTCGATCTTCCCAGCGCTGATGATGGGTATCTTCTCGACCCGCATCAACAATACTGGCGCGGTCGCAGGGATGCTGTCGGGTCTGGTGGTCACACTGGTCTACATCTTCCTGCACAAGGGCTGGTTCTTTGTACCGGATACCAACAGCTTCACCGACGCTGATCCGCTGCTCGGGCCAATCAAGTCCACCTCCTTTGGTGCGATTGGTGCGATGGTCAACTTTGCGGTCGCCTACTTTGTGTCCGGCATGACCAAAGAGACCCCGCAAGAGATCAAGGACCTTGTCCAAAGCGTTCGCATCCCACGGGGTGCAGGTGTCGCGGTCGAAGACCACTAAGAAACGGTCTTTACCGCCGTCCCTCTGGTGGCGGTAAAGGCACTCCACACTTTCGTCCTGCCCACTTTGCGCGGGCAGGACATTCCCATCCCATGAGGCCAGCGACATGCCCATATCGGCACAATTGACCCAGTTCCTTGCCTCTGTGCACCCCTATGACAGCCTCACGGACGCCGATCTGATGACCCTGGCAGAGATTTGTCATGTCGAGAACGTGGTCGCGGGCGATCAGGTCTTTGCCATCGGCGACGCGGCGCACAGCCTTTACATCATCGCAAATGGCACGATCGAGATCACGGACGATACAGGCGTGCCGCTGTCCCTGCTTGGCCCCCGAAATTCCTTTGGCGAACGCGCGTTGCTGCGCAAGGAAAACGCCACCCGCACCGCAACGGTGAGCGAAGACAGCACGCTGATCGTGATGCCTGCCGCCACGCTGTTCGACCTGATCAAGACGCATCCTAAGGTCGCCAAGTTCTTTGACCGCAGCCGCGCCCAACGTGAGGATCGCAAAAACCTTGCGACCATGTCCGTGGATCAGTTGATGAGCCGCGATCCGGTCAGTTGCGCACCTGATACACCGATCCGCACGGTCGCAGGACAGATGCACGCGCGCCATATTTCATCCATCTGCGTCAATGACGCCGATGTCTTTGCAGGCATTGTGACGCTGCGCGACATGAACAGCCGCGTCGTTGTCGAAGGTGTCGATCCCTTGGCGCCTGTGTCCTCGATCATGACACCCGCCCCCCTATCGCTTGGTCCCAAGGCGCTGGTCACCGATGTGTTGCACCTGATGGTAGAACGCGGCATCGGCCATATCCCGATTGTCGAGGGCAGCACATTGCTGGGGATTGTGACCCAAACCGATCTGACGCGGGCTCAGGCGATGTCGTCGGCCGATCTGGTGGGCCGCGTCGCCAAGGCGCAAGATGCCACCGAGATGGCCCGCGCCACCGCCGAGATCCCGCAGCTTCTGGTGCAGCTTGTGGATTCGGGCAACCGGCACGAAGTGGTCACCCGGCTGATCACCGACATCGCGGATACCGCCACCCGCCGTCTGCTGAAACTGGCCGAGGCAGAGCTGGGCGCGCCGCCTGTGCCCTATCTCTGGCTGGCCTGCGGCTCGCAGGGGCGGCAGGAACAAACCGGCGTCTCTGATCAGGACAACTGTTTGATCCTGTCCGATGATGTAACGGACGCGGACATGCCCTATTTCACGCAGCTTGCCAAATTCGTCAGCGATGGGCTGGATGTTTGCGGGTACTTCTATTGCCCCGGCGACATGATGGCGACCAACCCGCGCTGGTGCCAGCCCTTGAAAACCTGGCGCAGCTATTTTGAGGGCTGGATTGCGAAGCCGGACCCCGAGGCACAAATGCTGGCCTCTGTCATGTTCGATCTGCGTCCCATTGGGGGCGATGAAAGCCTGTTTGCCGATTTGCAGACCCAAACACTGAAACGGGCGGCCAGAAACTCCATCTTCACCGCCCACATGATCTCGAATTCGCTGAAACATCAGCCGCCCATTGGCCTGTTGCGCGGGCTGGCGACAATTCGATCGGGCGAGCACCGCAACCGGCTGGACCTCAAGCATAACGGAGTCGTGCCCGTGGTCGATCTGGCGCGCATCTACACGTTGCAGGGCACGCTGAAACAGGTCAATACGCGCGCCCGTCTTGAGGCCGCCCGCGATGCACGCATCATGTCCGGGACCGGCGGCGCAGACCTGCTGGCCGCCTATGACCTGATTGCTGAAACGCGGCTGGATCATCAGGCGAAACAGATCAAAGCGGGCGAAAAGCCATCGAACTATCTGGACCCCTCCAACCTGTCTGATTTTGAGCGCAGCCATCTGCGGGACGCTTTTGTCGTGGTCAAGACCATGCAATCTGCGGCAGGGTCAGGCAAAGGTATGCTAGGATGAGCCGATGTTCATAGAACTTATTGCCACAGTCTTTGCCGGGATCGCATGCGCTGGCATTGCCATGTTTCTCAACATCGTGACGGGTCGCCGCCTGCCGAAATGGGTCATTCCGATTGCAGCCGGGGCCGGGATGATCGGCATGACAATCTCCAATGAATACACATGGTTTGGCCGCACGGCCGAACGGTTGCCCGAGGGCGTCGAAATCGCCATGACCGTCGAGGAGCAAAGCTGGGCCCGGCCCTGGACGCAAATCTGGCCGTACACGAAACGCTTTGCCGCCATCGACACAGGCACCGCACGCACCAATGACGCCGTGCCGGATCAACGGCTGGCTGACCTCTATTTCTTTGGGCGCTGGTCGCCGGTCAATCTGGCGCCGATGCTGTTTGATTGTGCCGATGCCCGTTCTGCCCTGTTGATCGATGGCGCGACTTTTGCCGCGGACGGTACCGTGGCGGACGCCGATTGGCAGGCCATGCCCGCCGATGACCCCATATTGAAACTGGTTTGCGAGACCTGACATGTTTACCCGCCTGAGCTTGCGCCTGCGCATCTTCCTCTTTTTCTGCCTGTTGGCAG
>CAYGQZ010000325.1:0-4393 GCA_964352055.1 uncultured Rhodobacterales bacterium
ATGGTGGAGCCCTCCAAAGCGCTGGCCTTTCTCTGCGGGCTGGGACCCCGGATCGCCGGGCAGGAAATCACCTTTCATGGTTCCGATCAGGCTGGGGCAGACGTCACACGTGCCGCCCTGCCCGCCCAAACGTCGTTGATCGGCGGCGGGATTGCCGATCGCCAACAGGATCACGACACCCGGGCCTTCGCGCTGATTGATGGCATCGCAGTGATAGAGATTGGGGGCACGCTGGTGCATCGCGGCGCCTGGATCGGACAATCCTCCGGGCTGACCTCCTATGAAGGGATCGCGGCCCGGATTGACGCGGCAGTTGCCGATCCCGCGGTGCGTGGCATTGCGCTGGAGATCGACAGCTTTGGTGGCGAGGTCGCCGGGGCCTTCGATCTGGCTGACCGCATTCGCGCCGCACGGGACGTTAAACCCATCCACGCCTTTGTCGCCGAACACGCACTGTCGGCTGGCTATGCTCTGGCCTCACAGGCAGATCACATCACTCTGCCACGCACTGGCGCTGTTGGCAGCATCGGCGTCGTGACCCTGCACACCGAAATGAGCGGCATGCTGGAACAGAAAGGCGTGAGCGTCACACTGGTGCATGCCGGGGCACACAAGATCGACGCCAACCCCTATGAGCCGCTGCCGGACACCGTGCAGGCGCGGATGCAGGCAGAGTTGGAAAGTTTGCGGACTTTGTTTGCACAAACCGTAGCGGCCGGGCGCGGCAATCGCCTGGACGTGCAGGCTGCTCTGGATACCGAAGCGGCCGTACTGCGGGGCTCGGAAGCTGTGGCCGCTGGTCTGGCCGATGCCGTCGCCGATCCCCGCACCGCATTCCGGACCTTTGCCAAAACCCTGAACCGGTCAGCCTCAATCCAAGGTTCGCCCAAGCCACCACGCGCAACTGATCCCAAAACCCCAAAGGAGATACCCATGAACGCAATCACAGATCCCGCCGATGAAACGGAGCCCGACGCACCCACATCGCAACCGGAAACACCACCCGCGGAAACAGAGGCGGCAGCACCGCCCGTCGCTTCGGTACCGCACGCCTTGCACTGGCAATCCGCACCCGTGCAAACAATTGAACTGGACAGGCCCGCTGCTGCCGCCCCGGATGCCGATGCCATCCGCGCCGAAGCCGCCGAAGTGGCGCAGATCTGTTCCCAGGCGTCCCGGTTGGGTGTGCAGATCGATGCTGCAGATGCGGTGAAGCGGGGGCTGAAGCCCGAAGCCCTGCGCGCTCAGGTGCTCGAAGACCTGGCAGCGCGCGGTGATGCGGCATCAATCCTGGTCAGCGCCCCTGCTGCAGCCGCTGCCAAAGACAGCCCGCTCGTTGCCGCTGCCAGAAAAGCCGCAACCGACGCCGCCCGCTGACCCAAAACCCCCTCACGGAGCCTGATCCATGACCGTTCTGACCCAACCGCCCAGCATGGGCGATGTCCTCAAATATGAGGTCAACCCGAAC
Organism: uncultured Rhodobacterales bacterium; assembly: GCA_964352055.1. Classification (GTDB taxonomy): domain Bacteria; phylum Pseudomonadota; class Alphaproteobacteria; order Rhodobacterales; family Rhodobacteraceae; genus Tateyamaria. Next base: position 1,469 of record CAYGQZ010000325.1, read on the forward strand.
TACACCCGCGACACCATCACGCTGTCGTCCGGCAGGACCTATCCCGTTGGCTCTGTCCTTGGCCGCATTACCGTCAACGGCAAGTACACCCTCGCCAGTGACGGTGGCTCGGATGGCGCAGAAACCGCCGCCGCGGTTTTGCTTTATCCGGTTGATGCCACCCTCGCAGATGCGCTCGGCATCGTCGTGACCCGCGGTCCCGCGATCGTCTCGCGCGCCGGGCTTGCCTATGACGCGACAGTTGATGACGCGGCCAAGATCACCACCAAGATCACGGAACTGGCAGCGTTGGGCATCATTGCCCGCGATGCGGCCTGATCCGCATCTCCTCACCCCTTCACACTCCGGAGCCCCCCATGACCATCACCCGCAATCCCTTTGATACCGGCGGCTATTCTCTGGCCGAGATGACGCAGGCCATCAACATCCTGCCCAATCTCTACACCCGTCTCGCCCAGATCGGCCTGTTTCGCTTTGAAGGCGTCACCCAGCGCAGCGTTGTCATCGAACAGCACGAAGGTGTTCTGAGCCTGCTGCCTTCGGTTCCGATGGGCGCGCCAGCAACTGTCGGCACCCGCGAGGGGCGCTCCATGCGCTCCTTTGCTCTGCCGTGGATCCCGCATGACGATGTCATCCTGCCAACCGACATTCAGGGCATTCCGGCAATCGGTGTCTCGGATGCAGCGGATCCCCTGCTGACAGTGATGAACCGAAAGCTGACCCTGATGCGGCGCAAGCATGCCCAGACCCGCGAATACATGGAGATCAATGCCCTGCGCGGCATCGTGAAAGACGGTGCGGGGACCACGCTCTACAATTACTTTACGGAATTTGGTCTGGCCCAGATCTCGGTGGACTTCTTGCTCGGCACTGCCGGGACAAATGTTCAGGGCATGATCCGCACCGTGTTGCGCGGCATTGAGGACAACCTTCTCGGGGAAACCATGACCAATGCCTACGCGCTGGTCAGTTCGGAATTCTTCGACAAACTGATCTCCCATTCCAAAACAGCAGACGCCTACAAGTTCTTCTCCGCCACCGGTGGTCAGCCGCTGCGCGAAGACATGCGCCGCAACTTCCCGTTCGCCGGTATTCTGTTTGAGGAATACAATGGCAGTGTCACATTGTCGGATGGCACCTCTGAGCGGCTGATCCCGGCAGGCGAAGGTATCGCCTTTCCGCTGGGCACATTTGACACCTTCACCACGTATGGCGGGCCGGCCAATCTGCTGGAAGCGGCCAATACGGTTGGGTTGCCGCTCTATGCCCGCCAGCATCTCGATGAAAAGGGCCGCTGGATTGATCTGATGACCGAGGCCTCGGTCCTGCCAGTCAACAAACGGCCCCGCCTTGCGATCCGCCTGCACAGCTCAAACTGACGGTTCACGCTGATGAATGCTTTTGCGACCGCCATGGAGCGCATCTTTGCACATGCTGATATGGCGGTGGCTGCGGTCTGGATCTCGGGCACCACGTCGGAGGAGCGTCCCGTTCGCGTCATCCGACGTGCACCGGATCGCATCACTGATTTTGGCGCAGCGCGTATTCTCAGTGACGCAACCACTGTTGATGTGCGGGTGAGCGATCTGGCGGACCCCCGGCCCGGCGATCTGATCATTCTTGGGACCGACAGCTTTGTCATTCAGGGCGAGCCTGCCCGGGACTCAGAACGGCTGATCTGGACGCTGGACCTGAGGCCATCATGAAGCTGCAGTCTGACGTTGATACCGACCTCGCCGCAGTGAGGAGCATCGACGTGGCAGATTGCCCGATTATTTGAACCGCTTCATCGCACTCTGGAACGACTCCGAGAGGTTCTCCCAAGCCTGCTCGAAGCCCTTGCGCATATCATCCCACGCAGCCTCCGATGCCTGCTGCGCCTCCTTCATCTTCGCCTCGGCCTCGTCGCGCTGCTTGCGCATTTCCGCAAGCTGCTTCTCGTATTCGATCTTCGCATCAGCCTGCGCTTCCCTGGCGCTTGCCTGCATCTTGTCGATCTCTGCGTTCCACTTATCGATATTTGCCTTTGCCTTCTCCACAAACGCGTCACGATCAATCATCGCTGTCCTCCCCGGTTCTGAAGTTGAAATGAATGCGCATCATAGCCGGAAAATGAGGTCTATGGAAATTTGAAGCTGAAACTCGACATCAATCCGGATCTCGCCGCCATGATGGCCGCTGAAATCAAGGCCGGTGAAAAGGCCGTGAGTGCTGCGATGCGCGAGGCCGGAACCGGGCTCAAATCAGACTGGCGCGACCAGATCACCGGGGCCGGGTTGGGACGACGACTGGCGGGCAGCATCCGGTCGGAATTCTATCCAAAGCGGGAACCCAGCCTGAACGCCGCGGCATTCATCTGGTCAAAGGCACCCGAGATCATCAACGCACATGATACCGGGCCGCTGATCCGATCGAAAAACGGCTTCTGGCTGGCGATCCCAACCAAGGCGGCAGGGAAATCCAGACGCGGCGGACGGATTACACCGGGTGAGTGGGAGCAGCGATCGGGCCTTCGGCTGCGCTTCATCTATCGGCGCAACCGGCCCAGCCTGCTGATCGCAGAATCCCGGCTGAACACCCGTGGCAAAGCCGTACGATCCCGATCGAAAACCGGGCGCGGTGTGGTAAGCGCCCCGATCTTCATTCTTGTGCCGCAGGTGAAGCTGGCAAAACGACTGGATCTGGCGCGCAATGCAGTGCGGGCGGCGGACGGTATTCCGGGGTTGATCCTGGCAAATTGGGTGGAGGCGAGGTGAACCAGTGGCTGCGCGATTACTGGTCGCGCAGCATCCGCAGAAATCAGCTCTCCATGGACGGTGGTACAATTAGAGCTTTCGGCCCTGGCTGCCGTTCGCGCTGTTCTCAGCGATTGGCTGAATCGAGTTCTAAGCAATCAATGCCGCGGCACGCGCATATCGACATGAA
>CAYGQZ010000326.1:0-4379 GCA_964352055.1 uncultured Rhodobacterales bacterium
GAAGCAAGCACGGCCTTGACGGACCAGTATTCGCGGTTGCGAAAGGCTTCGATCTCCATCTCGCGTTCGGTCAGGATGCGCAGGCACACCGATTGCACACGGCCCGCCGATTTTGCACCGGGCAGCTTGCGCCAGAGCACCGGTGACAGATTGAAGCCCACAAGATAGTCTAGGGCGCGGCGGGCCAGATACGCCTCGACCAGCGGCATGTCGACCTGACGCGCATTCTTCATCGCTTCGGAGACGGCGGCCTTGGTGATCGCGTTGAAGGTCACGCGACTGACGGGGGTGTCCTTCTTGATAGATTTGCGTTTGGTCAGCGCCTCTTGCAGGTGCCAGCTGATCGCTTCGCCTTCGCGGTCGGGGTCGGTCGCGAGGATCAAGGCGTTGTCGTCCTTGAGGGCGTCCGCGATCGCCTTCATGTGCTTCTTGCTGTCGCTGCCAACTTCCCACAACATCTCGAATTCATTGTCCGGATCGACCGATCCGTCCTTGGCGGGCAAGTCGCGCACGTGGCCATAGCTCGCCAATACGGTGTAGTCATCGCCGAGGTATTTGTTGATGGTCTTGGCTTTGGCCGGGGATTCGACAACGACAACGGGCATTTAACGATTACACCTCAAACAAGAATATTCTTACGCTCTATGGCGGGGCAAGATGTGGGGTGCAAGTGCGTATTGTCAACCGACCCTGACAGGGTGCGCTCAACTGGCGCGGGTCAAAAGCCCACCGGGCGCACGTTCGATGCTGCCGTCGAGTTCAAGCTCGATCAACGCGGGCGCCACATCCGCCGCAGGACTGCCGAGATCGCGGATCAGCTGATCTTCGGCCAGCGGAGAGGGCCCGAGCCGGGACAGGATCTGGCTGTGAAGCTGCGCGGTTTCCCGCAGGCTGCGACGCTCGGCCGGTGGTGCGTCGGGCGCCACCAGCGGCAACTCGGGTGCGGTCGGTTGTGTCAGCGGCGCCAACGCCTCAAGCACATCCTCTGCGTTGCGGACCAGTGTTGCCCCATCCCGGATCAACATATTGCACCCTGATGCGCGGGCGTCCATCGGATGGCCGGGCACGGCCAGAACATCGCGCCCCTGATCAAGCGCATCACGGGCCGTGATCAGGCTGCCGGACTTCGCGGCAGCCTCCACGACGATGGTGGCTTGGGCAAGCCCTGAGATGATCCGGTTGCGGGCCGGGAAGTGTCGCGCCATGGGCTGCAGGCCCATGGGCTGCTCGCTCAGACGCAGGCCGGATTTTGCAATGTTTCGGGCCAGTTCGGCATTCTCGGACGGGTAAACCGTGTCGACGCCGCCCGCCTGTACAGCAATTGTGCCGGTTTCCAGGGCTGCAAGGTGGGCTGCGGCATCAATGCCACGCGCCAGCCCCGATACCACGACATAACCGGCCTGACCCAACTCGGTCGCCAGCTTTCGTGCCATTCGTGTGCCGAGGGAGGACGCATTGCGCGCCCCGACCATGGCGATCATGGGCTTTCGCAGCAGCTTCGGATCGCCAATGACCCACAGGAACGGAGGTGCGTCGGCCAAATCATTCAGCATGTGGGGATAAGTGGAACTGCCGCGCGCGACCAGTCGGGCCCCTGCGGCCCGCCCGGCTTTCAACTCGGCGATAACTACACCTTCAGGACAGATGTCATACCGCTCAACGCCGGCGGCGCGCGCTACCTCAGGTAGCGCGGCCAGCGCGTTTTGCGCGGTGCCGTATTCAATCAGCAGACGTTGGTACGTCGCAATGCCGACCCGGCGGGATCGCAACAGACGGAGACGCATGAACTGGTCGTCTTCCGAGGTGGGTGGGAGTGGGGGGTGAGTGGAAGAAGGATGGGTATCCGTGTCTTCAGTCATCCGTAACTCCGTCCATTGCTGGGATCGTTATAGAATCGGCAAGGTTAACAGCCGATGAATCAATGACAGCGTATTCGATTAAATTCGTGGCACGGTTGTGCGCAAAGTTGGAACCCATAGCCCGTCGCCCTTATCAGGAGGCGGAGCCACCCACGGTCAATCCGCCGATCAGCAATGTGGGCTGACCCACACCGACCGGCACCCATTGGCCCGCCTTGCCGCAATTGCCCATGCCGGGGTCCAATGCCATGTCATTTCCGATGCCCCGGATCTGCTTCAACGCCGTGGCCCCGTCACCAATCAGCGTGGCCCCCTTGACCGGCGCGCCCACCTTGCCATCCTTGACCCGGTACGCTTCGGTGCAGGAAAACACGAATTTGCCGTTGGTGATATCGACCTGACCACCACCGAACCCAACGGCATAGATCCCATCCTTGAGGTCGGCAACGATGTCTTGGGGGGCCGCATCGCCGCCCAGCATATAGGTGTTGGTCATGCGCGGCATCGGCGCATGGGCATAGCTTTGACGGCGTCCGTTGCCGGTGGCCTTGACGCCCATCAAGCGCGCATTCTGGCGGTCCTGCATGTAGCCGACCAGAATACCGTCCTCGATCAACACGTTTCTGGCCGAGGGCGTGCCTTCGTCGTCCACAGTGATGGACCCGCGCCGATCCGGGATCGTGCCGTCATCCAGCACGGTTACGCCGGGGGCCGCGATCCGCTCACCCATCAACCCGGCAAAGGCGGAACTGCCCTTTCGATTGAAATCCCCTTCCAGCCCGTGACCGATGGCCTCGTGCAGAAGAATGCCGGGCCATCCGGGTCCAAGAACCACGTCCATCACACCCGCAGGTGCCGGAACCGCATCAAGGTTGACCACAGCCACGCGCAACGCCTCGCGGGCCTTGGCCTGCCAGTCACCCGGTGCCATCAGACCATCAAGGCCAACGCGTCCGCCGCCGCCTGCGCTGCCGCTTTCGCGGCGTCCGTCCTGTTCAACGATGACCGAGATATTCAGGCGCGTCATCGGGCGGATATCCCGAACAGACACACCGTCGGGGCGCAAAATCTCTATCTCCTGGATGGACGCCGCCATCGAAGCCGAGACCTGCACGACCCGGGAATCAAGGCCGCGCAGAAAGGCGTCTACCTCTTTCAATGTCTCAAGCTTGACCGGAAACGAGGCCCCGGCAATCGGATCGTCGCTGGAATAAAGATGACGATTGGTGGGTTGCGGCGCGTCCGCCAGCGTTCCGCCCCCGTCGCCAACCGCAAGGCGCGCGGTTTCAGCGGCACGGCGCAGGGCAGATTCGCTGATCTCGGTCGAATGGGCGTATCCGGCGACTTCCCCGCGCACGGCGCGCAGGCCAAACCCTTCGGACGCGTCATAGCTGGCTGTCTTGAGGCGACCGTCGTCATAGACCAGACCTTCGGAGCGGCGACGCTCAAAGAAAAGCTCGCCATCATCAGCGCCATCCGTGGCAGCACGCAGTATGGCAAGGGCATCGTCGCGGGCCACATTGGTTTCCAGCGGGGCGAAGGGGGCGTCAGACATGTATCATTCCTATGGATTCGTGTGGCGTTGGCGTGGGGCAATTTCGTGCAAAGCGTCCGTTTGACGCGCCCAAAACCCTTTATCTTGTGTTCAAGATATGATTGTTAGTCTCGACAATACAACGGGCGGGGTCTGCGGTGCGCGTAGTGGCCGTTCTCCGAAACCTAATTGATCCATCAAGATCAGGACGACCAGATGAAAAAGCTTCTAACGATCTCGGGCGCGCTCAGCGCAATGGCAGCAGTTCCCGCATGGGCACAAGAAGGCCTTGAAATAATTGGAAAACCGGTTGACGGCGCGATGGGTTTTCAGCCCGCCGCGTCCGAGGTCGCGCGCCGGTTGCAGTGGTTGGACGGTATGATCCTCGTGATCATCACGATCATCACGCTGTTCGTGACCGGTCTGCTGGCCTGGGTGATCATCCGCTACAACCGCAAGCGCAACCCCGTTGCGGCAAGCTTTACCCACAACACACCGATCGAGATTGCATGGACGGTTGTCCCGATTGTGATTCTGGTGTTCATCGGGGCGTTTTCGCTGCCCACGCTGTTCCACCAGCAAGAAATCCCGGAAGCGGATATCACAATCAAGGCAACGGGATATCAGTGGTTCTGGGGCTATGAATATGTCGACGAAGGATTTGCGTTTGACGCTTACATGATTGGCGCGCCGGCCACGGGCGGTGACAATTCGCTCACGCCAGAGACCGAAGCAGCCCTGGTCGAAGCAGGCTACAGCCGTGACGAATTCCTGCTGGCGACAGACAACGCGATGGTGATCCCGGTCAACAAGACAATCGTGGTTCAAGTGACGGGCGCGGACGTGATTCATGCCTGGACGATCCCGGCCTTTGGCGTAAAGCAGGACGCCGTTCCCGGCCGTCTGGCCGAACTGTGGTTCAAAGCCGAGAAAGAGGGCATCTATTTCGGTCAGTGTTCGGAGTTGTGCGGCATTGCGCACGCCTA
>CAYGQZ010000327.1:0-4370 GCA_964352055.1 uncultured Rhodobacterales bacterium
GCGAAAAGGTCATGATCCTCGCCGCACTCCGCAACAGGCCGCCACGCCGCGCAACCGGTTTCCGATATGTCGGTTTCCAGATTGTAGGTCAAACCACAGTCAGCCATGCCCATTCCCGCCACGATCTCCAGATTGTCGGTCAGCAGCGTTGCATGCTTCCAATCCTCACGGAAGATATCGTGGAACGCACCCTCGACCGCCTCGGATGGCTGGCCAATCTCGAACGGCCCGCCGGTGCGGAACTGAAAGGTGCGCATCGTCATGGCCGGATCGAGCGCATGGGTAAAGATAAGGTGCCACTGGCCATTGGCGAAGGTGAATTCGCGGGTGCCGAAGCCGCCGTACCATGCCTCGGGTGCTGCGCTGCGATAGGTGCCGGTGACGGCCTCCACATCGGCGCGTGGCAAGAAATCTTGCGCCGAGACGCCGGTGCCGCCGACAAGCGCGGCGGCAGCAAGCAAGTTGGTCATGAAAAACGTGGGTCGTTTCCTTTGTCTGGACAAAGCCAAAGGTGGCTTCACCAGGGAGACGGATGAGCGGGGTCCGATTTCTACCGGCCTGCAAAAAAGTCCGCATCTGACCAAAAGATGCGCCCACGTATCATGGTATCGCGTCGGCGGCCAAGCTGACCCGGCTTCTCTTGCAAAAGGACGCGCCGTCAGCATCTGCATTTATGGCGAAAAGCAGTTTGGGTCGATCATTGCAGTTGGCGCATACACCTTCAACCCGGCCGGGTATTTTCGATTTGCGGGCTGACCGGGGTGATGATGATGTTGAGAGCATTCGGGAGAAGGGGGCAGTGCGCGTTGTTCTGAACCGGATACCCATGCGCAAATCACGCAAAATGCGCAATTCCGGAGCGCTTATGCGCGTTTGTCTGCGACAAGGCGCATACCCAGATGGGCCGGGGGCGAGCCGACGGCGCAACCGCCGCGTGCCGGGTCGCGGATCAGATAGGACATGGCCGCCACGTGTTCGCCGCCGACAAAAAATGCCGGACAACGGTCAGGATCCGTCGCATTGCCATCGTAGCACTCCATGGTCCATTCCCAGACGCTTCCATCCAGATCGGCGATCCCTTCGGGCGAGACGGAAAAGCTGCCCTGCGCTTTCAATGCGCGAGGCTTTGCACCTTCGGTCAGATAGGTCGATGCCCACGTCAGCGCCGGGTCCGTAAAGATCGGGTCTGGCTTGTCGGGCAGAACAGAGGCCGCCATGTGGCTCCACTCCGCCGCCGTCGGGAGGCGGTAGCGATGTCCGGTACGCAGGTTTACCCAGGCAACATACTCTTGCACGTCAAGATAGCTCAGCCCGGTGGCGGGGGTTTTCTCGGGATCTTGATCGGGTCTGGCCCTCAGAGTAAGGGCGCAGGCCTTTTCTGCCGCACAGGTGTTCCATTCCGCGATGGTGACTTCGTGCCGTTGGACCCAAAGCGTGCGGCCGTCTGGCAAAACGACTTCCTTGTCCGCCATGACGGGTCCCAGTGACGGATCAAGGTCGCGCTGCAACAGCGCGACCCCGCTGACCATGATCGCCATGGCAACGCCCACAGCACCGACAAAAAGGACCGGTTTGGGGTGTCTTGAGACGGCGAACATGGCGTTATCCTTTCCCTTTTTCTCAGGTTGCGAACTCTCGTGGGGCCACGACCTGCTCCATCAGGTTGTTGTCCCATTCCCCATCGACAACAAAGTGCGCGGTTGCCCCCAGCAGGACACCAATGATCAGGTTGTGATTGACGTAAGCGTAAACGCCCGGCTGCTCAAAGGTATACATCGCAGCCACCGCACAGCCGCCACGCACGAACCAGGTTTCCACGCCGGTCAGCGCCGGATCGGTAAAGGAGGTCTCCCAGACATAGTTGCCATGCCCGCCGATCAGATGCGGACGGCTGTCCACATTGCAAGAGTTGTGGATCATCAGCACGGTCTCACCGACCTTTGCCTTCAGCGCGTTTTCGCCGGTCAATGCACCGACGGCACCGTTAAAGACCTGATGGGTCGGGACCAGACCCCGCATCGCTTCGATGCTGTCGGCATAGTCGTCGCCTGCGGCTGCATAGGTTTTGAAGTCACCGTTTTCGTCCTGCGGCAGATAGTAGTCCTGCTCGCCGATATAGGCGATCGAGTCGTAGGTCAGCGGATTGCCGTCCCGGTCCTTGAGCCCGTCGCGGGGCAACACCATCACAGCGCCGTTCATACCATGACACACGTGGTAAGGGATCATCGCGCCACCGGGTGCACAGTGGTAGGTAAAGCATCCCGGCTTGGTCGCTTTCCAGCGCAGTACCGTTTCTTCGCCGGGGTACACGTGGGTCAGACCACCTCCGCCCAGAGCCCCGGTCGAGGCGTGAAAGTCGATGTTGTGCTCCATGACACTGTCAACCGGGTTGCGCAGGGTCAGTTCAACCATGTCGCCTTCGTGACAGATGATCAGCGGTCCGGGGACCGAGCCGTTGTAGGTCAATGCCCAAACTTCGGCCCCGGTGTCTTCATCCACGACCATCAGCTTTTCGGTGGTTTCCATGGTCACTTCGATGATTTTGGGACCACCGGTCGCGACCTGTTCGTGAACCGGAGCAAAAGGTGGCGCCACAAGGTCTTGTTTCACACGGGTATAGCCGGACAGGTCGGCTGGTTTCGCGGTTGAGTCGGCCTCTTGCGTGCCGGCTGCCTTGTAAAGCCTGGCAGAGGTCGCGTTGATGCTGTCGAACTTTGCGGGTCTGCGCATCGCGGCCGTGGCACCGGCACCTGTCATTGCGGCGGCACCGGCAAGGACAGTTCCGCGCAAAACGTTGCGGCGGCTGGTCTTTGCAAATCCGGGGTTGATGAATTTGGTCATGTCGTCTTCCTCCTGTGATTGCTTGAGGGTGGCGGACGATCATGCCGTCCGCCGGAAATTTCAGAGATTGCCGAGTTGTGCCTCGAAGCGTTCAAGCGCCCGCTTTGGCACGCGCCCTTCAAGGAATTCTTCGGGTGCTTGCACATCGCCAACGGCGATGGTCATCACCATGCCCATGGCAAAATGCGGCTTGCAGATCACGCCATAGACGCCTGGCACATCCAGCGTGACTTCGAGTTCTTCGTTGATCTTGCCTTTGAAGGGCTCGGCACCCTCGGGCAGCATGCCTTTGTTGACTTCAGCGTTGTGGCCCTTGTCGGTTGCGACGAACTTGACGGTGTCGCCCGGAGCCGCCTGAACGAACGCCGGTTCGAACACCATGCCTTCCCCGTCGGATCCTTTGTTCAACATCTGAACTTCGAAGGTTTCAGCAAAGGCGGCCCCGCCCATCAGGGCGGCGAGTGCGATTCCAGTTGCGAGCGTGCGGATCATTGTTTGCTTCCTTTCCGATCACTGTATGTCTTGAAGGGAAGGTTAGGCTGATCGGACAAACGAACGTTGCGCTGGCGCAAAGTCCTAAAAGAAACGTGTGGTGCCCGGCTTGACCAGCGCCATAGCTTTGCTGACAGCTTTGTGTCAGGCTCGGCACCATGAATGCTCCGAATGCCCACAAGACTTTCCCCCGGCTGGATGAAAGCCTGCTGACCCACCTGCCGCTGTTCTCAAGACTTGAGGCGCGTCAGATCCGCACGATTCTTGATCAGGCGACGTCCAGAAGGTTCGATTCGGGGGTTGCGATATTTGATGAAGGGGCGCCGGCGGACAGGTTCTATATGCTGCTGGATGGTTATGTCCGCGTTATTCGCATCACCGGGACGGGCGAACAGGTGACAGCCCTGCATGTCCCGGCAGGTCAGTTGATTGGTCTCGCCAGGGCACTGGGCAAGGAAACCTACCCTGCCACGGCCGTGGCCGCCAGCGAGGCCCTGGTCCTGAGTTGGCCCACCCGACTGTGGGACACTTTTGTCGCAGAATATGACGGGTTCGCCACTGAGACATACAAGACCGTCGGCGACCGTATCGGAGAGATGAACAACCGTCTTGTCGAAATGGCCACCCAGCAAGTGGAACAGCGCGTGGCGAATGCCCTGTTGCGACTGATCAATCAAACGGGTCGCAAAGTGGCCGAAGGGATCGAGATTGATTTTCCGATCACCCGCCAGGATTTGTCAGAACTGACGGCGACGACCCTGCACACGGTCAGCAGACTTCTGTCGCGTTGGGAGAAGCAGGGGCTGGTTATGAGCAAACGCAAGCGAATTACCGTATGCGACCCTCATGCGCTGGTGGTGCTGGTCCAAAGCTGACGGTGTTCAGACCAGATGCGCCGCTTTCAGAAGTTCGGCGTAAAACGCGTCTGCATTCAGATGATACTCCCGGCAGGCATCCGTCACGGTGTGAAACGGGCTGACCATGCACCCCACACAGAGCATCCTGTGGCTGAGAAAGACTGAAATGGTCTGCGGCCA
>CAYGQZ010000328.1:0-4335 GCA_964352055.1 uncultured Rhodobacterales bacterium
AATAATTGCAGCACCACCCAGTCATCCACACTTGGAAAAGCCGCATGACGCGCAGGTCATGCACCCTTCGACCATCCGCAACTCATAGCTGCCGCAGCTTGAGCACGCTTTGCCTTTCGGGCCGCCCACATGCGCCGCTTCGGCTTTGGGATCGGCCTTCAGGCCCATGCCTTCGCCTGCGATAAAGCCCGTTGCGATCATGTGTTGTTCGATCACGCCTCCAATGGCTGCCAGGATCGACGGAATGTACTTGCCGCCCATCCACGCGCCTCCGCGCGGATCAAACACTGCCTTGAGTTCCTCGACCACAAAGGACACGTCGCCCCCGCGCCGGAAGACGGCTGAAATCATCCGGGTCAGCGCAACCGTCCAGGCGAAATGCTCCATATTCTTGGAGTTGATAAACACCTCGAAGGGGCGGCGATGGCCCCCGATCACCACATCGTTGATGGTGATATAGAGCGCATGTTCACTGTCGGGCCATTTGACTTTGTAGGTGTGGCCTTCCAACGCGCTTGGCCTGTCCAGAGGTTCGGACATATAGATGACATCGCCATGGGGCTGCAAAGGCTCCGCTTCGGTGGCAACAATGACTTCCGGTGCACTGTCGTTCTCACCAAAAAGGAGCCAACCTGCAGGGACACCAAACGTTTTTGATACAAGTTCGGCACCTTCTTTCGACAGTTTTTGCGAGTTCCCCAACCAGTTTGAATATCTGCTTCGGCTTATTCCAAGTTTTTCTGCTGCTTCCTCTTGTGTGTTAAATCCCGCCTTTTCTTGTGCCCACTTGAGCCGATCGGCAATTGTATCGAGCGCCGGAAGACTTGCAGCTTCTTCATTGTTCTCAGAAATACTCAAAACCGAACCGGTCACGTCATTGGGCCGGTAGGTTGTACACCCCTTACACCCCTGATCCCAGGCGGCCATGTAGACATCCTTGAAGTCACCAAAACTGATGTCCTCCGGGCAGTTGATCGTCTTGGAAATGGACGAATCCACCCATTTCTGCGCCGCCGCCTGCATTTTGACGTGATCAATGGGGGCAAGGGTCTGGGCGTTGACGAAATAGTCGGGCAGGGGCGCGTCCCCGTTCAGATCCCGCCACATCTGAACGGCATAATCCACAACCTCTTCCTCGCTGCGCGAGCCGTCTTTCTGCAGGACCTTGCGGGTGTAGGCATAAGCAAAGACAGGCTCGATCCCGCTTGAGACGTTGCCGGCATAAAGTGAAATCGTTCCGGTCGGCGCGATTGAAGTCAGCAACGCATTGCGGATCCCATGTTCGGCAATCGCATCTCGCACATCCGCATCCATCGCCTGCATCGACCCGCTGGCCAGATAGCCCTCAGCATCGAACAGTGGAAACGCCCCTTTTTCCTTGGCCAAATCGACCGACGCCAGATAAGCGGCGCGGGCGATGGCGTGCAACCAGTCCTCGGTCTGACGCGCCGCCTCGTCGGATCCATAGCGCAGCCCCAGCATCAAGAGCGCATCGGCCAGCCCTGTGACGCCCAGACCAATGCGCCGCTTGGCTGCCGCCTCGCGCGCCTGTGCCTCCAGCGGGAACCTGGATGCATCCACGACATTGTCCATCATCCGCACGGCCGTGGCCACCAACTCGGCCAGCGCCGCGCCGTCCAGCTTTGCCGCATCCTCGAACGGGTCCGTGACAAGGCGGGCCAGATTGATCGACCCCAGCAGGCAGGCCCCATAGGGCGGCAGGGGCTGCTCGCCGCACGGATTGGTGGCGGCAATGGTTTCGCAGTAATTCAGATTGTTCGCCGCATTGATGCGGTCGATGAAGATCACACCAGGTTCGGCGTAATCATAGGTGGCCTTCATGATCGCGTCCCACAGCGCGCGCGCCTGAACTGTCTTGTAGACGGTGCCATCAAAGACCAGATCCCATGGGCCATCGGCCTTCACCGCTTCCATGAACGGATCGGTGACAAGGACCGAGACGTTGAACATGCGCAAGCGTGCGGCGTCGGATTTGGCGGTGATGAAAGCTTCGATATCCGGGTGGTCACAGCGCATCGTGGCCATCATGGCCCCCCGGCGCGACCCCGCCGACATGATCGTGCGGCACATCGCATCCCACACATCCATGAAGGACAACGGGCCAGAGGCGTCCGCCGCCACACCCTTCACACTCGCCCCCTTGGGCCGGATGGTCGAGAAATCATAGCCGATTCCGCCACCCTGCTGCATGGTCAGCGCGGCCTCTTTCAGCATCTCGAAAATGCCACCCATGCTGTCGGGGATCGTGCCCATGACAAAGCAGTTGAACATTGTGACAGACCGCGCCGTGCCGGCCCCTGCCGTGATCCGGCCTGCGGGCAGAAACTTGAAATCCTCCAGGGCGTCATAGAACCTGCCCTCCCATTGCGCCGGGTCATCCTCAACCCGGGCCAGATCATTGGCGATCCGGCGCCAGCTGTCCTCGACCGTAACATCAATCGGGGTGCCATCCGCTTCCTTGAACCGATATTTCATGTCCCAGATCTGTTCGGCAATCGGCGCGGCAAAGCGTGTCATAATGGCATCCCCAATGTGGTCGTCGATTCTGTTGGCAACTGTGCAGGTGATCAATTTACGGTATAATCACCACAACCACTAGTGAAAAATTCACACCACAACACTAAATCTAGGGGTGTGGCAAGCACAACACCTTGCAGTGCGACGCAACGCTGCTACAATATTTGGTATAGGGCAGGGGTGAGTCTGTGGATAACTACATCAACTTGATCAAGCTGTCGGTCGGAACCGAAACAATGGACGATCTGGCGGCATGGCAAGCGACAAAACGCGCTCAGACGCCGGACGGGCTGCCTCGGCATGTCACCCGCATGTGGCCCAAGCGCGAAGCGGAAATCCTGGCGGGCGGCTCTATCTTTTGGGTCATCAAGGGCGTGCTGACCTGTCGGCAACGTATTCTGCGGTTGGATGAGTATATCGGTCAGGACGGCATCCGTCGCTGTGCCATCGTCTCGGACCCCGAATTGATCCGGGTGCAATCCGCCTTGAAACGCCCGTTCCAGGGCTGGCGCTACCTGAAACCCGAAGATACGCCACCGGACCTGCCCAAAGGCCGTGCCGATGAAGAGCCTCTTCCCATTGAACTCAATCGCGCTCTGGCTGAGATCGGCGTCATTTAGAGACCACTGTCAACTCTGATCACAGGTTGGACGTGTGATTGTCCAATGCGCGCGGGTGCATTACAAAGATTGATCCGGGTCTTCCGCCGCTGTGCAAAGCGCGGCGAGACCTCCATGCCCAATGTTCGCATTGAATGGTTAAGGATCGTGTCGATATTTGGTCCCACAGTTTTGCAATTGACACGTGTTGCCAGCGAAATCCGAGGCCACCAAGGCTGTGACGGGTGCTTGGCGATCTTTCTTGTCTGTTCAGAACGTCAAAGACACATTGAACCACAAGGTATCGCTTTCGAACCGACGCTTGGCTGCGAATTCGGTAAAGTACTTCAGTTGAAAACTGGCCTGCTGGCCGAATACAGAAACCCCGGAATAACTGATGATCGGGCCTGCCCCGAACACTCTGGCTTGCAGGCTGGACGCGCCAAGCTCTGCGCGCGTGGCGGCCGCACCGCTGCCAGAATCGTCTTTGATTTGTTGGTAAACATAGCCTGTCGCTCCGAACGCCACACCGGACGCCAAGTGCTGCATCACCGTTCCTTCGAGGTTGATTGCAGGCGCGTTCTGGTAGTCCGTGTCCTTGTTGCGGGTACTGAAAAGCAGGCTTGCAGCACCAGAGAATTCCAGTCCTGTATCGGGGTTCATATGCGTGGCTGCAAAAACGGGCTGGAACGACCAGATGTTCTTGCCTGTGCTGAGCGCATTGATCGTTCTGTCCGGTACATCGATGGATGCCGTGCTGTAAGACCCGGTCGGGGCAAAGATGGATAGGCCAGCACTGTAGTGCAGCATACCGGAACGCCAGCCGACCATCGGCGTCAGGGTTATGTCGCCAATACCCGATGTGCTGTCATCGATCGGCACGCCGTCTATGGGCGGTGTCACGCCAGTAAAGGCCAGGTTCGCGTCAAGCACGAACGGCACATTGAGATTGACCGCCGGAGTACCGCCCCATAGCCCGGCATCGAACACGTGAGTGTAACTGAGCTTGACAAAGGTGACGTCAATATCGGTATCGGCGCGGATCGGAAGCCCGCCCATCGAAAGACCCTCAACGGAACCTTCGGACGTCACCACGTCGACGCCAAAGTAAGATCCGGGTCCTGGGACGATACCTGCAAAGGACGACCGCGACCCCAGAAGATAAGCACCAACCCCACCCTCGACGGCCCAGGAGGCC
>CAYGQZ010000329.1:0-4324 GCA_964352055.1 uncultured Rhodobacterales bacterium
TGGCAGATGCATCGTGACAACAAGCATCGGTTACTGGTTGAATATCCCGCGAAGATAAGGCATTTGACTGGCTCCGGGCGCAGCTGGCGTTGGCGCAGTCCGATTGATCGTTCAAGTTTCCACACATCCAATGCGTGTTGACCGTGAATTTGGGCCGCAAGAAGAAAGAGTGATCGCAACAACCACCCGGTGGGAAAAATGGTGGGATAACTTATCTAAAGTCTATTTTTTAAACCAAAAACAGATTCTTAGGTGATTTCGGTGGCGGACCGAGGATCAGCCTTACTATACAGATAAGATTTTGTTTTCAATTCGCTTTCTGATCATAGAAAAAATGCATACCACATAAAATACCACGTGAAGCTCAATTTCTTACTTCCAGCGGACCAAAATCGAGGTCAGTAACCGCAGGCTTGTGCATCTTCGAGATCGGTCGCAAAAACCAGACAAGAGCGCATCTCGTCTAACCTCGTAGCTGTCGCTTTGGCGTCGGAAAGCAAGCCGTTGTAGCGCGCGACCAGATCGTCATATTCCTCTATCACTTCGTTCTTTTGCCGAAGCTGCGCGTTGTGGTCATCGACCAAAGTATTATGCCGCCGCAAAAGCTCGTCATATTCATCAACGCATTCCGTCAGATTGGACTTACAGGTAAAACCCTCATAGCCGCACTGGTATTGGTCAAAGCACGTGCTTGAACTGTCCACGCATTTCCCCCTGCTGGAGCAAATCTGATCGCCGTAGTCGAGACACGCGGGCTGGGTTCCGATGCGGCAAGAGAAGTTTTGCGCGTGGGCAAACGGGGCAAGCAGACCGCCCAGAACGATCAACGCACAGCGCAATGCAGATTTACGCAGCATACCTGCCATCCTCGCCCAAATCCGCTTGGCCCAGTGCCGCGAGGCTTTGCATAAGCGGCTCCACCGTGCTGGCCCGTGCGCGGACAAAGCGGCGGGCGATTTGTTCGGGGGTGGCCTCGCCCATGTCCGCAAGGGCCTCGCGGACGGCGGCAATTTGTTCGGGCATGGTTTTGGGCCATGGGGCTTTTTCGATCTTGGCGACCACACCCAAATCCATATCGGCGGTCTTGCCTTTGGCGGCCTGCGCGCCAGTGGGGTTCTGGTAATCGGGGCGGAGCCAGCGGATGTGGCCGCGCGCCTCTTCTTCGACGCGTTCCTTGTTGAGCGCGACGAGGCGCAGCAGGATCTCTTCGTCGCTCAGGTCCACGGGCCAGCCATAGGCCTCGGCCACGGCGGCGTCGATCTGGTCGTGTAGGTCCTTAAGGATGCCGATCAGGCCCTGGTCGTAAATCTCGCGGTCCTTGCCCTCGATGGTCTTACCGGTGCGGAGCTTTTCCAGCACGTTATACATCTGCGTCAGGGTCAGCTTGGGGTGCGCGGCCTGCTGGCGCTTGCGATGGGCGTCGAGGTCTTCGCCCAAGGTGCGCAGGTGGGTGCGTTGCTCGTCGGTGAGGTCTGGGAAGGGAAAGGGATCAAAGGTTCGGGTCTTCGCATATACCGGATCATTTCCCACGCCCAACCAGCTTCCTGCCGCCAAGGACCAAGTTACATGGTGCCGGGAAGAAAGAACGGACAGAATGCTCGCATCTTCGATAGCAAGCGCAACAAGCTTGTTGTAAGGCATCACATCACCATCCAAGAACTGGAAGGTTCGAAACTTTGCGGTTTCAACCGTCACTATGAACCGCTGCAAGCCATCAAGTGCGGGCCGAAATGTGCTCAGCGGCTCACCGAAAAGCCACCAGTTCTCTCGTCGCCATTTCCGATTGTTTTGGGAGCGCTCTGGCCAAACATTATCTTTCACGTGCTGATAGATCGCTGGCGAGTGTTTGCGAAGCTCTTCTTCGGTGTGTCCATAGAGGTCGATAACCATTACGCCTCTGGAGGTAGCGAGTAGGTCGCGGCCATTGCGATAGTGCTTTATTACCTTGCCAGCGAATTTGTCGGTTCCATAGCCGAGATCGCGGGCGCGTTCTTTGCTGACTATGAAGCCCGCTCCGAACAGCATTACTCCGCGCGTTGCAAGTTTCCCGTTCGCTGTCAAAGGTGTTGCACCCGCCACATCCGCCCCAATCTGCAAGTTCGCGAAAACCTTCCCGACTTGATGGTCAAACGTCACCTGCCGCCCATCTGCCTCGCTCTTTTCCTTGCTCTCGGTCGCCACGGTCAACAGCCGCCCCGCGCGATTGCCCGCCGCGCCAACCGTCATCGCGATCCGCACAGCGGCCCCATAGAGCGTATCGACCCAAGGGTGATCCGGGATCGCAAAGAGCAGCGAGAACGGCTTTTTAGGATCGTTCAGATGCGGTTCCAGCACCCGGCGGTTGAAGGTCTGGCGCAGGGAGTTAGTGGTGATCAGGCCGAAGCGGCGGGTGCCTTTACCCGTCTTGGCATTGAACGCGCGCGCTGCCAGCGCCGCCTTTTCCCACCAGAACATGACCAGATCGGCGCTTTGCCGCATCTTGGGGTAGGCTTTCCACAGCGCCTCAATGTACCCATCGCCCAAGCTGTCGCGCAGTCGTGACGCGCCGATAAACGGCGGGTTGCCCACGATGAACTCTGCCTCGGGCCATTTTGTCGCCTTGGGCTTGGCATAGTCATAGACCTGCACGCGCGCGTCTGGGTCCGGCACTTCCTCGCCCGTCACGTTGTGGCGGATCGTGGTCACGCCGTCCCAGCGGGTGACGGGCCTGCCCGTGTCATCCATGCGCGGCGTCCGGTCGGACCATTCCAGCACCGCATCAGCATTGCGGATGTTCTTGAAGTCGCGCAGCACAGGTTCGGACGGGGCGGCTTTGCCATAGGTGCGGAAGTGCCATTGCAGATAGCCGATCCACAACACCAGCTCGGCCACATTCGCGGCCCATGGGTTCAGCTCGATCCCCAGAAACTGGTGCGGGTCCACGGTGATGAAGCTGGTCTGCGTTTCGCCCAGTTCGGCCAGCAGCGCCGTCACTTCGCCCTCAAGACGTTTCATCATCTCAAGCGCGACATAGAGGAAGTTGCCGGACCCGCAGGCCGGGTCAAGCACGCGGATTTCGCACAGCTTGCTGTGGAAGTCGCGCACCAGTTTCAGTGCGTCGGTGTCCTTGCCATCCGCCGTCAAACGCTGCACGGCGGTCTGCACATCGCGCCAGTCCTCGCGCAGCGGCTCCATGATCGTGGGCGTCACCAACCGCTCTACATAGGCGCGCGGCGTGTAATGCGCGCCCAGCTTGTGGCGCTGGCGCTTGTCGAGGGCGCGTTCAAGGAGCGTGCCGAAGATCGCGGGTTCGACCTGTTTCCAGTCCGCCTCTGCCGCTTCGATCAGCAAGCCAAGCTGCAAGGCATTCAGGGGCAGAGCATCCGAGTCCTTGAACAAACCACCATTGAACCGCTTGAGGTCCTGCATCAAGACTGGGGAAAACCCGCCCGTGTCCATGGCCTGCCACAGCCCCTTGAGCGACGGTTGCGCATGTTCCGGGTGACCGCGCAGCTTTCTGAGAAGGTCTGTGAAGCTATCGCGCGGGATCAGGTCCACGTCTTCGGCAAACATCGAAAAGAGGCACCGCATCAGGAACCGCGCAACCGTTTCGCTGTCATGCCCCTGCCCTTCAAAGCTCTTGCCCAGTTCCGCAAGGTGGGTGGCGATTTCGCGGGTGACCTTGGCGGATTTCAGGGACGGGTCGAGGCTGGCGGGATCCGTCCAGATCGTGCGCAACAGGTCCCGGGTTTCCGGCGCGCGCAGATCGTCCAGATAAATGCGGTAGCGGTTGCCATCGGGAAATTGGTTATACCCCTGCCCTTGCCCGGAAAAGTCGGCATAGAGTTCGATCACGTTGCCAACGTCCACAACCAACAGAAAAGGCGGCCACCCGTCTTCCTTGGACACCGCACGGGCGTAGTTGTCGGCCTGATTGCGCGCCTTCATCATGGTGTCGTCAAACTTGGATGTGCCGCGCTTGCCATGCCCCGATTGTTTGGGCGCGTCCTTTTCCAGGAACAGGTGCAAGGTATTTTTGTCTTGGGTGTCTGCCGTCACGAATTGTTTGGCTTCGAGGATGAAATGGCCTTTTTTATACAGGTCGATCCGTCCGTTCCGTTTGCGCCCTGTATGGGTCAACGTCACGGGCCGTTCGAAACGGTAGTCAAGAAAGTCGCCATCCTTGTCGGATACATTGGGCCGTGGGACGCCCAGCAATTCGGTCAGTTCAATTGCAAAGGATTGTGCTGTGGCCATCTCACTGCCACCTGACCCAAGCCAACGCTCAATGAACTTATGGAACGTCTGATCAACGCTTTTGGCTTCGCCGCCGTCCCGGTTTGAA
>CAYGQZ010000330.1:0-4294 GCA_964352055.1 uncultured Rhodobacterales bacterium
CGCCAGGTCCAGAAGCTGTCTTTTGGATTGGGCCCGCGCCGCTCGGTCAGGCCGGCCATCGCGCGCTGGAACGCGTGACTGTGCACGTTGACCGGTGCGGGCAACAGGACCGGCACACGTGTGCCCTGGGCGGGCGATCCGGCCTCAACCGCTCCGATCCGCCCGTCTGCACATATCTCCACGCGCACGTTTGCCGCCCAACCGCCGGGCAGCAATGCGGTCTCGGCCCAGATGTTGGTCATGTGAGGCTCCGCTTGACAGAATATTATGTATGTACATAAAAGTATAAAGATTACGTAATTGCAACCAGAATCGATCCGATGCTCTTGACCAACGCGCATATCGCAACGCTTGCCGACGACCGGGGCTATGGTCTGATCGAAAACGGAGCCATTGCGATGCGCGGGACGCAGATCGCGTGGGTTGGTCGTGCAGATGAAATTCCGTCTGCCTACCTCTCGGAGCCTCCGCACGATCTGGGCGGACGCCTTGTCACGCCGGGCCTTATCGATTGTCACACGCATGTGGTCTTTGGCGGCAACCGCGCGGCTGAGTTCGAGCTGCGCCTGAACGGGGCGAGCTACGAAGAGGTGGCACGCGCAGGCGGGGGCATCCTGTCTACCGTAACTGCCACGCGCGCAGCGTCCGAAGATGCGCTGCTGCAAGACGCACTGACGCGCGTCGACGCGCTGATCGCGGAAGGCACAACGCTGATCGAGGTGAAATCCGGATACGGGCTCGATACCGAGGTTGAGTTGAAAATGCTGCGCGTGGCGCGCCGGATCGCCAAGATGCGCCCCGTGGACGTTCGCACAACTTTCTTGGGCGCGCATGCCATTCCGCCGGAATACAAAGGCAGAGCCGATGATTACATCGACGACGTCTGCATACCGACCCTCAAATCCGCGCAGGCGCAAGGTCTGGTCGATGCGGTCGACGGGTTTTGCGAAGGGATCGCCTTTGACACTGCGCAGATCGCGCGTGTGTTCGATGCCGCCGTCGCACTGGGTCTGCCCGTCAAACTTCATGCCGAGCAACTGTCGCATATGGGTGGAACGGCGTTGGCGGCACGTTACAAGGCCCTGAGTGCAGATCACGTTGAATACGCAACGGACGCCGATGCCCAAGCACTCGCCGCCTCAGAGACCGTGGCCGTCGTCCTGCCGGGCGCGTTTTATACGCTGCGGGAAACGCAAATTCCGCCCATCGAAGCGTTTCGGCGCCATGGTGTTCCGATGGCCCTCGCGACCGATTGCAACCCGGGTTCCTCTCCGCTCGCCTCCTTGCTCTTGACGATGAACATGGCGTGCACCCTGTTTCGCCTGACCCCGGTCGAGGCGTTGCTGGGCGTCACAGCGCATGCGGCCCGCGCACTTGGCATCACGGATCGTGGCAGGATCATCCCCGGGGGCCGCGCAGACCTGTGTGTCTGGAACGCAGATCACCCGGCAGAGCTGTCCTACCGGATCGGATACAACCCGCTTCACGCGCGCATATTCAAGGGAATCCTATGACGATCACACTGACGCCCGGGGCGGCGACGCTCGCACAGTTGCACGATATCTGGGAATCCGGTTCCCCCGTCGAACTCGATCCGGCGTCTCATGACGCGATCCATGCGGCCCATGCGCAAGTCCTGAAAGCTGCGCGCGGCGAGGATGCGATCTATGGCATCAACACCGGCTTTGGGAAACTCGCCCATGTCAAGATTGCGACCCGAGATGTAGAAAAGCTGCAGCGCAACCTGATCCTGTCCCATTGCTGCGGCGTCGGCGAACCGCTCGACGCGGCGACAACCCGCCTGATGCTGGTGCTGAAACTTTTGTCATTGGGGCGCGGCGCATCCGGGGCAGCGATGGGCACGATTGAAATCTTGCAGGCAATGCTCGCCAGAGGGGTCATCCCTGTGATCCCGGATCAGGGCTCGGTCGGGGCGTCCGGCGATCTTGCACCGCTGGCGCATATGGCGGCGGTCATGATCGGGGAAGGCGAAGCCACCTTTGAAGGGCAGCGCATGGCCGGGGGCGGCGCCCTTGCCAAAGCGGGCATCGCCCCCATCGTCCTTGGCCCCAAGGAAGGGCTTGCCCTGATAAACGGCACGCAGTTTTCGACGGCTTGCGCGCTGGCGGGACTTTGGGGCGCATGGAAAAATGCCCAAACAAGCGTGCTGACAGGGGCGCTCTCGACCGATGCGATCATGGGCTCAACCGCCCCGCTGCACGAGGCCATTCACAGCTTGCGCGGACATCCCGGCCAAATCGCCGTCGCCGCAGCACAACGCGCTCTTATGGAGGGCTCGGACATCCGGGAAAGTCACCGCGATGGCGACACGCGTGTGCAAGACCCCTATTGCATTCGGTGCCAGCCGCAAGTGACCGGTGCCGCGATGGACCTGCTGAGCTTTGCAAGCCGCACGCTCGAGATCGAGGCCAACGCTGTGACGGACAACCCGCTGGTTCTGGTTGATGACGCATTGATCGTGTCAGGCGGTAATTTTCATGCCGAACCTGTTGGTTTTGCCGCCGATCAGATTGCGGTCGCCATTTCGGAAATCGGGGCCATCGCCCAAAGGCGTGTCGCGCTGATGGTCGACCCGACCCTATCCTTCGATTTGCCGCCGTTTCTGACACCGGACCCGGGGCTGAACTCCGGTCTGATGATCGCTGAAGTCACGACAGCAGCTTTGATGAGCGAGAACAAGCATCTGGCCAACCCGTGCACCACCGACAGCACCCCGACATCCGCCAATCAGGAAGACCACGTCAGTATGGCCGCCCACGCTGCCCGCCGCCTCAAACGCATGAATGGCAATCTGAATGTCATTCTGGGGATCGAGGCGATGTGCGCAGCGCAAGGGATCGAGTTTCGCGCACCGTTGCAGACAAGCGCGCCGCTGAAGGCCGCGATTGCGACCCTGCGCCAAAGCGTGCCAACCCTGACCGAGGATCGCTATATGGCGCCGTCCATCGACGCGGCGCGCGCCCTTGTCGCAAGCGGTGCCCTGACTGCAGCCGTAGACTTGCCGGGATCAACGTCAGCGGGGCTGGCATGACCCCGGTCAGCGTGCAGCGTGGACCTTCGCCCGTCATTCTCGCATTTCCCCATGCCGGGACATGGGTGCCGGATGACATTGCCGGGCAACTCAACGATCAGGGCCGCACATTGGCGGACACCGATTGGCATATCGACCGGCTTTATGACGGTCTGTTGCCAGACGCGACCACGGTAACCGCCCAGTTCCATCGCTATGTGATTGATGCCAATCGCGACCCGAACGGCCAGAGCCTCTATCCCGGTCAGAACACGACGACACTGATCCCGCTGACGGATTTTGATGGCCGGGATATCTGGAAAACCGCTCCGGCCGCCGCTGAAACGGCGACGCGCCTGCACCTTTATCACGCGCCCTATCATGCGGCGCTTGCGGCAGAGATCGCGCGTGTCCGCGATCTGCACGGTGTGGCACTTCTCTATGATTGCCATTCCATCCGATCAGTCATTCCGCATCTTTTTGACGGGACGCTTCCGGATTTCAACATCGGAACCAACATGGGCGAAACCTGCGCCCCGGACATCGAAGCGTGCGTCGCGGAGATATGCAAATCCGCCGCCGGGTTCTCATCAACAACGAACGGACGTTTCAAAGGCGGCTGGACAACGCGCCACTATGGCAAGCCAGACAAAAACGTTCATGCCATTCAAATGGAACTGGCCCAATCCACCTATCTGACAAACGAAGCCGCGCCTTGGGAATATGACAGCGCCAAGGCAGGGATCTTGCGCCCGCATCTGGCTTCGATCCTGACGGCTTTGGCCGCATTGGCACCCACACTCGGAGGCACGACATGACCCATTCCCGCCACAACCTGCGTGACATCTACCCACCGACCGGCCCCGAAATTTCAGCCAAAAGCTGGTTGACCGAAGCGCCCATGCGGATGCTGATGAACAATCTGCACCCGGATGTCGCTGAAAACCCCCACGAACTTGTCGTCTATGGCGGTATCGGGCGGGCGGCGCGAACATGGGAAGACTTTGACGCGATCGTTGCCGCCTTGAAAGAGCTTGAGGACACGCAGACCCTGCTGGTGCAGTCCGGCAAACCCGTGGGCGTTTTCACGACCCACAAGGACGCCCCGCGCGTGTTGATTGCGAACTCAAATCTGGTGCCGCACTGGGCAACCTGGGATCATTTCAACGAATTGGACAGGAAAGGTCTGGCGATGTACGGCCAGATGACAGCCGGGTCCTGGATCTACATCGGGACCCAAGGCATCGTGCAAGGCACCTACGA
>CAYGQZ010000331.1:0-4283 GCA_964352055.1 uncultured Rhodobacterales bacterium
AAAGCCCGGCGACTTTCCCGCGCAACTGGATCAACGCCAGAACCGTGTCTATCGTTGGCGTCGGAGTGCCCGTGACGCGGCCCAGTTCCTGAACAGAGCCCACGAGGGCATCTATTTCCATTGGACGGCCCGCATCCAGGTCTTGCAGCATGGATGTCCTGTGCGCGCCGACGTCCGCCCCGCCCTGAATGCGGCGATCTACATCGATGGGAAACTTCACGCCAAGGCTTTCGGCAATGGATTGTGCTTCCAGCATCATGTTGCGTGCAACGTCCCGAGTGCCAGGTTCAGTGCAGAGCACATCTAGCGTTGCATGGGTCAGCGCTGAAATCGGATTGAACGACAGGTTTCCCCACAGTTTCACCCAGATCTCGTCGCGGATCTTGGGGCGCACCGGGGCTTTGAGGCCAGCCGCGTTGAGTGCCTGGGACAGGCGCATCGCCCGTTCGGATCGTTCGCCCGAGGGCTCGCCCAGTGAAAACCGGTTTCCCTCGATATGTTTGATGACCCCCGGTTCGCTGACTTCGGCCGCAGGATAGACCACACAGCCCAACACGTTGTCCGGGCCAAAACCGTCCCATTGCGCATTGCCGGGATCGACACTTTCCAACCGGGTGCCTTCCAGGTCGGTGCCGATCTTGTGGAAATACCACCAGGGGACGCCGTTCACGCCGGACACAATGGTCGTGTCTTCTCCTATGAGTGGCTTCATCTTGCCAACGACAGGCGGGACGGAATGTGCCTTGAGCGTCACAATCACATAGTCCTGCGGCCCAAGGTCCTCCGGGTTGTCGGATACCGTGACGGGCAGCGTCTTGGACTGCCCCTCTTCGATCAGGGTCAGGCCATTTGCCTGCATTGCCGCCAGATGTGGCCCGCGCGCAACCAGGCTGACCTCAGCGCCTGCCTCGGCCAGTTTCGCACCCATGTAGCCACCAATGGCGCCCGCGCCGAAAATACAGATCTTCATGTTGCGGCCGTGTCCACGAGGCCCAACTTTTCCGCAAGGCCGATCCGCTGCATTTTGCCAGTGGCGCCTTTGGGGATTTCATCAAGGATGATCACCTTGCGGGGCACCTTGAAATCCGCGAGCCGTTCCGAGGCGAAGTCGCGAATGTCACGTTCTGTCGCCTGGTCCCCTTCGCGCAAGACAACTGCTGCGGCCACCTCTTCGCCCAGCTTGGGATGCGGCAAGGCAAAGGTCACGACCTGTGCAATCGCCGGGTGCGCCGACAGCACACCATCAACTTCAAGGGGGCTGACTTTTTCGCCGCCCCGGTTGATGATTTCCTTCAGGCGACCCGTCAGTGTCAGATAGCCATCGGCATCGAACGTGCCCTGATCACCCGTACGGAACCAGCGTTTGCCTTCGGCCTCAAAGAAGTTCTTGGCGTTGGCCTCGGGGTTGCTTTCGTAACCCGGAGTGACATTCGGGCCCGAGATCACAACCTCGCCCACGCCACCGTCTGTCAGCTGCGGATCGGTCTCATGTGCAATGCGCACTTCGGGTCCGGCCGGCAAGCCCACGGCACCCGGCTTTTGCGTGCCGGGTTTCAGCGGGTTAGAACACATCTGATGCGCAGCCTCGGTCATGCCGTAACCTTCGACCACAGGCGCGCCAAACGTCTCGAAGAGCTTTTCCATAACCGGCCCTGGCAAGGACGCGGAAGACGAGCGCAGGAACCGGAGCCGCGCGGCCTTGATGATATCCGTATTGCGCGCCGCCCGCGAAAGGATCGCCTGATGCATCGTCGGCACAGCCGTGTACCAGGTCGGGTCGGCATCGCGCAGCCAGCCGAAAAAGCGCAGCGCATCAAAGCCCGGCGCGCACCAGACCTGCCCGCCCGTCGCCAAAGTTGACGACACCGCTGCCAGCAATCCGTGAATATGGAAAAGCGGCATGACGTTCATGCACCGATCCTGCGACGTCAACGCCAGCGAGGTCGCGATGTTGTGCGCCGAAGCCGCAACATTGGATTGCAAAAGCGGCACGATCTTGGGCCGCGATGTTGTTCCGGAGGTGTGCAGGATGAGTGCCACGTCTCCGGCCTCGGGCAGGCTGGTGTCACATGCCCCGGTGCTTTCGGTCTGCAAGGTAAACTGGCCCGCAGGGTCGGACGCATCAACATTCAGCCGCAAGATCGTGACACCCAGCTTGTCAGCGGCCTTGAAGGCTGGACCGTCATCGCCCGCCATTAGGACAACGGCCTTGGCTTTCAGATCCTCGATATAGAATGCGAATTCATCTTCACGGTAGGCAGGGTTCAGCGGGGCCGTGACCGCGGTTTGCGCAATTGCAAAAAATGCGGTCGCCATCTCGGGACCATTGGGCAACACGATGGCAACACGGTCGCCGCGCCCGATGCCCGCCGCGTGCAGCGCAGCGGCAACACTGTCTGAAAGAGCCCTGAGGCCATCGTAGGTCAACCATGCCCGATCAGGTGCACCAATGGCTGGTGCATCGCCCGGATGGTCGGCAATCAAAGCTTTCAGCGTGTTTGTCACATTATTCTCCTGCTAATTTTGGTGGCAAGCTAGCGCAAGTTCGCCCTGTTTCAACGCGTTATGTATACCATGTTGTCAGCGTGCCAAAACGAATTGGCAAAATGGCTTGCAGATGTCGGACGACGTCGGCCGTGCCGCGTGATGCGCTGATGGCGAGAATGGATACCCATCTCCGCGAATTGCACCGTGTTCCTCCGATAAAATGCGCCAGCGCTTGCGTCTGCACAGGCCAACCTTCAGGACATTCGAGGTGACCATGAAAACACCGCAAGCACTGGCCACGTCGCGAACCCCGGATGTGACCAAAATCGAATTGCAGAGCATCGCGACGTGACGCGCGGCTTTCGCTGATTCTCGGGCTGGGTAACAACCTGCGCATCTGTGCGTGCCGAGTTTCCAAAGCATCGCTGTTCAGGTGTGGTTGGCTCAGATCAGGTGTCTTGTGCTGATGATCTTGCACCAGCCGACAGGTCTATTTCAAAAGCCATGAAGGTCTTTCAAATCACCCTGCATCCATTTGATCCTTATGCAGCAAGCGGGCGCAAAAGAGACTTTGGAGCTGCAAGCTGCATCGTCTTTTATGCGCTGGAGTCAGCCGACTGCCCCTGATTTGCTGTCGCTCGTATTGCGAGAATTCCAGTGAGATGATATACTGGTAAGAGTTTTTTAAGGAAATTTATTATGCCAGAACAGAAACCCACATCCCGCCGTATTCGCAAAGCAACCAGACCCAAGGACCCTGAGATAACCGAGACGCCCGAGGTTGAAGCACCGACACAGAGTGACGGTCCTGAAGTGGTTCAGGCGATGAACGAAGCCGTTCAAGCTTTGGCACAGAGCCTGACGAATATTGCGTCGTCGTTGCAAGAGCGTCAGGCCGAACACACCCAGAAGTATTATGCAGCTTTGACGTCCTCCGTCCCCGAGGATGACGGAAATCAAATTGCCGCAGCATACCAAACCGTACTCGATGCCGTCGCGTCGCAAGATGCAAACCGCATAACTGCAGCGCAAAAAGCTTACACAGAACTGCTGACCGAGTTCATGAAAAACCTCACAGAGCATTCCGAGGCCGCGACCAAGGAATTCTCTGCAAACTACCAAGGCCTTGTGGATGAGGCTCAAAAACACGGTCGGGAACAGTATTATCAGTACATCGATACGCTTGGAAACGTGATGACCAAAGCGTCGGATGAAGACCTGTCGCCCGCGACGGTGTCGATGATTGCTCAGAACATGGCATCTGCGGCGATGCTGAGTCAGGGGCTGTTCCCACAAACGGAGTAACTTCCCCGACCTTCGTTACGAGTTTCGGTTTGCTGTTTTTGCTACGCGAACACTGGGGGGAGTTCACATGTCTGAAGTGCAATTTGTCATGCTGGAAGGCAGCCATCACGCTGCCCATCCGTCTTGCGTTCCGGTCAGTGCTGTGCCGGACATACAGGCTTACGAAATCAGCATCCTGTTGCGGCGTCGGCAAGATGCCAGACTGTTTCCCGACCCGCACATAATCGGTGCGCTGCCGCTGGCTGCGCGGACATATCTGACAATCGAGGAATTGGAAGAACAGTACGGTGCCAGCGCCGAAGACGCCGATGCGGTTTCGGATTACCTGAAACCGTTCGGCTTGACAGTGAGCCAGACCAATCTGGGCAGGCGTTCCATGACCGTTCAAGGGCAGGCCGTGCAGTTCGCCGCCGCGTTTCGAACAGCCTTGCTGATCTTTGCGCAGTCGGGGTCATTCCACCGTGGCTACGCAGGTGGTCTGCAAATGCCCG
>CAYGQZ010000332.1:0-4251 GCA_964352055.1 uncultured Rhodobacterales bacterium
CGCCTCCGCCTTACGGGGACTGCGTCAACCGGCGTGCTGGCGATCTTGTCCGGCGCGCAGCATTTCAGCCTCTTGCCGGGCGTCGCGCAGACCATCCATGGCCGCACGCAATTCCGCCTCGGTCTGGCTCAACTGGTTTGTCAATTCCGCTTCGCGCTGTTGCAGGTACGTAATCGCCTGGTCGCGCGTTTCTTCAGCTTCGTGCAGTTCCTGGCTCATTCTGTCCAGTTCCGCGACATCGCTGGCCGCGACTCGGGTAAATCGGTGTACAAGCCAATTCGCGAACCATCCCAGGCAAAACGCAATAAACAGAACAACTGCCGTTGCGATTATGAACTCGGTTCTACTCATCACTTGTTCCTTCGGCGGTGCTGCCTTCTTGTGCGTCTGTATCGCCTGATCCGGCTGAGGTTTCCAGCGTTGTTTCCTGCTCCGGCGGTGTCGGTTTGGGCCGAATGAGCTTGAATTCGATGCGGCGGTTGGCTTCGCGTCCCTCTTCAGTACCGTTATCGGCGATCGGAAACTCCTCGCCATAACCTTTAGCTGTGAAGCTGGATGTCAGGACACGGCGTGCGCGCAATTCGTTCAGAACCGATTCTGCACGTGCCTGACTGAGATTGAGATTCATGATTTCGCGGCCCTGACTGTCCGTGTGTCCCTGAATTTCCAGCTTGAGATCGCCGCATATCCGCAGAATTTCCGCAATATCATCCATTGTACCGAGGGCAGAGGCATCGATCGTGGCGCTGCTCGGCTCAAATGTAATCTTGGCTGTGGCGACAATGGCTGCAATCTCGGCTTCGCATTCGTCCGGGGTGGGCAAGGCTGCGACCGGGTCGAGCTTTTCCAGATAGGTCACCCGGATGTCGAACTCTTCAGCCTCTCCCAGATTTGAAGCCAGCAGGGACGCGATATTTGTACTGGCCGTTGGCTTTCCTGTACTGCCGGACACGACAACGCTGTCCGGTGTCACGGTCACGACACCGTTTGACAGTTCCGAGAGCGCTTCAAGAGCGGTCAGAACCCGCAGTGACCAGGACGCGGGCAGATCATCGACAATCCGCGCGGCGGTATAGACATTGTCCGATCCAAAGGCGGCCCGCGCGTAGCTGTCCGCCAGAGTGCGCAGGTTTGCGTCCGACAAACGGCCCCGCAACTGCACAAGACCTTCGGGGCTGAGCGTTGCCACGAATTCGGGTGGACCGATGTCTGGATCAACCGTTTCCGGCAGCTTGGCATAGAGCGCGAACACGTCAGGCAAGTCGTTTTCCAGTTCGCCCACAACGCGATCAAAGATCGCTTGCGATGTGCCCTCGGCCGCGACCAGCGTAATGTCTGCATTGGAAAACGTGACGGATCCGACGCCCAGTTCATTCAGCGCGTCAAAGGCCAGTTCCACGGCCTCACTCCAGTTCGGGCTTGGCACGCCCATTCCCAAAACGCAATTGGCAGACCCTTGCAACCCGGCGCGCTGCGCAGCGGAGAGGATACGCGCGCGCGCCTCCTCCGTATCCGCGGAACAGGAGTCGAAATGGGTTTCGTCTTCGTTCTTGACCAGGCGCAGGGTAAATGGCGTGATCACTGGCCGCGGCGCTGCAATATCCAGAGCGACACGAAGCCCGGGCGGTGCTGCACGCCGAAGATCTTCTTCCAGTTGGGTCCGTTCTTCGGCACTGTCCGTGATCGCATTGATGGCCACGCGGCCCGCCTGAACCGAGACCTTGGCCCGCGGCAGTCTGTCCATTGCACTCAGGGCAAATCCCAGCGCGTCCTCCCACCCGGTCGGAGCCGGGTAATCGGCCGACTCGATCAGTTCGGTGACGGGCGCACCGTCGCTGATGTCCGCTATGCGCTCCAGAACCTTGGACTGGTTCGTAGAGGACGGGATGAGACCAATGATCGAAATGCCTGCATCATTTCGCAGGATTTCAGCCGAAAACCGCGGTGGGGCAATTGCCGCGGCAGCTTCAACTTCCATTTCATCGATGATGCGGGCTGCATCCACAATGCCGCCAGCGGTGGACAAGGCCGCGAACCGTATGGCCTCGGTGGGCGCAACGCCGGCAAGAATAACCTTGAGCCCATTCGCCTCGACCTCGGTCCAGGTCATGCCGTTTGCATCCAGCGCTTCGCGTACTCCGATCTCCGAATTGTCTTCGATCACTTCCACGGCAAAGCTGGCGGCCACCAGGGACAGCGCAGCTGCAGCAACGAAAGTGGCGGAAATCAAAAGAGCGGATGACAGACGCATCTGTTGGCCTTTTTTGTCGTGATCGTCTGGCATGCTCTACGCTCTGTCGGGACGTGTTTCAATCAAACGAGCAGGGCAAGGCCGAAAAAGACAAGCGGTATCATGCCGGTGTCCCGATTGGCCCGGAACAGGCGAAGGCATTTGGCCGGATCGTCGATATCGAGCCCGCGCAGTTGCCACGCCATGTGCCATCCCATGGCCCAGGGGCCGCCAAGGACCAGCACCATCGCAAGCACCGAAGCCTGGGGCAGTGCCGAAAACAGCGCGGCAATGCCCATGAGCCCAACCGTTGCCATCAGAAACCTGCGCAACCAGGGTGCGGTATTCGCGCCAAACAGGCGCGCGGTGGACTTCACCCCGATCAGGGCGTCATCTTCGGTGTCCTGATGCGCGTAGATGGTGTCGTAAAACAGCGTCCAGGCGATGCCCGCCAGATAAAGCGCGACCGCAGGAGCCCCGAGCGTTCCCGTGTGCGCGGTCCAGGCCAGCAACGCCCCCCAGTTGAACGCAAGCCCCAGAAAGACCTGCGGCCACCACGTGAACCGTTTGGCGAATGGATAGACGGCGACAGGCACCAGCGCCAGAATGCCCAACAGGATTGCGTTGACGTGGAATGTCAAAAGAATGCCAAAGGCGATCAGGGATTGCGCGCACATCCAGATCACCGCTCCGCGCACGCCGACTTGTCCTGATGGTATCGGGCGGGACCGTGTCCGTTCGACCTGACCATCGAAATTGCGGTCCGAAATATCGTTCCAGGTGCACCCGGCTCCGCGCATCAACCATGCACCGGCAGCGCATCCGATGGCGATCCCGGCATCGTGCCAGGTCGCCGTCTGATCATGGATCATTGCCAGCGCCAGACCCCACCAGCACGGCAACAACAAAAGCCACGTGCCGATGGGGCGGTCGGCCCGACTCAGCCGCAGATAGGGACGCGTCGCAGCGGGGGCCAGCGTGTCAACCCAGTTGCCTTTTACCGCATCGGCCACGTGACCATCTGGTGCAGGGGTGGTGTTGGTCATATGTAGGTCCCATGAATGACGCAAAGATCCGCCTTTATGTAGAGCACCCTTTGGGGCAGGGGCAATCCGTCGTGCTGTCGCGGGAACAGGCGCATTATCTTTTCGGGGTCATGCGATTGTCTGTCGGGGCATCTGTGGTGTTGTTCAACGGCTCCGATGGCGAATGGCTGGCCGACGTGGCCGAGGCCGGAAAGCGCAGCGGTGTACTGACCTGCGTGGAAAAGACCCGCGAGGTACAGATGCCACCCGATCTGTGGCTGCTCTTTGCGCCGATCAAAAAGGCGCGGACGGATTTCATTGTCGAAAAGGCGACCGAGATGGGGGCGCGGCGCATCGTGCCGGTGCAAACAGAGTTCACCAATGCAGGCCGCATCCAGCGTGATCGTTTGCAGGCCCATGCTGTCGAAGCGGCCGAACAATGCGGCGGGACATTTGTTCCCGAGGTGGCCGAATTGCAGCGTCTTGACCGGGTTTTGGCCACGCTGGATGAACGAAACATCATGTTCTGCGACGAGGCGCTGGTTGATGCGGGGGCGGGCGACACGCCCGCCTTACGGGAGCAACCCGGCCCATGGGCGATTCTGATCGGTCCCGAGGGCGGCTTTTCCGAGCGCGAGCGCGCCCGCCTGCATGGCTTGGACCGGGCCCATTCCGTTTCGTTGGGTCCACGCATTCTGCGTGCCGATACCGCAGCCGTCGCCGCCTTGACCCTTTGGCAAATGGCCCTGGGGGACTGGAGATGAGCGCAACCGGCACATGGGATCTGTGCGCAGCCACTGCGACAGATGCACCTGCTATCGACGCGTTTCTTGCCGCGCATGCCACGACATCGATGTTCCTGCGCTCAAATCTTGCGTCAAACGGGACCGAGGATAGGGTCTCGCCTCACGGCACAACGTTCTATCTGGGGGTGCAGGATCACGCGATACGTGCGGTTTTCGGGATCACCAACAAGGGTTACCTGTTGGCGCAGGC
>CAYGQZ010000333.1:0-4238 GCA_964352055.1 uncultured Rhodobacterales bacterium
GCATAAGACCAAGCTCCAGATGAGTTGCGGTATCGAAGGGTTCGGAGATCGCCATCGCAGTAGTCGCCTTTCCAACACTGTCTTCCTGAGTTCCCGCACCAGAAGTGAACGGTTGGGCTCACGCGGGTCTGACTACGAGGCTAGCATTACGTGGCAGGCATGGCCACTCCCGACACCGCTCATGTCAGCTTCGGGCTCAGACCGGACCTCGGATGGGGCGCAGCATCCTGTGATACAGTGCTCTGGTCAACGTCGTGTTGTCGTTGTGGGAGGGCGTGGCGGATCGGAGGACCAGTCATGGAAACACCAAATTTACCTGCCATTCGCGCACTACGCCCTGCTTGGAACAAAGGTCGCATCGTCGGCCAGAAACGGCCCCTAAAGCCAAAACATGTCTGGGCAATCCGTGTCCGACTTGAACTTGCAGAGAACCATCGTGACCTCGCGCTGTTCAACATGGCGATCGACAGCAAGCTTCGCGGCTGTGATCTTGTAAAAATGAAGGTCGTGGACGTGATGGCATCTGGCCAGATCAAGGAGCGGGCGTCCGTCTTGCAGAGCAAAACGCAAAAACCAGTGCGCTTTGAGATTTCTGAAGGCACACGCGCCTCGGTCGCGAAATGGATGGAGGATGAACTCATGGTCGGTTCAGAATACCTCTGGCCGGGTCGCTTCCATGAACGTCTTCATGTTTCGACCCGTCAATACGCGCGCATTGTACGAGATTGGGTCATGTCGATCGGTCTTGAGGCGACTGCATACGGTACCCATTCGATGCGCCGGACTAAGGTGACACAGATTTACAAGAAGACTGGCAACTTGCGCGCTGTTCAGCTTTTGCTGGGCCATACCAAGATGGACAGCACAGTCCGGTATCTCGGCGTCGAGCTCGAAGATGCTCTAGCAATCGCGGAAGCTATTGAAATCTAAATACTCGGGCCGTTCGCAAGGACGGCCCGTACCTGACATTGAGCAAGAGACAAGAACCACCTTCAGCGCGCTCCAAAGCGGCTATTCGTGCATCGCTCGCTAGTTTAGTAAATCAGTCTTGGAACTCGGCTCCTTTCTTTTCCAAGAAAGCTGTCCGAAAACGTAGCGCTAAAAACGCTTCCGAGACGGGATCCATGCTTGTCCTCAAAAAATTGGGGAGTTCTGGCTGCCCTCTTTTACCAGTATGGCCATCAACAATGGTCGGTCAAAAAAGTAAGCACATCTGGTCTCTAATATCTACAGGTGTGCGAGGATAAATTTTCAACCTCAACCCCCTAGGCGGTGTCTTCATTTAGGGCATTCCCATCTGCGGTGAGTTCTGATTCGAGATCGAAATCGGAGGCGATCTTGAGCAGACGAACCCTGACCGACGCGCAATGGGCGCGGATTGAGCCACATGTTCCGGGCAAGATCGGCGATCGTGGACGAACCGTAGCAGACAATCGGCTTTTCCTGGATGCAATCCTTTGGCTGACGAGAACAGCGTCGCCGTGGCGTGACCTGCCGCCCGAACGGGGCAATCCACGCAAGAACGCCCAACAAATCGACTGGACACTCGACAAGGAACGCCACCTTGTCGAGTGTTTCTTCAACAGGATCAAACGCTTCCGCCGGGTCGCACTGAGATGTGAGAAAACCGTATCGTCCTTCCACGCGTTTGTTTCGCTTGCCTGCTCGATGGTTTGGATCACCTAAATTAAGACACCGCCTAGGGATTGATCAGATTGGTATCCCAACTGATCAGGTTCAGTTTGCCATCAGCGTTGCGCAAAGTTGTGACGATCATGTCCCTGTCCCCACCATTTGACGCGCTGTGGGAGCGGGCAATGGAATCCGCAGAAATGCGTGAGGCTTCACCCGCTCGGCTGGATCCCAACCGGCGCAAGTGACGGCCATCGGCATTCACTTTCCAACCAAGTAGGTACATGCGGTTGTCCGCCCCCCGGACCACTGCCGCGAGATTTGATTCACCATAGGGCACAGTCAGAAGATCAACTTCAGTAACGTCGCCTGCAACGTTAAGACCACGACGTTGCGTGACATCCCCATCAGCAGCCACTGTCCATGTGATCATGCGCAGTTTGCCGTTACTGTCCTTGATCGCGGCAGCAACACCGCCTGCCAATGGGGCGACATCCAGAACCGTGCTTGTCGCGCCCGCTGATCCGGCGTTGCGCTGAACAAAGCTTTGGCCGTTAGAGGACAAGACCCAAGGAATGACCTTTAGATTGCCACTGCCATCGCGCACGCCGGTGTAGACGCCATTGAAATGCTTGGCGCGCGACACCGAAACCGCTGAAACCGCGCCGGCAGTTGCCTGTCCAAGGCGCACAATTGAGGCGGTGCCAGTGTTGTCCAATACGATGTCCCAAGCGATCAGGCGCAGGTTGCCATTGGCATCGCGCATGGCTGTTACTGATCTGCGGTTCACACCGTGAAGGGTGGCCATCGCCAATCTGCTGACTTTTCCGGCGGCAAAGCTATCGCGGCGAAACAGACGGCCGTCCACGCCAACCTGATAGGCGATCATTTTCAGCGTGTCGTCCTGTTGGCGGACTGCTGCCAGAATGTGATTGTCCAGCGGTTCGCTCAGGTAGACCTCTTTGACCGCGCCTGCATCAATGTCGTCACGGCGTCTGAAACGGGACACCCCAACCAGATCCCATGTGATCAGCTTCAGCTTGTTGTCACTGCTGGAAATTGAGGCGGTGACCATCCGATTGCCAGAAATGAACTGCGTTGCCGTGCGGCTGACACCCCCCGCAGTGGCCGTGGCACGGCGCAGGAAAGGGGAGGCATGCACCAGCACCGGATTGTTGCGGATAGTATCGTTGCGAAAGGGCTTCCAGAGGGAGGCATCCGTGCGGTGCTTCAGCCATCCGTAGTTAAACAACGCGGGCAAATTTGCCCCATCTTTCTTGAAGACCCCATTGTCGACTCGCACGGCCTGCGTGTGGAAGTGCAAATGCGACCCCGATGACGCGCCGCTGTTGCCCGCCCGCCCGATGAACGTTCCCTGTTTGATTGTTGGTCTCTCCGTGACACAATCATCTGCCGCCGGGCTTTCGCCAGTGTCACAGATCCGCAAAAAGCTCTCTTTAGGAAAAATCCCGCTGCGCACCCGAGCATCTGTCATGAAGGTATCCGGTTTTGGGCAAATGGAGGCCGGCAGAGTGCCGCGCTGGAGATGGGCAATCAGAACAACTGCGCCGTCATCCTTGCGCAGAGCGACATGGTTGCCGGAGCGCATGATCTTGCAAGTCTGGCTTGCGGGGCAGGCATCATCATCACAAGAGGTCTCGCAATCGTTGCCACAGCACCGTTCAATATGGGGTGTGCCGGGTTCCGGGTTGTCAGGGTGTTGACGCCAGCAGCTAAGCACAACCCCATCGGCAGGGGCATAAAGAGGCATGCCAAAAACCATCTCGTCTTCGTTTTGGCCGCCGCCTCCGGGGTGCAGATGGGTCCAGCTGCCACCACTTTTGCGGGCGATGTTGAGATCACGAGACTGGCTGCCGCCGTGATCACCGCTCATGTTCCAGTGGGTGCCGTTGGGCAGGTCAGAGTCGCGCGCAGGAAACATCATTGCGTCCTGGGCGTGGGCTGCCAATGGAGGGAGAAACACAAGCAGCCAAAGCACACATTTGAGCCCATGCCAGAGGCGAAAAACGGAGGTGAGTCTGGGGGGATAGGACAAATGTGTCATGTCAAAATGGCTTTCGTTAAAAAATACATTTGATAAATAGTTTTACTTTACAGTCACTTACGGAAGTGTTCATTGTGTTCAAATGAAGTTGTAGATCGCAGATTTCGCTGACAGAAATACGTCAGGCAGTTCAGGCCTTATGTTAAATGATACGCCGTTTATTCCCGTAAAGATAGAGTTTATTGCCGCTGAGCTGGCTTTTTCCCTGTTACGCAGTGAACGACTGACAGCCAATGCGCGCCCATTGCGCGTCGGTCAGGGTTCGTCTGCTCAAGATCGCCTCCGTTTTCGATCTTGAATCGGAACTCACCGCAGATGGAAATCCCCTAAATGAAGACACTGCCCAGAGTAGTAAAGTCGCAGGGCTCCAATCTGCGTGATGTCTTGCGGTCCAGCGCCACCGTCTTGGGATGCTTAATTTAAAGTCCGTTTTCCGGTGTGGCCCCAAATGATCTCGCGGCTGCAGCGAACTTCCGCTTCCCGCCCATTCTGTGGAAAAACAACCTGTTGCTGGTGCAGAAAGTGTGGTTCTGAACAGAGC
>CAYGQZ010000334.1:0-4219 GCA_964352055.1 uncultured Rhodobacterales bacterium
TATCGGGTTCACGCTGATACCGGGCAGCACAGTGCGCAATGGTCATCTGCGCTAGCTGGTTTCGCCAATAACCAGTTGCGACCCCACATCCTCCCATTGCGCCTGAACCTGACCTGCAAAGATATCCCGCAAGACATCTGCGACTTTCTGCCCGATCTTGTTGGCATGAACACCAACAGTTGTGATCCGTGGACAGGATACCATTGCCACTTCAAAATCTCCGAAACCGGTGATCGCAATATCGCCCGGAACGTCTAAACCAAGTCGCTTGCATTCATTCAGGGCACCAAAAGCAACCGGATCAGAGACGCAGATCAAGGCGTCATACTTCAATACAGACGTGCCCAACGCAGCGACGGCCTGAGCACCGTGCCGCATGGAAACCGGGGCCGGACCTGCATCGAGAAAACCGATCTCGGGCAATCCCAGATCACGTGCCGTTGCGATCACACCGTCGCGGCGGGCCGAGCCGCGCAGATCATTGCCCGGCGATGCACCGACAAAAGCCAGCTTGCGACGCCCCTGATCGACCAGATGATGAACAACCTGCGCCATTGCGTCCTGGTTCGAAAACCCGACAACATGCCCCAGCGGCTCCGGCGGAAGATCCCATGTCTCGATCACCGGAATGCGGGCGTTTTGCAGCAAAATGCGCGTTTGAGGCGTGTGATTGCCGCCTGTCAGAACGATAGCTTCGGGCTTGCGTGCCAAGAGTTGACGAACAAGCTGCTGTTCCTTGTCGATCTGATAGTCCGTGCTGCCGAGCAAGAGCTGCATGGCATTGCCTTCCAACCCATTGGACAGACCGCGAAAGGTTTCGGCAAAGTTGGCGTTGTTGATGGATGGCAACGTAACGGCGACAAAGCCGCTTTTCTGCGTCCGAAACGCTTGCGCAGTGCTGTCATAGACATAGCCAAGGTCGTCCGCAGCCTTTTGCACCCGCTCGCGCGTTTTGGCACTGACGGTCTTGTCACCGCGCAAGGCACGACTGACCGTCATCGGTGAGCGGTCGACCACACGCGCGAGATCGCGCATGGTCACACGGCCGCTTTTTTCAGGACTTGAAGTCATTCAACTGGGTGACATGGTGGTGAATCCGACCGTCAAAGAACTCCGCAACAACTTCTCCCGTCACCTCTTTGGACTGGAAACGTGCCGGGGCTTCCAATGCGGCCTCCATCGCGGCCATGTCAGGGTAGGTGATCGCCAGAATGAGCGGAAATTCAGGCGCACCCGGGTCCCGGTCATCACTGAACATCACTCTGACATCCAGCGTGTTCGGAAACTGTGTCCAAAGCGGTACAAGCCGTTCCTTGACAGCCGCGCGAAACGCCTCGACCTGACCGCTTTTCACGGTTCCCTCAAACAGTGCAAAACGCGTGATCATGTCCCAAACTCCTCTTTTGCGCCTTCAAAAAACTCCATGACAGCCGCCTGATCTTCGCCGCCCAATCCTGCTGCCGTCAGCATACGGTGTATTTCCGCACACAATGCTGTCAGTGGCATCGATGTCCCTGTCTGGCGCGCCAGATCGTTCACCGCATTGAGATCCTTGACCATGTTGTCGATGCGACCCGTGCGTCGATAATCCTTTTCGACGAAACGGGGCAGGTATTCCTGCAGCAGTGCGGAATCTGCACGTCCACCTTTGAGCGCCTGCGGGATCTTGGCCGCATCGACGCCTGCGTTCATGGCCAGTTGCGTGGCTTCCGCGACCGCAAGAAAGCCCAATCCGCACAGGACCTGATTGATCAGTTTGGTTGTCTGACCTGCCCCTGACGGTCCCATATGGGTATAGTTCGAGGACACATGTTTCAGTGCAATATAGGCGCGTTCGACATCAGCCGCTTCACCGCCCGCCATCAGGGTCAATTCACCTGTAAGCGCCTTCGGTGCGCCGCCAGACAAGGGGCTGTCGACCCAGGCCAATCCCTTCTCTGCCGCCATGTTGGCGAATTTGCGCGTGGCATCCGGTTCGATGGACGACATGTCGATGATAACGGTCCCGCGCGCCGCACCTTCCGCAATCCCATCTTTGCCAAAGGCCGCCAGTTCGACGATGCGGGACGCGTTGAGGCTGGTGATCACAAAGTCGACGTCACGGCTGGCCTCGGCGGCACTTGAGGTTGCAACAGCACCAAGCGTGACCAGCGTCTCGACTTTCTCCGGGTCCGGATCAAAGACCTTCAGGCTATTGCCGGTTTGCAAAAGCCGGGTTCCGATTGCGCCACCCATGGCGCCGGCTCCGATCAGGGCAATGCGTTCGCTCATATCACGGTCGGTCCTGTGCTCTTGGCGCGCGTAAGGCCTACGTCAGAAAGCCAAGGGGCACGATCATCATCTTTAATCGCGTCGCCTCCGAAGACTATGTCGCTGACGGTCTCTGGGTGCAGCTCGTCTTTGTGG
This sequence comes from uncultured Rhodobacterales bacterium, assembly GCA_964352055.1. Lineage (GTDB taxonomy): Bacteria > Pseudomonadota > Alphaproteobacteria > Rhodobacterales > Rhodobacteraceae > Tateyamaria. Next base: position 2,407 of record CAYGQZ010000334.1, read on the forward strand.
CGGAACGCCATGCCGCGTTTCACGGACATGGATGACGCCCTGCGGCAGGACACCCCCGTCAGGACATAACACCGCATCAGAGCGACGCCGTGATGCCGCCATCGACATAGAGTATATGGCCGTTCACGAAACTCGATGCTTTGGAAGACAAGAACACACAGGCGCCGACCAATTCATCAACATTGCCCCAGCGCCCCGCCGGGGTGCGCTTTTCAAGCCACGCGGAAAAATCCTTGTCCGCGACCAGAGCTGCGTTCAGGGGGGTATCAAAGTACCCAGGCGCGATGGCGTTACATTGCAGCCCATGCTTGGCCCAGTCCGTGGCCATCCCTTTGGTAAGATTTCCAACAGCGCCCTTGGTCGCCGTGTAGGGTGCAATGCCGGGACGGGCGAGGGCCGTCTGCACACTTGCGATGTTGATGATTTTGCCTTCGCCGCGTCCGATCATGTGCCGCGCAACCGCCTGTCCGACGTGAAAGACGCTTGCCACGTTTGTTTGCAACAGCTTCTCGAACGCATCAGCGGGAAAGTTTTCCAACTCGGTGCGGTGCTGCATGCCTGCGTTGTTCACAAGGATGTCGATCGGACCATGATTGGCTTCAAACCCATCAACGGCTGTACGGACTGCGTCATGATCCGTCGCATCAAATGCCAATATTTGAACGCTATCGCCAAGGGATTTAGCTGCATGAGCCAGTTTCGCTTCGTCCCGGCCATTCAGGATGACCGAGGCTCCGGCATCGATCAGACCCTGCGCCAAGGCATAACCAATACCCTGAGACGAACCAGTGATCAGCGCGGTCTTGCCGGCCAATGAGAATAAGTCAGACATGCGATTTCCTCCGCGTTCTGCCACAGCTTTTTGCTGGGACACAAAATGCTCTTGACACATGTTACCGATAACATGTTACCGATATCAAATTAAGTCAAGCCGGGATTTTGCGACGTTGCTGCCAGCCGTTTTGCGCTTTGGGTCATGTCCGGATCATCAAGGAAGCAGACAGGGCCAGCACTTTTGCGTCATTATGCATGCAACAGCTGCTTCGGTCACGGAATGATTCTCGGGGCCAAGATGGAATAGGCCCGTGAAACAACTATCCAACCGGTCCGATCCGGTTAACACCACGAAATGAAGGACTGAACATGAAAGCCATCGTCGCCCACGCCGCCAAGGACCTTCGTCTGGAGGAGCGTGATCGCCCCGTTCCCGGCGCTGGGCAGGTTCTTATTCGTATGCAGGCGGGCGGCATTTGCGGATCGGATCTGCACTATTACCAGCATGGCGGTTTTGGCGTTGTACGGCTGAAAGAGCCCATGATCCTGGGTCACGAAGTTTCGGGCATTGTCGAAACCCTTGGTGACGGTGTGACTGAATTGCAGGCGGGTCAGCTTGTTGCCGTATCACCCTCGCGCCCATGCGGCGCTTGTGAATACTGTGCATCCGGCAAACAGAACCACTGTTTGAACATGCGGTTTTATGGCTCCGCCATGCCTTTCCCGCACATCCAAGGCGCGTTTCAGGAATGGCTGGTGGCAGATGTTGCGCAATGCGCCGTCGCGGATGGCCTGACGGCAGCAGAGGCCGCAATGGCAGAGCCGCTTTCAGTTGTGCTGCACGCGGCGCGCACTGCGGGTGACTTGCTGGGCAAACGCGTGCTTGTCACTGGATGCGGGCCGATCGGGCTGCTTGCTGTACTGGTTGCCCGGGCGGCGGGGGCAGCACAGATTGTTGCGACCGACATTCAGGATTTCACCACTAAGATGGCTCTGACGGTTGGGGCTGACGCGGTGCACAACGTGGCGACTGATCCGG
>CAYGQZ010000335.1:0-4180 GCA_964352055.1 uncultured Rhodobacterales bacterium
CCCACCCTGTTGCCTGGCACCATTGAGCTATTCAAGCGCAGCACGCCGCAGGCAAGCGTATCCGTTTCCGAGGGCCATTTTGTTGAACTATTGCCCCAGCTTGAGGCCGGCGCGTTGGATCTGGTCATCGCAAGAATTTGGCAGCCTCAGGAATTGGCTGGGATTGACCAAATGGCCTTGTTCTCGGAGCCGATCGTTGTTGTCGCCGGGCGCGATCATCCGCTTTCGCAAGGGGGGGATTTGTCGTGGGCGGACGTCGCAAGCTATCCTTGGATATTGCCGCAACCGAATTCGGTCGCACGTCTGGCGGTGGATGCCCTTTTTGCAGCAAATGGCTTGCCGCCTCCCAATAATACGGTCGCATCGTTGTCGATCGCTCTGAACCTTGAACTGTTGCGGGCGATGCCTGCTCTTGGATTGCTCCCGCAGCGGCTCGCGCAGGCGCAGGCCGCGCGGGGTGAAATCGTGATCCTGCCCCTTGATACACGTGACTTGCTATCAGAAGCGCGCTGTTTTTGGCGCAAAGACAAGGTTTCGCAGAATGCGACACTGTCTTTGTTCCTCAAATGCCTGCGGCAAACCACTGAGGACTCCAAGACCATTCCTTTTGGTTAATGTATTTGGCGAAGGTTTCATTATTCTCTAGGTGGATCACCCCTTATCATAACCAAACACACAGTTTGGGAGGACTTGGGTGTCAATTCGAACATTTGCGATAACTGGTGTGAGACTTTGAGCAACGACGCGCTTCTCGCGCGATCGGCCTGTGAGGTTCTTGCAGCCTTCAAGGCTCGGGCCTTGACACCAAGTGCGTACTTGGATGCCTGTCTCGCGCAAATCTCGCGCTTCAATCCCAAGATAAACGCCATTGCCGCAATGGATATCGAGGGCGCAATTGCTTGCGCTGCGGCCGCAACACAACGTTGGCGGGACGGATGCCCGCTGGGACCGCTCGACGGGTTGCCGATTGGCGTGAAGGATTTGCAGAACACCAAAGGCTTGTTGACCACCCATGGTAGCATTCGGGCGCGGGGGTATATCCCTGACAGCGACTTGCCGATGGTTGCGCGTCTGCGGGCGGCGGGCGCTATCATTCTGGCAAAGACAAATGTCCCCGAAATGGGGGCTGGTGGAAACAGTCGCAATCGGGTCTGGGGTGCGACGGGCAATCCCTTTGATGCCAATCTCATTGCGGGTGGCTCGTCTGGTGGGTCTGCCGCGGTACTTGCGGCCAACTTTCTGCCGCTTTGCACTGGTTCGGATACTGGTGGATCGCTTCGCATGCCTGCGGCACTTTGTGGTGTGGTGGGCTACCGACCCTCTGTTGACGTGATCGCCCATCCCACACGTCCCTTGGGTTGGTCAGGCATTTCGGTACTTGGCCCAATGGCGCGTACGGTCGATGATCTTACACTGATGCTGGACGTGTGTCAGGGCTATGACGCAGACGATCCGCTGACCGCACCCTCTGTCACCGGCCGTTTCGCCGAGCTGCCGTTCACAGACTTGAAAGACCTGCGCGTGGGTTTCAGCGAAGACTTTGGTGGTGCACCGGTCGAGCAAAGCATCCGAGAGACATTCCGCGCGCGCCTTGAGGTGCTTCGTCCGCAGGTCAAGGAATGCCGCGCGGCGGATCTCGACCTTGGTGACATGGACCGCTGTTTCGATATTTTGCGGGCCGAGAGTTTTGGCGTGGCCTTCGGCGAGGCCGTGGCAGAGGAACCCGACAGCTTTGGTGCGCATATCAAGGATAATGTTGCCCTTGGGCAAACCATGTCACTGGCCGATCGTGGTTGGGCTCATGCTGAACAAACCCAGATTTTGCGCAAATTCAATGCGCTGATGGCAGAGTTTGATGTGATCGTTTTACCAACATCGCCGGTTTCGCCGTTTGCCTGGACAGAGCCCTATGCCGAAGTCATCGATGGGCAGAAGATGGACATTTATTACCGCTGGCTTGCGCTCTGCTACCGTGGGTCATTGACGGGCGGTCCTTCGATCACGCTCCCCTGTGGTCGCGATGCCGTAGGCATGCCGTTCGGACTCCAGGTATTAGGGCCGCTTCGCGGCGATGATGGGTTGCTCAGCGCTGCAAAAGCGATGGAGGGCTTTTTTCAGCGCTCGGAGCAGGCTGCGCGGCCTTTGGCAAATTTGGAAAAACTCCCTCACTCGGATGTCGATCTGCGGTCTATTGTGACACATCCAGCGGATCTGAGCGCAGACCCTGCAGCCCCAAACGCCGCTCTGCGGACGGCAGTGTAATATGTGGCTGATCCCCATCATCTTTGTTTTACTGCTGATCAGCGGAACGGCCTTTGCCTATCTGATGGGCGCTGTGTCTGTCGTGACCTTTGTCGCGGTCGACAAAAGTCAGTTCCTGTCGATATTGCCCCAACGCATATTTGCCCAACTCGACGTCTTCGCCTTTATGGCGATGCCACTCTTCATCCTGACAGCAGAGATAATGAGCCGCGCCGGAGTAACGCGCAGCCTAATCGATTTTGCGATGGCTATTGTTGGTCGGTTTCGCGGCGGTCTGGGACATGTGAATATCCTTACAAGCGTCTTCTTTGCGGGCATCTCAGGGTCGGCGATCGCGGACAGTGCCGCCTTGTCGCGCACCTTCGTGCCTGAAATGAAAGCACGCGGTTATGACCCTTACTATGCGGGTGCCATCACCGCGGCATCGTCGATGATCGGGCCGATCATCCCGCCGTCGATCATCATGATCATCTACGGCGGCCTGACCGGCGCATCCGTTGCGGCGCTATTCATCGCCGGAGTCGTCCCCGGACTGCTGCTTGCGGCAGCGCTGATGATCCTCAATGCAGTCATTGCGCACATCAAAGGTCACCCCGGCGGCGCGTATGACGATCTGCCGCGGTTCTTGCCAAGCCTGCTGAACGCGGCACCGGCACTGTGTCTGCCTGTCGTGATCCTTGGCTCACTTGTGTTCGGACTGGCGACGCCGACGGAAGGGTCAGCCATTGCAGTCTTTTTCGCGCTCATGGCGGGCCAATTTTACAAAGGTTTGAACTGGAAGATGATCTTTGACGCGGTTGAGGCCACGGCAAAGATGACCGGCACGATCTTTATCATTCTCGCAGCGATTTCGGTTCTGGGGTATCTGGCGGGGCAGCTGGGCTGGTCGCAAGCTCTTGCGACGTGGGTCGACTCGTTCGGACTGACGGGCACAAAATACCTGTTTTTCCTTGTGTGCATCTTCCTGATTGCGGGGATGTTCATGGATACACCCGTGGCGCTGACCCTGTTGATCCCACTATTTGCACCACAAGCCTTGGAGCAAGGCATAAGCCCGATCCAACTGGGCATCGTGTTGTGCTTTAATCTATGCGTCGGTCTGATTACGCCGCCCTTGGGCAAATGCCTGGTGGTTGTGTCGGCGCTGACAAACCTCAACTACTGGCGGCTGGCATTCGCTTCGCTGCCCTTCATTTTCGTACAGGTGCTGTTGTTGCTTGCGTTGGTCTACTGGCCGGCACTTAGCCTCACATTGCCTCGCCTGTTCGGATTTTCTGTGGACTAACCAAAACTTAGGGAGGACGACCAATGAAACTCAAGGCACTTACATTAGCGGCATTGCTCGCAATGGCCACGTCTGCATCGGCAGAGGTCAAAATTGCACTGGACAGCAAGCCGGACCTGGAAACATCAGGCTCGTACAACTGGGCATTTGCCTTTGGCAATGCGCTTAAGGAAGCGGGCATGGATGTGCGTGAAATGCCACGCGGCTCTGTCGGCAATGAGGCCGAGAAGTTTGATCAGGTCTCGACCGGCTTGCTTGAAATCTCGCTTTCAGATGTGCGCGCTGTGGCGCAGGTTGACCCGTTCATCTATGGGGTTCGCCTGCCATACATCTTCGAAAATATCGCGCATATGGACCGCGCGTTGGCTGCGGGCGATGTCTACACCCGCATCAATGAAAACCTCGCAGAACAGGATGCTATCCTTTTGGCGCTGGCACCGCTTGGGCCTGCATCCGGCGTGATCACGACCACACAGGCTGTGCGCTCTCCGGCGGATATGGCGTCGCTACGCATGCGTGCTTTAGACGATGCGCAGATCGCAATGTATCAGGCTTGGGGGTCCAGCGGCACGATCGTACCTTGGGGTGAAGTCCCGGCTGGCCTGCAAACGGGCGTTATTGACGGCTATCTCA
>CAYGQZ010000336.1:0-4179 GCA_964352055.1 uncultured Rhodobacterales bacterium
GCGGTTTTCGGGAAATGCGCATATGTGCCCCGAAACTGCGCATTTTGGCTGCCGGGTTCCGGTTAACCCGTCGTTCATGTCTGGCCCGCGTTAACGTTTGAACGGGCGCGGTAACTTTTGGGAAAGCTTTTTTGGCGGAAGCGGGCACGTCCGCACCCGGGGGCCATCGCAACGCGTCACGGCGTTGATGGTACAATAGGCCACACGCGCGTTTCGCGCGCTTGGGCTGGTGCAGAAGGGGCAAGTCCGGGATGAGGCCAACTTACCGAAATGCTGTGGGATGGTAAATGGCTGGTATGTTGACGGCTGCATAAACGTACCAATATCGAACGATGTTTTGCCAAGGGTTTGAGGTACAAAGTTTTTCGGAGATTTCAGTCATCAGGCTATTTATGACAAAAATGACCTTTTTTGCTCCCCAATTGTGTAGCACTGTCTCGGTAGACAATTTTCCGGATGTGGGTACGCTTCACCCTCCTGTCATGTAGGAATCTCTCCAATGTCTAATGCTGATGAGCTTGCTATCGAAGAATACAAGACGCTGCGAAATGAAGTGGAGACAAAGATTTCTCGCCTCGACACCGTAGTATCGCAGGCATTGTATGTTGATTTCATCCTTTGCTCTATATCCGTTTTGGGCGTAGTCCCAAGAATTAGCGACGCTCCAGCTGAGCTAGATTATGAGAATAGATTGTTTATTCTGCTCAGCTGTACCCTATTCGTGACTGCAATGGCCTTTCACTTCAATAAGATTAGGTCAGAAATTCAGAATATTGGGAGCTACATCTCGCAGCTCGAAAAGCACTTCTACCGAGAACTCGACCTCGGCTGGGAAACGCATATCTCAAGGAAAGGGCGAATGAAGTCGTTTTACCAGAGTAGCCGATTTCTGCTTTGGATTTGTATGATCGCAGCGCCTCTCCTGTCGATGGTTTATGTTCATCTCAGTAGCGCATAAGACTGGCCAAAAATGACCGTTTTTGACTGGCTAGATTTCTCGAAAGCAGACCTTGGCGCAGCTGCAGCGAAAGCGCGCTCCGCAAAGCCACATTCCTTTTTCATGGCGCATTCCTGCGGGCGCTGATAATCGCTGCAGCATGCCTCTTTCCCCCAATGTCACCGGTGCGCTTTTGATGATGGCGGCGATGGCGTGTTTTACGCTCAACGATACGCTGATCAAGCTGACCGACGGGGCCGTGCCGCTGATGCAGTTGCTGTTTCTGCGCGGTCTGGCCTCCTGCCTGCTGGTTCTGGCCCTTGCGCGTTGGCTCGGGGCTTTGCGATTCGATCTGGCGCGCAGGGATTGGGGTTTGATCCTGGTCCGGTCGGTGGCCGAAACCGCTGCGGCCTATTTCTTTCTCACGGCCCTTTTCAATCTGCCGCTGGCCAATGTGACCGCGATTCTGCAAGCCCTGCCGCTGACCGTTGCGCTGGGGGCTGCGCTGTTTTTTCGCGAACCGCTGGGCTGGCGGCGCATGGTGGCCATCTTGCTGGGCTTTCTGGGCATGTTGCTGATCGTGCGACCGGGTCCGGACGGGTTCAGCCTGTGGTCGATCTATGCGCTGATTACGGTGGTCTTTGCCACGCTGCGGGATCTGGCCACGCGCAAGCTGAGCCCGAACGTGCCGTCGATGACCGTCACGCTGGCGTCGGCGGTTGTGATCACGCTGTTTGCAGGCACGGCCTCTGTGGCGACGGACTGGGTGCCGCTGACGCCCCGGCTGGTCGGACTGATCCTGGGCGCCGCTGTTCTGGTCATCGGGGCATATTTCTTTTCGATCCAGGGCATGCGGGTGGGCGAGATCAGTTTTATCGCGCCCTTCCGCTATACCGGTCTGATCTGGGCGCTGGTTCTGGGATGGCTCGTCTTTGGCGATTGGCCAAGCGGTCTGACGCTGCTTGGGGCGGCCATTGTCGTGGCGACCGGCGTCTTTACCCTCTACCGCGAGCGGGTGCGTTCAAAGCGCTGAGAAGGCCGCGCGCACGGCGTCCGCGTCGATGTCGAACCGGTCGCGCAACAGCGCCTCGCCCGTGGCGTCCATGAGAGACAGCCTGTGCGGTGTCGCCGATGGCCCCTGTCGCGAGTCGTTATAGGCGTTGTGCCCGCGCAGCATCATGACGCTGTCGGTGAAGGTGACGGTTGTCATCCGTTCGGCCAGTTTGTGATGCGCGAAGTTCATCACCGTCAGCCGTGATTTTGGCGAGACCATCATCGCAAGGCCCGCTGTCTGATAGGGCGCGCAGGTCTCGGTTGCGGCGATGCCGTGGGGGCCGGGCTGGACGATGAAGCCGCGATTGAAGTCGATGGCCAGCAGATCGCTGCGCGCGGCGAGGGGCCGCACATCATCGGCGGCCGCGCGCAGCCGCGCCACGAAGTCCACCGCCACCGCGTCGTCGTCATCCATGCGAAATTGCAGGCAGGGGGCCCCATCATCGGCGCGCACGCTGTTGATGATCTGTTTCATCACGGGGCGGTGCTGTGCGGGCGGGTGGCTTTGGATCAGCGCCTGCGGCATGTCCGCCACCAGAGCGTTCAGCCGATCCCGGTACGCATCGGGCAGCGTGTCGCCTATCACGATCACGAGTTTGAAATCCGGGTCGGTCTGTGCGCGCAGCGGGGGCAGGGTGATCGTCTCGAAGGTTGCGAAACGTTCGTTCAGGCGTGCCGGCGCATAGAGATAGTCGCGTTTTTTCTGCGGGTCGTCAAAATCGATCTGAAAGCCGCCGATCGCGGGGTAGGAAAAGCGGCACAATCCGATCACCTGCATCCTGATTGTCCCTGTTTTTCCGGCCCTTGACGTGGTTGACTTTGCATCAGGGCCACACCGGTACGCAAGCCGCCAGTGGCTGTTGACACCACCTCCGACTCCCCCTATACGCCCGCTATCTCGGGAAGGGGTGTCAACCTCAGGACCGAAATCAGAACCGAAGTGGACACGATCCGGCCTTTGCATTGGCCCGATCCTCTGGAAACCCACCGCGTCGCCCCTTTCGGGAGCGATAGCGGTTTTTGCGCTTTTGTGGACGCACAGGGGCGATGAATTGAAACCGCGGGGGCGCCCCGCAAACTGACTGAATGCGTGCGTCCCGCACGACATATGTTGATGAGACGGGGAACAGACCTGCAATGCCAACGATCCAACAGCTGATCCGCAAGCCGCGGCAGCCAAAAATCAAACGCTCGAAGTCCCTTCACCTTGAAGGCAACCCGCAAAAGCGGGGCGTGTGCACGCGCGTTTATACAACGACACCGAAAAAGCCGAACTCGGCCATGCGGAAGGTTGCCAAAGTGCGCCTGACCAATGGTTTCGAGGTCATCAGCTACATTCCCGGTGAAAGCCACAACCTGCAGGAACACTCGGTTGTTCTGATCCGTGGCGGTCGTGTCAAAGACCTTCCCGGTGTGCGGTATCACATCCTGCGCGGTGTCCTCGACACCCAGGGCGTCAAAGATCGTAAGCAACGTCGTTCGAAATACGGCGCCAAGCGTCCCAAATAAGGAGAGCAGCAGATGTCACGTCGTCACGCCGCTGAAAAACGCGAAGTCCTGCCCGACGCCAAGTATGGCGATAAGGTGCTGACCAAATTCATGAACAACCTGATGGTTGATGGCAAGAAATCCACAGCCGAAAGAATTGTTTACAGTGCTTTCGAGCGGGTCGAAGCCAAGATCAAACGCGCCCCCGTCGAGGTATTTCACGAAGCGTTGGAAAACATCCAGCCCTCCGTTGAAGTCCGCTCGCGCCGCGTTGGTGGTGCCACCTATCAGGTGCCCGTCGAGGTCCGCCCCGAGCGCCGTCAGGCGCTGGCCATCCGCTGGCTGATCAACGCCAGCCGTGGTCGCAACGAAAACACAATGGAAGAACGCCTTGCCGGCGAACTGATGGATGCTGTGCAATCCCGTGGTTCGGCCGTGAAAAAGCGCGAAGACACACACAAGATGGCCGACGCCAACAAAGCGTTCAGCCATTACCGTTGGTAAACTGAACTCCTGAGGAAGCAGCCCCATGGCACGCGATTATCCGCTCACCCGCTATCGTAACTTCGGCATCATGGCTCACATCGATGCCGGCAAGACCACATGTTCGGAACGCATCCTGTTCTATACAGGCAAGTCCCACAACATCGGTGAAGTGCACGATGGTGCGGCCACCATGGACTGGATGGAGCAGGAGCAGG
>CAYGQZ010000337.1:0-4148 GCA_964352055.1 uncultured Rhodobacterales bacterium
TCTGGGCCCAGGAAAACGGGGCCGAAACACTTGCTGTACTGTGTACCCAAGAGAACACCGCCGCAAATCAGCTCTATCAACGGTTGGGTTTTCGCAAGCTCTGCGGCTATCATTACCGCCAACACCCGGAGGACACATGACAGACCAACCCACAGCCCTCGACCTGCCAATGGTAGATCCACTGCCCGCCCAGACCCAGAAATATTTCGACATCTGTCAGGACAAGCTGGGAATGGTGCCAAATGTCCTGCGTGCGCACGCCTTCGACATCGCCAAGCTGGATGCGTTCACGGGCCTCTATAATGACCTGATGCTGGCCGAGAGCGGGCTGAGCAAGCTGGAGCGCGAAATGATTGCGGTGGTCGTGAGCGCCACAAACCGATGCTTTTATTGTCTGACCGCCCATGGTGCTGCTGTGCGCCAACTGTCGGGCGATCCTGCCTTGGGTGAGCAGTTGATCATGAACTGGCGGATTGCAGAGGTGACGCCGCGCCAGCGGGCGATGCTGGTCTTTGCAGAGAAGGTGACTCTGGCCTCTGCGACAGTGGAGGAGGCGGACCGGCAGGCCCTGCGCGACCATGGGCTGAGTGACCGTGACATCTGGGACGTGATCAACGTGGCTGCTTTTTTCAACATGTCGAACAGGGTTGCCAGTGCGACGGCGATGAAACCAAACCCGGAATATCACGGTCAGGCGCGCTGATCATGCGCGGTTGCGGTGTCCGTTGGATGGGTCTGGCGCTGTGCCTGTTGGCATGGCCTGCGCAGGCCTTCCAACTGGATCTGCCGCGCAATGCCCGCCAGACTGCATCGCGAGACTCTGCGCTGGATCAAGTCAGCGTCCCGGTCGGCCCATTTGTCGACGGGGGGCTCACCACCCGCCAGATCGAGGGGGACGTACGTCGCCGCGCATACCGGCTGATCACGCCGGGGCTGACACCTTTGCAGATTCTTGCCCCGCTGCGCCAACAGATCGAAGATGCGGGTCTTGAGCTGATCCTTGACTGCAATCAGATCACCTGCGGTGGATACGATTTTCGGTTTGCGATCGAGGTGCTGCCGGCACCGAACATGCACGTCAATATCCGCGCTTTTCACTTCATCACCGCAATCGACCCGCAAAACGGCGAGGCCATAATGATGTTGGCCAGTTCGTCGGACGGGGCGGCCTATCTGCAGATCATCCAGGCGGGTGGGAGCATCCAGACGGACACCACACCCGACGCGAAGCCTGAGGCAGTGGACGGTGAGGCGGTGCAACCGGAAATCCCAACCGAGACCCTGACAGCGCGTTTGCTGGAAAAAGGGTTTGCTGTGCTGCAAGACATCGATTTTTCCGTCGGTACCACCACGCTGGACGATCAACGATCCGCAGAGTTAGCCGAGCTTGCAGCGCTGCTTGAAGATCGTCCAACGTTGCGGATCGCAGTCGTTGGGCACACGGATACGGCTGGCGGACTTAGCATCAACATCGCCGTGTCGCGGGCGCGCGCGCAATCGGTGCGCACACGCTTGATCGAGACCTATGGTTTGAACCCGGACCGGGTCGAAGCGGAGGGCATGGGGTATCTTGCGCCAATCGCTTCAAACCTGACGGCAGACGGCCGCGCAGCCAACCGACGTGTCGAAGTGATCCTGATCTCTGAAGGCGAGTAGGCTCGAGTTACAAAACTCCGATACAAACACCGTGGGTTTTGATCAGTCGGGGTTTTGCATTTACCAATCTGACGGCCCCTTGTCCGCATAGGCGTGCACCAGAAAGTCGATGAAGGCCCGGATTTTCGGCTGCGTATACCGACCCGGTGGATAGACCGCGTAGATACCTTGAGTGTCCATCGGCAGATCGGGAATGGCGTCCACCACAAGGCCCTGTTCCATCGCGCTCGCATAAAGGAAAGATGGCAGATAGGCGATGCCCAGACCGGACACAGCGGCGTTCAACAGGGACTGGCCATCATTGACACTCAGCCCGCCGGACGTGCGCACCTGACGTTTTTCGCCGGAAGGCGCTGTCAGCTTCCACACATTGCCGGAGGACTTGTTCGAATAGTGCAACAGTCTGTGAGCGTTCAGATCATCAATCTTTTCGGGTCGGCCGTGTTTTTCAAAATATGCAGGGCTCGCGATCATCCGCTTGTTGGTTTCGGTCAGCTTGCGGGCGCGCAGCGTGCTGTCTTCCAACTCGCCAATGCGGATCGCCATGTCAAAGCCTTCCGAGATCAACTCGACATAGCGGTTGTTGAGAACCATGTTCACCGTGATGTCGGGGAAGTCTTCGAAGAACTCGGACAGGCGCGGCGACAGGTGATTTACCCCAAAGTCCGTCGCCACGGAAATGCGCAGCAGGCCCGACGGCGCTGATTGCATGGACGTCACCAGCGAATCCGCTTCGCCTGCATCGTTCAGGACCCGACGGGCGCGATCGTAGTAGGCCAGCCCGATCTCGGTCGGTGACACGCGGCGGGTGGTCCGGTTCAGCAGCCGCGCTCCCAACCGCGCCTCAAGCGACGAGACGTGCTTGGATACGGCAGATTTCGAAATCCCCATTTTCCTGGCGGCGTCCGTAAATCCCCCTTGATCCACAACCGTGGCAAAAGCTTCCATTTCGGTGAGGCGGTCCATGCCCGTCCCTTTCATCTTGCATCCCGAGGGTCAGATATCGACTTCAATCAGGGCAAGATCAGGGCATGGGTGGGATAATATCAGGGTGATTGCAGGGATTGTTCGGGGCAAGGAAACAACGACATCCCAGCCGGGTTTCGTGCCCCGATGCGGCCGGAGACGGAGACTTGATACGTCCCCAGGACACAGCGTTTCTTGGCCAATTCCCTTGCAGAACATGGCGCGCAAGAAAAAACGCCCCAGCGCCACGGCGTCATTCTTGGCCGAATGAGGCGCCTTTTTCCGTTGCTCGAAAAGAAACAATACTACAGCGCGCCGTCCACAATTCGAACACATTCATGGCCCGAAGGCATGTTCCTCGGTTCGAGTGTTGTGACCAGCGCGCGAGGATTCCACGACCGCAACGCGCTTTGCCTATCGTGCTAGAGCGTTGCGGCCAGCCGGGTGCCCTGATCAATCGCCCGTTTTGCGTCAAGTTCGGCTGCAACGTCGGCACCGCCGATGATGTGATGCGCGATGCCCTTTTCGCTCAGGGCATCGGCGAGCGTCCTGTCGGGCACCTGACCCGCACACATCACGATGTCGTCCGCCGATATCAACGTCGGGTTCTCGCGCGCTTCGCCAAAAGACACATGCAATCCATCCGCATCGATCCGCTCGTAATTCACGCCGCCGACAAATTCGACATCCTTCATCTTGAGTGCTGCGCGATGAATCCATCCGGTTGTCTTGCCCAACCGCTTGCCGTGTTTTTCGGCCTTGCGTTGCAGCAGGGTCACGGCACGGGCGGGGCTTTCGGGCTTGGGTCCTTCGGGGGCCAGACCACCGCGATGGTCTGCGGGATCGGCGACGCCCCATTCAACCATCCAGTCCGGCAGGTTTTCGGTCGGGCTTTGGCCTGCATGCACGAGAAACTCCGACACATCAAAGCCGATGCCGCCGGCACCCACAACGGCAACCCGCTTGCCCGGTGTCGCGCGTTTTTTCAGAACGTCGATGTAGGAATGCACGTTCGCCCCGTCCTGACCGGGAATACCCGGATCGCGCGGCAGAACGCCGGTTGCAATGATCACCTCGTCAAACTCTGTCAACATGTCGGCGCGGACTTCGGTGTTCAGGCGCAGGTCGAGCTGCATGTCTGCGACCATGGTGCGGTACCACTCCACAAGGCCCCAGAACTCTTCTTTGCCGGGGACCTGCTTGGCCAAGTTGAGTTGCCCACCGATCTCATCCGCGCGGTCAAAGAGGGTCACAGAATGGCCGCGTTCTCGCGCCGTCATGGCCGCTGACAAGCCCGCCGGGCCTGCACCCACAACGGCGATGGATTTCGCGGCCTTTGTCGGCTCTATGGTCAACTTGGTTTCATAACAGGCACGCGGGTTCACCAGGCAAGAACTGATCTTGCCGCCAAAGGTGTGATCGAGGCAGGCCTGATTGCAGGCAATGCAGGGCGCGATCTGCGCGGCTTTGCCTTCCATGGCTTTGCGCACGAAATGCGCGTCAGCCAGCATCGGGCGGGCCATGGA
>CAYGQZ010000338.1:0-4144 GCA_964352055.1 uncultured Rhodobacterales bacterium
TCAGCAATGGACTTTGCCTGGGTGTCGTTATTCCCGGTAAATGACAAATCCGCTTTCGCAGGTCTGGTGCAGGCGCGCCGCTCTTCGAAGGCCCAAGGGTCGCTGCGTCGTTTTTCGGTTTCATCCGTTTTCCGCTGAAGGCTCCTTGTCGGGTGCGCACTCCAAAGCGCTGTCTGGGAGAGCCGATCGCGCGGTCGCCAATCGCCTGCATATTGCGAATTAAGAGCGCCGCAAGCTTGCTTTTACGGGCCAAACATCAACACGCGGATGCACCTAAAGCCTGGAGAGACGCGGGTCTCAGGCGAGGTCGTAGCGCCTGGCCAATGAACACTGGCGCGGTTTTCAGGGCTTTTGAAGGCGTTGACGTCAATCGTTCGACTGAAGCGAAGACCGATCTTTTTGGTATCGTGCGTTGAACCACAGCCAAGTTTTTGCCAATATGTCATCCAATTGCTGCTTTCAGATAGATGGATCCAAAGGTTCAACCATCGGTGACTGAAGCCAAGCAGCCAAGATGGTCTGAACCCGCGGCGCAAAAGCACGATCAAGGGTTGGCGTATACTGACCGCAGATTCCAGGGAGGTTTTCATGTATAACATTTCGTTGGTTGTGACATTGAGTGTCACGCTTTTGGCGTCTGGCGCCTTTGCGGACGGCGCTCCGTCGCCGGAGGCCGCAGATGGTCTTTTCGCAAACAAACCTTTCTCTCCTTACGCAAACAGAACCATTCCGGAGCGGCCACTTTGGGGTGACACGCACCTTCATACGGGGCTCTCGCTTGACGCGGGCGCGTTTGGAAACACGTTGCTGCCAGAGGAAGCGTGGCGTTTCGCCAAGGGCGAACAAGTGATCTCGTCGACGGGACAACCTGTTCGGTTGTCGAGACCGCTGGATTGGATGGTGTTGACCGATCACACCGACCTCATGGGCTTTGCGCCTGATTTACAAGCTGGAAAACCGGGCGTGCTGGCCGATCCGAAAGGTCGCGAATGGTACGAAGGCTATGCAGCGGGTGGGGACGCGGCAGGGAAATCCGCGTTCGATCTGATCACGAATTTCTCGCAAGGAACGCTGCCGAAATTGTTGCTGGACGCCTATAGCCCGGGTGCAGATGCGTTTGCATTTACCTGGGAACACATCGTCGATGCTGCCGAGCGCCACAACGATCCCGGGGTGTTTACCGCCTTCATAGGCTTTGAATGGACCTCGGTGCCAAAGGGCTTCAACCTCCACCGCAATGTCATGTTGCGCGATGGCGCCGTGCGGGCCAAGCAAGTCGTCCCGCCCGTGACGCAGGCACCTTATGGTGACACCGATCCCAACACTCTCTATGACTGGTTGGAGATGTACGAAGAGAGAACAGGCGGTCGTGCGGTAGCCTTTTCGCACAACGGCAACCTGTCGAACGGTTGGATGTTTCCGACGGAGGATACTTACCACGGCGGCAAAGTAGATCAGGCATACGTCGAGCGGCGTGCGAAATGGGAGCCGCATTACGAGGTGACTCAAATCAAGGGCGACGGAGAAACTCACCCCTTGCTGAGCCCGGACGATGCCTTTGCAGATTACGAGAATTGGGATGTCGGCAACCTCGACCTGACGGAATTGAAAACAGACAAAATGCTGGCAGGTGAATATGCCCGCGAGGCGTTGAAACAGGGTTTGGCCCTTGAAGCAAAATTCGGTGTGAACCCTTATAAATTTGGTATGGGAGGCGCCACTGACAGTCATACGTCGCTCACGACCGCCGAAGAGGAAAACTACTTTGGCAAATCCGTGAGTGTGGAACCTTCTGCAACGCGTATTCAACACCCTTTTGTCAAAAGCACATTGGGAGAAATACCGGGCCATATGTTGGTGGCATCCGGTTACACGGCCGTTTGGGCAACGGAAAATACCCGGTCAGGCATTTTCGATGCATTCAAACGGCGAGAGACCTATGCAACGACCGGTCCGCGTATCGGGCTGCGTTTCTTTGGCGGCTGGGCGTTTACGGATGATGACCTTCGCACGCGATTGCCGGCCGAGGCGGGTTACAGCAAGGGTGTTCCCATGGGAGGAGATTTGCGGCCGTCACCGGGCGCATCGGCCCCCAGTTTCATGATTTATGCGCTGCGCGATCCAATCGGGGCAAATCTCGACCGGATACAGGTTGTCAAAGGCTGGCTGACGGAAGATGGAGATCTTGCGGAGCAAGTCTATGATGTCGCGTGGTCTGGCGATCGTGTCGCCGACGAAAACGGAACGATCCCGGAGGTGGGCAACACCGTTGATCTGGAAACTGCAAGCTGGGCCAATACAATTGGCGCGTCAGAGCTGTCGACCGTTTGGACCGATCCTGATTTTGATCCCGCGGCGCGTGCATTCTACTATGTACGCGTGTTGGAAATCCCGACCCCACGCTGGGTGGTCTATGACAAGGTGCGCTTCGGGATCGACCTGCCTCAGGAGGCGCAATTGGTTCATCAAGAACGCGCGTACTCCTCGCCTATCTGGTATACGCTAAAGGGTTGATCCGTGAGATTGGCGCGCGTTGCGCGACGCCTGCCGATCAATAGCCGCCGAATAACAGCGGTTGCCGTTGACGGATTTGATCTTGTGTTTCCGGTCTAAACCACATGAACTGCCTCCGGGCAAAGCCAATGCAGTGGACTTCTACACCATGGGAACCATCCTTCGCGAACCGCTATTGCATTTCGTCATAATCGGCGGGCTGCTTTTTTGGGTTTTTGGCATTCTGAACCCTGAGCCGGCAAGGGACCCTGACAGGATTGTCGTTTCGACCGCCGACATCGAAGGGTTGGAGCAAGCATATCGGAACAACTGGCGAAGGCCGCCGAGTGAGACGGAACGCGAGGCGATCATCGAAGCCTTTGTCCGGCAGGAAATCCTGGTGCGCGAGGCCAAGGCGTTGGGTCTTGACAGCAACGACACCATAATCCGGCAAAGACTTCAGCAAAAAATGGATTTTCTGTTGTCGTCCAGTGCGAATGCCATCGTCCCGACGGATGCAGAACTGGAGGCTTTCCTGGCAGAAAACGCGGAGCGTTACCAAATTCAGCCGCAGGTCGCCTTCCAACAGGTGTATCTGGGTGAGACTGCAACCGATGCGGTGGTGGCGGCGGCACTGGACAGGCTGAACGCAGGAACACGCGCTGAAGAGGTTGGCGAACGCCTGCTTTTGCCAGCGGAGGTCCCGCTGAGCACAGTGCAAGTGATTGACAGAACCTTTGGTGGCGATCTGGCGTCTGCGCTGCAAACGCGAGAGGTCGGCGTCTGGGCGGGACCCGTGCAGTCGGGCTATGGCGTTCACATTGTTCGTGTGACCGAACAAATACCGTCGCGATTTCCCCCCCTTTCTGAAATTCGCGAAAAAGTTGAAAACGAGTGGCGCGAAGCGCGTGCGTCGGACTTATCCGAAGCGATCTACGAGGAATTGCGGCAAAGGTATTCAATCGACATCGAGACATCGGGGTCATGATCCGCGGCCTGACTCTGGCATGTTTCATGATGGTATGGTGTACCATTCTGAACGCGCATGCCTTGCAGCCCGGATATCTGGAATTGCGGGCGCTGGACAACAGCACATGGAGCGTCTTCTGGCGCAAACCTGACGTTCAGGGCAAGCCGATGAAGCTTGACGCAATCCTTCCGGAGCATTGTGCGCAGCGTCGCGGGCCACCGCCGCAGTTCGACGGTGCCGGATGGTCAACCCGTTGGATCACGACCTGTGCCAATGGCCTGAGCGGTGGCACGATCAGGATCGAGGGCCTTGAGAACACGCGGACCGATGTGCTGGTCCGATATGAACTGGAACCGCGCGTGGGGCAGGCGTGGCGCCTCGTACCAAGCGCGACCGCGTTCGAAGTGCCGGAAACTCCGGGTGCATGGGAGGTCTTGCGCAGCTACACGTATCTGGGGATCGAGCATATTCTGCTTGGTTTGGATCATTTGCTCTTTGTCTTGGCACTGCTGTTCCTGATCCGTGATTTTCGCACCCTGATCGGCGCGATCACTGCGTTTACACTGTCGCACAGCCTGACGCTTGGCGCGGCAGCACTGGGCTGGCTGAACATACCGGGCCCGCCGGTCGAAGCAATCATCGCTTTGTCGATCATGTTTGTCGCCTCGGAGATTGTGTGCC
>CAYGQZ010000339.1:0-4138 GCA_964352055.1 uncultured Rhodobacterales bacterium
CCGGGAATGATCCCGTTGCAACAGAAATACCCCGTCAGTTCCGGCACCGGGCCAAACAAGACGTTGCTGTCGGGGGACCAGATCATCGGGCCATTGATGACCCGCTTGATCCCGGCGGTGCCGACCACCGGCACGCGGTCTATGGCGCGCATCATGTTGTCTTCGATCCGCTCCAGATCATCGGCAAAAAGCTCATGGCCAAAGCCCTGCGGCGTGCCATCCTCGGCCCAGAGGCGGTAATCCTTTTCATAGGCCCCGACCAGAAGGCCCTGCCCTTCCTGGCGCAGATAATATTCTCCATCGCGGTCCGCGACCGAGGGCAAGCGCCGCCCCAGACCCGCAATCTCGGGGATGGTTTCTGTCACGAAATACTGATGCTCAGTCGGTTGCAGGGGCAATTCGATGCCCGCAAGGGCCGCCACTTCACGCCCCCACAGACCCGCGGCGTTGACCACCCAGGGCGTTGCGATATCGCCCTTTTCGGTGCGCACGATCCAGGTGCCATCAGGCTGTGGCTCGGTCCCGATGACGGGGCAAAAGCGGATGATCTCGCCGCCGTTCTGGCGCGCGCCCGCCGCATAGGCGTTGGTGACGCCCGAAGGGTCCACATTGCCGCCGTCAGGCTCCCACATGATGCAGCGGATGCCATCATAGTCGACCAGCGGGTGCAGACGCTCGGCCTCGGCCCGGTCAACCTCGTGGAAATTCATGCCATAAAGCTTGGCCTTGGCGGCTTGCAGGCGCAGTTGATGTTCGCGCGCCTCGGTCTGCGCGAGGTACAGCGATCCGGGCTGAAACACACCGCAGCCCTGCCCGGTTTCCTGCTCCAGCTCTTTGTACAGGCCCATCGTATAGTGCTGGATGCGGCTGATATTGGTGCTGTCATGCAACCCGTGAATGTTGGCCGCCGCGTGCCAGGTGGAGCCGGAGGTCAACTCGTCCCGCTCCAGCAGGACAACGTCCGTCCAGCCCAGTTTGGTCAGATGATAAAGGATGGAGCAGCCGATAACGCCGCCCCCGATGACAACGGCCTGAGCATGGGTGCGCATGAATTCCTGTCCCGCGTTTGATGTGTCTTGCGGCCATATTGTCGCGCGCGCAGGCCCGCCGGTTGCGTAAAGACGACAAATTTGGTCGTATCAGCACCACTGCTCAGATTGGCCGCCGCAGTCGCCCCGAGGGCGGACAGGGCAAGGCTACTGAAACCCGGGCGTGGGGATCTTGACCACGTTGCCGCAATGCTTGCAGTGAACCGCATCCGGGTCATGCTCGGACAGACCGCAGTGCTGGCACTCGTAATGCGCCTTGGACGGCACAAAGACCGCGCGCGCCAATTGCACGAACAAGGCAACACCGACCACCATGATCACCACCGAAAACAGCTTGCCCGCCATCGTGGTCGGCGTGATGTCGCCATAGCCCGTCGTGGTCAGTGTGGTGACGGTAAAATAAAGCGCATCCACATAACCGGCAAACCCCGTCTGCTTGTCGACAAAGAACGTGAACACGACCGAGGTGGTGAAAAACACAAAGACAAAGAGGTTCAGCAGCGACAGCACCGTGCGTTCGTGCCGCTGGAAAAAACGGCTCACATGCCGCAAGTCATTCAAAAGATGATAGGAATGCCACAGCCGCAACCCCCTCAGGATGCGCAGGAACGCCGTCTCGGGGTGAATGAACGGCGAGATCAGGAGCGTCGCGATCACCACCACATCCGCAATCACATAGACCCGGCGCATCAAGGCCGCACGGTCCTTCGAAATCCACATCCGTGCGGAAAAATCCGCCAGAATGATCAGGCCGATCCCGAAGGCCATCCACTCAAGAGTTGGGTTCTGCGGCAAGGGGGCAACGGCAATGAACAGCAGGATGCTGAAGAAATCGAAAAGGATCAAAGCATAGCGAAAGATCCGCGACGCTCTTGACGATCCGGTATAAAGCTCGATCACGCTGCTTTTGAATGTGTCCGACATCTTGACAGGATCAAGGCGAAAATCCGGGATCGACGCAAGGGGGAATGCGAAAAAACCGGGGGGTGTATTTATCTTGCCCCGGCTCTGAAACGGCATCACGTGTCGCATTTCAACGCGTTGTGTCGCAAGGTTCCGGCAAAACTGCGGCCACCACCATATCGGAGACCCCCATGCAAACCACCACCCGCGTAGCTGTCATCGGCGGAGGCGTTGTCGGCGCGTCCGTGCTCTATCACCTGACAAAACTGGGCTGGTCGGACGTGATGCTGCTGGAACGGTCGGAACTCACATCCGGGTCCACATGGCACGCCGCGGGCGGATTTCACACCCTGAACGGCGACACCAACATGGCCGCCCTTCAGGGCTATACCATCCGCCTTTACAAGGAGTTGGAAGAGATCACCGGCATGTCCTGCGGCCTGCACCATGTGGGCGGCGTGACCCTGGCCGACAATCAGGACCGGTTCGACATGCTGCTGGCCGAACGGGCCAAGCACCGCTTCATGGGGCTCGAGACCGAGATCGTCGGCCCCGACGAGATCCGCAAGATCGCCCCCGTCACCAATCTCGATGGCATCATCGGCGCGCTTTACGATCCGCTGGACGGCCACCTTGATCCCTCGGGCACAACCCACGCCTATGCCAAGGCCGCGCGCATGGGCGGGGCCACGATCCAGACACATACCATGGTGCGCGAAACCAACCAGCGCGCTGATGGCACATGGGATGTGATCACCGACAAGGGCAACATCCACGCCGAACATATCGTCAATGCAGGCGGTTTGTGGGCGCGCGAAGTGGGGGCCATGGCGGGCGTCTATTTCCCGCTGCACCCGATGGAGCATCAGTACCTCGTGACAGAGGACGTGCCCCTGATCGTGGAGATGGCCAAGGACGGCAAGGAACACCCCCACGTTATGGACCCGGCCGGCGAAAGCTATCTGCGGCAAGAGGGCAAGGGCCTGTGCATCGGGTTCTATGAACAGCCCTGCCGCCCCTGGGCGGTCGGTGGCACGCCGTGGGAGTTTGGTCAGGATCTCTTGCCAAACGACTTTGACAAGATCGAACAAAGCATTGATTTTGCGTATAAACGCTTCCCCGACCTTGAGCGCGCAGGCGTCAAGAACGTGATCCACGGCCCCTTTACCTTTGCCCCCGATGGCAACCCGCTGGTGGGCCCAGTACCCGGCATGCGCAACTACTGGTCAGCCTGCGGCGTGATGGCGGGCTTCAGCCAGGGCGGCGGTGTGGGCCTCATGCTGGCCCAGTGGATGATCGAGGGCGAGACCGAGCGCGACACCATGGCCATGGATGTGGCCCGGTTCGGCAACTGGATCAGCCCCGGCTACACCCTGCCCAAGGTTATTGAAAACTACCAGAAACGCTTCTCCGTCGCCTACCCGAACGAGGAACTGCCCGCCGCGCGCGCCAACCGCACCACCCCGATGTACGACATATTCACCGGCATGGGGGCCGTCTGGGGCCAGCAATATGGTCTGGAAGTCGTCAACTATTTCGCCCAAGGCAATGAGCCGACCTATGAAACCCCGTCCTTCCGTCGCTCTGACGCCTTCGGGGCCACCGCGCGCGAGGTCGCAGGCGTACGCGAAGCCGTTGGCATCAACGAAGTGCACAATTTCGGCAAATATCTGGTCAAAGGCCCGCGCGCGCGGGCATGGCTCGACAAGATCATGGCGGGCCGCGTGCCCCAACCCGGACGCCTGTCGCTCACGCCGATGCTCAGCCCCAAGGGCAAGCTGATCGGGGATTTCACCATGTCCTGCCTCAGCGAGGAGGAGTTCCAGCTGACCGCGTCCTATGGCAGTCAGGCCTTTCACCTCCGCTGGTTCCTGCAACACCAGGAAGATGGCGTAACCATCGAGAATATCAGCGATAAACGAAACGGCTTCCAGATCGCCGGGCCCAACGCCCGCGCGGTTTTGCAAGCCTGCACGCTGGACAACGTGTCGGATCTGAAGTTCCTTGATGTGCGCAGAATGACCGTCGGCATGACCGACTGCATCGTGCAGCGGGTCAGCTATACCGGCGATCTGGGCTTCGAGATCTATTGCGATCCCATGGGACAACGCCAGCTTTGGTCCACGCTCTGGGCGGCCGGAAAGGCGCATGGCATGGTGCCTTTTGGCATGCGGGCGATGATGTCG
>CAYGQZ010000340.1:0-4136 GCA_964352055.1 uncultured Rhodobacterales bacterium
AAAAATATCCGACCATCGACAATGTCTATGCCAATTATCAGCCCAATTTCCTGATCGACCAGATGGTGGCCATCTGCAATTTCGAAGGGATACCCCTGCAAATGCGCCCCGACCTGATCGACCGGGCCTGGTCCAACATGTTTGTCAAAGACGAGCATATCGTCAAATGATCGGGGTTGCAGGATGCGGGCGCATGGGCGCACCAATGCTGGCGGCCTTGCGCGATGGGGGGGCGAACGCCATCGGCTTTGACGTGCTGGCCAAGGCCGATCCGCACATCACCACCAATATCATGGGCTTCGCGCCCCGGCTCGAAACGGTTCTGACCGTGGTCCGCGACGCGAC
The DNA here is from genome assembly GCA_964352055.1 of uncultured Rhodobacterales bacterium. Taxonomy (GTDB): domain Bacteria; phylum Pseudomonadota; class Alphaproteobacteria; order Rhodobacterales; family Rhodobacteraceae; genus Tateyamaria. The sequence goes on from CAYGQZ010000340.1 coordinate 346, forward strand.
CGAAACCGACAGCCTGCTCTTTGGCACGCAAAACCTGATCCAGACGGCCCCCGACCTCCGGCGCATCTTCATCTGCTCGACGCTGTCCCCGCGCTATGTCAAGGCGTTGCGCCATCGCGTGCCCGATCACATCACCCTGATCGATGCCCCCATGTCGGGCGCTCAGGTCGCGGCCGAAAACCGGGCGCTGTCGTTCATGCTTGGCGGCGACAAGACCGATATCGACGACGCAATCCCGCTTCTGGCCCTGATGGGCACGCATTTTCACCACATGGGCGCGTTTGGCGCTGGCATGCAGGCCAAAGTGCTCAACAACATGCTGGCCGCATCCCACACCGCCGTGACCCGTCTGGTGCTGGACTGGGCAGATGCCGCCGGGCTCGATGAGGCCAAGTTGCTGCAGCTGATCCATACCTCGTCAGGCCAGAACTGGTTGGCCTCGGGCTTTGACAAAATCGAATTCGCCAGGGATGGCTACGGCCCGAACAACACCATCGGCATTCTGGTCAAGGACGTCGGTGCCGCTCTGGATGCAGCCCCCACAGGCGCAGACACCACACTGCCCAATGCGATCCAAAACGCGATCCGCAATCTGTCGCCGCGCCGTTAGATCGCGCGACGCACGCCATTCACCGACCAAACTCCCAGGATCCTCATCTTCATCTTGCCAGACAAACTCCGGGGGTTCGGGGGCTGGCCCCCGATCGGCCAAGGCGACCAATCAGAACTCCGACAAACCGATTTCAGCACTGGCCCCTTCAGACCCATCCGCTACATTGTTCGCCATGACGGCACTCCCCGCGGAATTTCACAACTGGTTCGCAGCCAAAGGCTGGTCAATCCACCCGCATCAGCAAGACATGCTGGACCGGGCTGCAGACCCGTCACTGCTGCTGATTGCGCCCACGGGCGGCGGCAAAACGCTGGCCGGTTTTTTGCCAACCCTCGCGGAACTGGCGGACGGAACCCATGACGGGCTGCACACGCTCTACATCTCTCCGCTCAAGGCGCTGGCCGCAGACATCAAACGCAATCTGCGCACCCCGGTAGAGGAAATGGGCCTGCCGATCCGCATCGAGGACCGCACCGGCGACACCTCCCAGACCCAAAAGAAACGGCAACGCGCCGACCCACCGCACATCCTGCTCACAACCCCCGAAAGCCTCGCGCTGCTGACCAGCTACGAGGACGCCCCGCGCATGTTTGCCGGGCTCCAGCGGGTCATCGTAGACGAAATCCACGCATTGGCCGAAAGCAAGCGCGGCGATCAGTTGTTCCTCGCTCTAGCTCGCTTGCAAACGCTCTGCCCCGACCTTAGACGCGTGGGCCTTTCCGCAACGGTCGAAGACCCGGCAGCGATTGCGCATCTTCTGGCCAAACACCCCGACCCTTGCCCGATCATACTGGCCGATCCCGGCCCCGCACCCGATATCCGGATGCTGGTCACGGACGAGGCCCCGCCCTGGTCCGGTGGGGGGGCCAAATACGCGATCCCGGCCGTGCTGGACGAGGTCAAGAAACACAACACAACACTGATCTTTCACAACACCCGCGCCCAGGCCGAGATTTTCTTTCATAACATCTGGCTCGCGAACGAGGACCAATTGCCCATTGGCATCCATCACGGCAGCCTCGACCGGCAGCAACGCGAAAAGGTCGAACAGGCGATGGTCGCGGGCGCTCTCAAAGCGATTGTCTGCACCGGCTCTTTGGATCTGGGGATCGACTGGGGCGACGTGGATCTGGTGATCCAGATTGGTGCCCCAAAAAACGTCAAGCGACTGGTCCAGCGAATCGGCCGCGCCAATCACCGCTACAACGCGCCCTCCAAGGCGCTTCTGGTGCCTGCCAACCGGTTCGAAGTCGTCGAATGCGTCGCGGCCCTCGAGGCGGTCAAAGCGGGCGCACTGGACGGCGACCCACGCGGGCCCGGCCCCCGTGATGTGCTCTGCCAACACATCCTTATCACCGCCGCCGCAGGCCCCTTTGACGCAGACACACTCTATGCCGAAGTGACCACAGCAGGCGCTTACAGCGCGCTCGCAAGGTCCGAATTCGACGCCTGCCTCGATTTCTGCGCGACAGGCGGCTATGCGCTGCGGGCCTATGATCAATGGCAACGGCTGCAACAGCGCCCGGATGGCACATGGCAATTGCGCGATCCGCGCAGCACGCAACGCATCCGGATGAACATCGGCACCATTCAGGACACCGACACGCTCAAGGTGCGCTTCAAGGGCCGCGGCGGCAAACCACTGGGCGAGATCGAGGAAGGCTTTGCCGCCACCCTCACCCCCGGCGACACGTTCCTGATCGGCGGCCAGATCGTGCGCTATGACAGCTTGCGCGAATTGACCGTGCAAGTGACCCGCGACGCCGCGAGAAAGCCCAAGATCGCCACCTTCATGGGCACAAAATTCGCCACCTCCACGCAGTTGTCGCATCGCATCATCGAGATGTTTCAGCGCGACAGCTGGCCCGAACTGCCACCACACACCGCCGACTGGCTGGCGTTGCAACGCAAGGTCAGCCGCCTGCCCGAACCGGGGCGGTTGCTGATCGAAAGCTTTCCGATGGATGGCCGCGCACATACGGCAGTGTACGGCTTTGCCGGGCGCAACGCGATGCAAACGCTGGGGCTGCTGCTCACCAAACGGATGGAGGAAACCGGCCTCAACCCGCTGGGTTTTCTGGCGACGGACTACGCCACGCTGATCTGGGGGCTGGATCCGATCCGCGACCCCGCGCCTCTGTTCACGATTGACGGCTTGCGCGACGGGCTTGACCGCTGGTTGGCGGGCAATGCGGTGATGAAACGCACCTTTCGGGCCTCGGCCACAATCGCGGGGCTTATTGAACGCAACAGCCCGAGCGCGCGCAAATCCGGACGGCAAGCCACGTTCTCCTCCGACATCCTCTATGACACGCTGGCCAAATATGACCCCGACCACCTCATGCTGGACATCACACGACAAGAGGCCATGCGCGGCCTTGTGGACTTTGGCCGGATCGAGGAAATGGCCGCCCGCGTCGAAGGGCGCATTGACCTGATCGAGCTTGACCGGGTCACGCCACTGGCCGCCCCGCTCTTTCTCGAGGTGGGCCGCGTGCCGGTCAAAGGCCTGGCCGAGGAAAAGCTGCTGGCAGAAGAGGCCGCGCGGCTGATGGCAACCGCAGGGCTGACACCCGATCCGCCCAAACGCGGATGGCGCGTCCCGTTCTGACCGGGGATGGCGGGGCAGGCACCGCCTTACCCCCGTAAGGCGCACCCCTGGTGCGCCCTCCGGGCAATATCACCGGTGTCGAAAACTGCTTTTGGGCTGGCACACCGCCCACATGACCGGATAAGCACAAACCATGAACAGGTTTGATTTCACATTTGCAGGCACCGCGCTGCAGGCGCTTGGGTCAGGTGCGCTCTTCTGGCCTGCGCAAGGCCTGCTCTGTGTCTCTGATCTGCACCTGGGCAAGACCGAGCGGATTGCGCGGCGCGGTGGCAGCCAGCTGCCACCTTACGAAACCCGCGATGCGCTGACCCGCCTCTCCGCCGATCTCGACGCGACAGGCGCCCGCACCGTCATCTGCCTTGGCGACAGCTTTGACGACCTCGCCGCCGCACAGTCCCTGCCCGAGGACGAGCGGCTCTGGATCACCCGGCTGCAGGCGGGACGGCGCTGGATCTGGATCGAAGGCAACCATGATCCCGGCCCGATCGAGTTTGGCGGGGCCCATCTGGCCGAATTGCATGCCCCCCCGCTGACCTTCCGCCATATCGCCCAAACCGACGCCAG
>CAYGQZ010000341.1:0-4111 GCA_964352055.1 uncultured Rhodobacterales bacterium
CGCGCAAGAAAGAAAGGCCCGTGATCCGGCGCCCAAGTCAAATTCAGGGTCATGCCCTGACCGCTGATGTCGTTTCCGAAAGTCGGGCCAATCACCCGCGGGGATACGCGCAAGCACGGACCGCCGCGGAGCCCAAAGACAAAACTGTGCGGGTGAAGCTCAAGAAAATGACGCGGGACACTTGAAACAGCGTGGCCTTCGGGACGGCGGGCGGGGCGTCTTTGCCAAAGGCAAAGAGCGTCCGAACGGCGTCACGCGGGATCGATCGACACCACTTCAAAATCGAATGTCAGGTCCTTGCCCGCAAGCGGATGATTGGCATCCAGCGTAATCTCGGTTTCCCCAACCTCGACTACGGTCACCGGCATGGGTTGCCCCTCGGGCGTTTGCATCTGCAATTGCAAACCAGGTTCAAGTGGAATGTTCTCAGGGATCGCATCGCGGGGCACAGCCTGACGCATCGCGGGATTGACTGGACCATACGCTTCCGTACAAGCGATCTTGACCACCTTCTTTTCACCGACCTGCATCCCCGGCAATGCAACATCCAGCCCCGGAATGATCTGGCCGGAGCCCACGACAAATTCCAGCGGATCCCGACCTTCGGAGCTGTCAAAGACTGTGCCGTCGATCAGAGTTCCCGTATAATGGATGCCGACGGTATCTCCGTCCTTGATTTCAGCCATGACGTCTCTCCTCAATTCCTTGCCTCTAGCAGCGATTCACGCACCCTGCCTGCGCAAGGGTGCCGGGTAAACCCCATCTCGGCTCTTTTCGTCCCGCGCGCACCGTGTCACTCTGCCCGCAAAACGGAGAACGCCATGCCCATCACCACCTGCGTCTTTGATGCCTACGGCACCTTGTTCGATGTGGCCGCCGCTGCACGACAGGCCGCCCGCGAACCCGAGTTTGCGGATCTGAAAGACAGCTGGCTCATCCTTGCCGAAAACTGGCGGCAAAAACAGCTGCAATACACCTGGCTGCGCGCCATCACCAAGGCACATACCGATTTCTGGCAGGTCACGCAGGATGGGTTGGACTGGGCGATGGAGAAGTCCGGCCACGCAGGCAAGCTTGCGATGCGCGAACGGCTGCTGGCGCTTTATTGGGAATTGCAGGCCTACCCGGAAGTCCCCAAGATGCTTCAAACCCTCAAGGGTGCGGGCCTGAACACCGCAATCCTCTCCAACGGGTCGCCGGAAATGTTGGACGGCGCGGTGCAATCTGCCGGTATTCAGGATGTGCTCGACGAGTGTCTATCGGTCGAGACCGTCGGGATCTTCAAACCCTACAGTCGGGTTTATGATCTGGTAGGCGACAGGTTCGGATGCGCCAAGGATGAGGTGCTGTTTGTGTCCTCCAACGGATGGGATGCTGCAGGCGCAGCCGGATACGGATTTGAAACGGTCTGGGTCAATCGCGCTGGCGATCCGGTGGACCGCCTGCCCTGGCAACCGAAAAACGTGCTGTCCGATCTGACCGAAATTCCACGATTGGCAGGTGTCTGATGCCACATTTCACAACCTCCGACGGCTTGCGCCTGCACTACACGGATGAAGGCGCAGGCGTGCCCTTGTTGTGTCTGGCCGGGCTGACCCGCAGCACCGCGGATTTCGACTATGTCGCGCCACACTTGCAGCCCTGCCGTCTGATCCGCATGGATTACCGGGGACGCGGGCAGTCGGATTGGGATCTGAACTGGCACAACTACGCCCTCCCAGTCGAAATCCGCGACGTGATCGAGTTGCTGGATCATCTGTCGCTGGATGCCGTGGCGATCCTTGGTACCTCTCGCGGCGGTTTGAACGCCATGGGGCTGGCCGCCGCTGCACCAGACCGCTTTTTGGGGGCCGCGCTGAATGATGTGGGGCCGGAACTGGACCCTAAAGGGCTATCCAACATCATGGTCTATCTGGGCAAACGCCCCGCCGCACGCACCCATGAGGAGGCCGCGAACGCGCTGGCTTACGTCATGACGGGTTTCAGGAATGTGCCGCACAGCCGTTGGCTGCAAGAGGCCAGAACACATTTTGTGCAGGTCGAAGACGGCCTCGATATCACCTACGATCCAGCGCTGCGGCAAGCGGTCGAGGCAGGTGGTGAAATCCCTGACCTCTGGCCCTTTTTCGACGCGCTGCGTGACAAGCCGCTGTGTCTGATCCGAGGGGCGAATTCCGATCTTCTGAGCACCGAAACGGCACAGAAGATGCAAGAGCGCCGCCCGGACATGATCTATGCTAATGTCGCAGACCGGGGCCACGTCCCCTTTCTGGACGAACCGGCAGCGCTCGAAGCCTTGTCCGCATGGATGGGCCGTCTGCAATGAACATCGAGATGATCCGCGCCGCCGCCCAGCGCCTGGATGGACATGCGCGGCGGACACCGCTGCTGAACTCGTCCTTCATTGATGCGCTTGCCGGGCGACGGGTCTGGATCAAGCCGGAATGCCTGCAGCACACGGGCAGCTTCAAGTTTCGCGGGGCCTGGTCAGCCGTGTCCGCACTGGACCCGGACGCACGGACCAACGGTGTGATCGCCTATTCCAGCGGCAACCATGCGCAAGGCGTGGCCCTTGCTGCGGCCCGTCACGACAGTCCCTGCGTGGTTGTCATGCCCTCCGATGCACCCTCACTCAAGATTGAGAACACGCGTTCCCTGGGGGCCGAAGTGGTTCTTTATGATCGGGCCAGCGAGGATCGTGACGCGATTGGCGCGGCCCTGGCGATCAAGCGCGGCTTGACCATGATCAAACCGTTTGACGATCCGCAGGTCATTGCTGGCCAGGGCACCGCCGGTCTTGAGATTGCCGCGCAAGCCGCCGAGGTCGGCGTCACAGACGCAGATGTTCTGATCTGTTGCGGGGGCGGGGGTCTGACCAGCGGCATAGCCCTCGCGCTGGAAGCCGACGCGCCCGGTCTTCGTCCACGCCCGGTCGAGCCTGAAAGCTTTGACGATGTGGCACGGTCCCTGCGGTCCGGCAGGATCGAGCGTAACACCGCAACGTCCGGCAACATCTGTGACGCCATCATCAGCCCGCAGGCGGGCGACCTGACCTTTCCGATCATGCACCGTTTGTGTGGTCCGGGGCTCGTGGTCACCGAAACCGAGGCCTTGCAAGCCATGGCACAGGCCTTCTTGCGCTTGAAACTCGTGGCGGAACCGGGCGGCGCGGTGGCTCTTGCTGCCGCGCTTTGTCGGCAGGACCAGATAGAGGGGGAGGACGTTGTCGTCATGATCTCGGGCGGCAATGTCGATCCTGATCTTTTTGCCAGATGCCTGGACAACCTGCCGTGACCGACTTCACCATCGCCAGCTTCAACGTCAAGAACCTGATCGGACCGGATCAGGAATACTATCGTTTTCAGTCATACACGCCCGAGGAATACGCCTGGAAAGTCGACTGGCTGGCACAACAGATTCAGACCATGGACAGTGATATCATCGGTTTTCAGGAAATTTTTGACGAGGAGGCTTTGCGGCACGTGATCCGTGAGGCGGATGCCGAAGGGATCGACGGTAATGCGGACCACATTCCCGGACCCGACAAACGTTATCGCCGCAAGGCCATTTTCCGCAAGCTGGCTTACCGCCCCTATACCGATGCGGCTTTGGCTTTTGCCCCGAACAGCAATGACGGTGACGCCGGCGCCCGCCGTCCCGGGGTCGCAATCCTGTCGCGCCTTGGGTTTGTGGGAACGCCAGAAATCATTCAGGATCTGAGTGTCCCGGTCCAAATCGATCTGGGGCCCATGGGGGATGCAGGTGGCGGCGGATCGTTTCAGATCACGCGACTCAGCCGTCCCATCCTGAAAGTGCAAGTGCCAGTCGGGCCGCATGTCATCACCGTTTTCAACTGTCACCTGAAATCGAAACTGGGCGAGTTCGTACGCCCCGATGGCGCGGATTTCGCTCGGGAAGTGGACCTCACGCAGTATGACGCCATTGGGCGCGCAATGGGTGGCGCGCGTGCCGCCTTGCGCCGGATGGCCGAAGCCTGGGTGTTGCGCCGCGCCATTGTCGCTGAATTGCAGCAGGGCAACCCCGTCCTGACCTTGGGTGATTTCAACGACGGCGAACACGCGGTGAGCTCAGAAATCATCAGCGGCGAGGT
>CAYGQZ010000342.1:0-4110 GCA_964352055.1 uncultured Rhodobacterales bacterium
TTGATGACGTTGATTTTCGATGCGCCCGCGTTTTTCAGGACGACGTCGAATTCTGTCTTCTCTTCCTCGGCTGCACCACCGGCGTCAGCAGGACCTGCCATCATGACTGCGCCACCGGCTGCAGGCTCGATGCCGTATTCGTCCTTGAGGATTGTTTTCAGTTCTTGTGCTTCCAGCAGGGTCAGACCAACGATCTCTTCTGCCAGTTTTTTCAGATCAGCCATTTTATCAGCTCTTTCCGTTACGATATATGTGTTCCAACGCGTTGATATCTCTCACGCGCCGCTCAGACGTTTGCTTACGCGGCCGCCTTGTCCTCGATCGTGGACAGGATGGATGCGATGTTGCTTGCAGGTGCGCCAATGGCCCCGGCGATATTCGATGCAGGTGCGCCGATGCAGCCAACGATCGAAGCAATAAGCTCGTCGCGCGAAGGCATTTTCGACACAGCCGTAACACCGGCCCGGTCCAGAGCGTTCTCTCCCATGGCCCCGCCCAGGATCACGAACTTGTCGTTTTCCTTGGCAAAGTCCTCGGACACCTTGGCCGCAGCCACAGGATCTTCGGAAAAGGTCAGAACGGTCATACCCGTAAGAAAGTCAGCGATGCTTGCGCAGGGCTTCCCCTCAAGGGCGATTTTGGCGAGCCTGTTTTTGGCAACTCGAACGCTCGACCCGTTGTCGCGTGCACGGGCACGCAGGTCTTGCATTTCGGCAACTGTCAGACCGGCGTAGTGGGCAACCACAACGACGCCAGAGCTTTCAAAGATCTGGCCGAGTTCCTCGACCAATTTCTCTTTCTGGGCTCTATCCACAGTTCTACTCCAGTTATTGGAGGGGCGGACCCCTCCGGCTCGTTTTCACCACACCATCAGATGCGGCAATCGGGTCCAAGCGGGTCGACGCAGCCCTAAGCCTGGAACACACCAGGCCGGAATGTCTCTTCCCGTCTCAGGCAGGAATTATGATCAGAGGATCCCGATCACCCACCGTCTCGGACGAAATAATAGGCCGCCAGCGAATCGCAGACGGCCCATTGCAGGTGGCTTAGAGGTTTTGCAGGCAAACGCCAAGGGCGATTGCCAGAAAAAATGCCGCAAGGCAGCCCGGTTCACGATCCTGTGTGATCAGCCAAAGTGGTCATCACGCAACTGACGCCGCAGAACTTTACCGGACAAAGTGACTGGCACCTCGTCAACAAAGCGCACTTGCTTGGGAATTTTGTAGTTCGTCAGCTTTTCCCGGCATGCCGAAATAATCGTTTCTTCGCCCAAAGCCTCATCCGAGCGTACGACAAAGGCAACCGGCGACTCGCCCGTTTTTTCATCCTTGATGCCAATCACCCCAACCTGAACAACGCCCGGCAATCTGGAGATCACGTCTTCGATTTCATTGGGCGCCACGTTGAACCCGGACACCAGGATCATGTCCTTCTTGCGGTCCACAATCTCGATGAAACCGTCTTCGTCCATCACCCCGATGTCTCCGGAATAGTACCAGCCGTCCTTGACGACCTCATCTGTGGCCTCGGCGTTGTTCAAATAACCCTTCATCATCGATGGTGTCCTGGTGATGACCTCGCCCGGCTCGCCCAGAGGGACGTCAACGCCCGCATCATCCACGATCCGCAAGTCCGCGCCCGGCGTTGGGATGCCGACCTTGCCCAGCTTGTTGTTTCCAATCGGGTTGAAGGTCAGCAATCCTGAGACTTCCGTCATCCCGTAGCCCTGAACAATGTCCGCGCCCGTCAGGTCCGTCCATTTTTGCGCAACACCGGTTTGTTGCGCCGCCCCGCCGGATGCACAAAGCTTGATATTTTCGAACAATTTGCGGTCGAACCAAGGCTCAACCATCAACGCTGCGTAAAGCGTGTTGATCCCGGTGAACCAGGTGAACTTGTGCTTCTCAAAAGCGGATTTCAGGTTGGATGGCGGGCGCGGGCTCGGGACCATCACCATATGCGCGCCCACTGCAAGACCCGAGATGAACAGCAACACAAAAGCCGTAATATGATAAAGCGGCAGCGCCACGAGGACAACTTCGCCATTTTCGTCCAACAGGCTGTTGGTCATGGCCTTGGCTTGCTCCATGTTCGTGACAATCGCATGGTGGGAAAGTTCAGCCCCCTTGCTGCGCCCGGTCGTGCCACTTGTGTACTGATAAAGCGCGGTGTCTTCCGGGGAGACGGTGCTGGCATAATCCCGACCCGATGCGGCACGTTTCCCGGATGCCAAGGCTGCGGCAAAGCCTGTATGCGGGGTGGTCATCGTCGGAATGACTTTGCGGACGTATTTCAGAACAAACCCCATCACCGCCTTCTTGAGCGGAGGAAAGAAGTCGACAACCGAAAGCTTGATGACGTGTTTGACCGGCGTTTTGGCGACGACCGCATCCAGTTTGGCACCAAAGATGTCGATGATCACAATGGCCTTGGCGTTGCTGTCGCTTAGCTGGTGCTGCAACTCGTCCGGTGTATAGAGCGGATTGACGTTGGTGCCCGCGCATCCGGCCAGCGCAACGCCCAAGGATGCCACGCAGAACCCGATGCAATTGGGGGCCATGATCGCCACTGTGTCACCGGGCAGCAGCTTCAAGTCTTCGCGCAGGTAGGCTGCGAAGGCGTCAGCTTGTGCCTTGAGCTCGGCATAGGTGAGCGTCGCCTCGGCTCCGTTCGGAAGAATTGTCGTGACGGCCGGACGGTTTGCGAACCGTCGTGCCACGTCGTCGGCAAGGCCGGACAGCGTTTTTATCGGCAGTTTGTCTGCATCAAACGCCTTTGCTTCGTCCGAATAATATTTCTCCCAAGGCTTTGCGTTGCCCATGCCGTTCCTCCCAATCAGCACCACGTCAAACCCAAGCCTACATGAATTTCGCGATGGCGGAGAAAAATCGAAAGACTACCGGAAAAAGAAAAAACCGGACTGCTTGCGCGGCCCGGTTTTGCAATTGTCAGAACAGGTCTCGCTTATTTGGAGATTGCGCTGTCCACACTGACGGTCACGCCTGCGCCCATGGTCGAGCTGAGCGAGATCTTTTTCACGTAAGTGCCCTTGGAGCCCGATGGTTTGGCCTTGGCCACGGCACCGACAAAAGCGCGCACGTTTTCGATCAGTTTCGCCTCGTCGAATGATGCCTTGCCCACACCTGCGTGGATCACGCCGGCTTTTTCGACCTTGAACTGGACCTCACCGCCTTTGGCAGCTGTCACAGCCGCCGCGACATCCATGGTCACCGTACCCACTTTGGGGTTCGGCATCAGGTTGCGGGGGCCAAGCACCTTACCCAGACGGCCAACGACGGGCATCATGTCAGGGGTGGCGATGCAGCGATCAAACTCGATCTTGCCGGACTGGATGGTTTCCATCAGGTCCTCGGCACCGACGATGTCGGCACCGGCGGCCTGGGCTTCTTCGGCCTTTGCGCCACGGGCGAACACAGCGACGCGCACGTCCTTGCCTGTCCCGTTGGGCAGACCGACCACACCGCGTACCATCTGGTCCGCGTGGCGGGGATCGACGCCCAGGTTCATGGCGATTTCAACGGTTTCGTCGAATTTGGCCGATGCATTGCCCTTGACCAGCGCAACCGCGTCTTCGACGGTCAGGTCAGTTTTGCCTGCGAATGCTTCGCGAATGGCTGTTGTACGTTTACCAAGCTTTGCCATCTTACTTCACCTCAATGCCCATGGAGCGGGCGGAGCCCAGAATGATCTGCATCGCGCCTTCGATGTCGTTGGCGTTCAGATCCTGCATTTTCGCTTCGGCGATTTCGCGGACTTGTGCTGCGGTTACGTGGCCCACGACTTCCCGGCTTGGCGTTTTCGCGCCGGATTTCAGCTTGGCCGCTTTCTTGAGGTAATAGGACGCTGGCGGCGTCTTGATTTCCATCGAGAACGACTTGTCCTGATAATAGGTGATCACGGTCGGGCACGGGGCGCCGGGCTCGAGGTCTGCGGTCTTGGCGTTGAATGCCTTGCAGAATTCCATGATGTTGATGCCGCGCTGACCCAGCGCCGGACCGACGGGCGGGGACGGGTTTGCCTGCCCAGCCTTCACTTGCAGCTTCATGCTGCCTACACGTTTCTTGGCCATTGGCCTTCTCCTTCTCAACT
>CAYGQZ010000343.1:0-4100 GCA_964352055.1 uncultured Rhodobacterales bacterium
TCCTTGAACGTATCCCACAGCGCCAGATACACGTTGCCCCGGATATTGGTCAGCCCGCCGGTCGGGTCGGTGATCCAGAACCGCAGGATGTAATCGACCGAACTGTCGCCGAAGCCCACGATATGACAGACGGGCGGGCGGCTGGTCAGCACCCGCTCGACCCCTTTGGCCGCATCAATCGCCAGCTTGCGCACCGCGTGCGGGTCGCAGCTGTAGGAGGTGCCGAAATAGATATCCAGCCGAACGAATTCATTTGAATGGGACCAGTTGACCACCTGCCCGGTGATCAGGTCTTCGTTCGGGATGAGGTATTCCTTGCCGTCCCGCGTCACCACGGACGCATAGCGCGCACCCAGCGTCTGGATCCAGCCAAAGGTTTCACCAAGCGAGATCACGTCCCCCGGCTTGATCGACTTGTCGAGCAGGATGATGACGCCCGAGACAAGGTTCGACACGACCTTTTGCAGGCCAAAGCCCAGACCCACACCAATCGCACCCGACAAGACCGCCAGCCCCGTCAGATCAACACCCACCGACCGCACGCCAATGAAAAAGGCGCAGCCATAAAGAAAGATCTGAACCGCCTTGACGGCCAGAACCTGCATGGACGGGCTGATGTCTTCGTTGCGCCGGATACTGGCTGACGCCGCACCGGACAGCACCCGCGCGCCCGTCACCAGCGCGCCCACCATCACCGCAGCAAGGATCAGTGTCAGCAGCGACAGACGGAACGACCCGATCTCGAACGCCAACCCGTCAAGGGCTTCGGACACTTCATCATCCAGCCCCACCATGTAGAGCGTGGCGAATATCCACATCGCCCAGATCACGCTGCGCCGCAGGAACCTGTTGCGGACAAGCCGCCCCAGATAGGCAATCAGCAGCCAGACCAGCGCGATTTGCGACGCCAATCCGATCAGATAGGACCGCGACGGCCATGTCACCTCGCGCATCACGAGAAAGACGGATCCCGAGAAGATGACAAACAGGATCAGGGCCATGCGCCGCTTGATCTGGACGATGGCGCGCAGCTGCCATTTCGACCAGCCTTCGCGGGCGCGGACGCTGCGTTCGATGCGGTCATCGACCGGACCGCTCAGGAACCACGCCATGAGCGCAAGCACGACAAGAATGATCACCTGATTCTGGCGCCATCCCGGAGTGATGATGTCCCGCAGGAATTGGAGAACGAGATTCCAGATCTCGTCCGCCGACAAAAGGACCTGCGCAAATTCCTGATCAATGGTCTCCATGCGTCAAGATTGGCACATCCCCCGAACCCCCACAAGCAACCGCCGCTTGCAGCACTGCTCTGCCCGCGCTATTGCACTGCCTCATGATACGCCTGTTTGACATGGATGACCGTGCGCGATTGCGCGAACGCTTTTACGGGGCGACACATTCGGTGCTGGCACGGGCTTGAGCCGAACCGCCCCCATCCATTCAAACACCGACCCGAGACGACAAAAGGGAGAGGACTGATGTCCCCCAAGACACTTTACGACAAGATCTGGGATGCTCATGTGGCCCATGAGGCCGAAGATGGCACCTGCCTGCTTTATATCGACCGCCACCTCGTGCACGAAGTGACCAGTCCGCAGGCTTTTGAAGGTTTGCGCATGACAAACCGCAAGGTCCGCGCGCCCGACAAGACCATCGCGGTGCCCGACCATAACGTGCCGACCACGGCGGGCCGCAACGATCCCAAGAACATGACCGAAGACAGCGCCATTCAGGTGGCCGCCCTTGACAAGAACGCCAAGGATTTCGGCATTCACTATTACCCGGTGTCCGACATCCGTCAGGGCATCGTGCACATTGTCGGCCCCGAGCAAGGCTGGACCCTGCCAGGCATGACCGTTGTTTGCGGCGACAGCCACACCGCGACTCATGGCGCATTCGGCGCGCTGGCCCACGGCATCGGCACCTCGGAGGTCGAGCACGTTCTGGCCACCCAGACCCTGATCCAGAAAAAGTCCAAGAACATGAAGGTCGAGATCACCGGCAAGCTGCGCCCCGGTGTGACGGCCAAGGACATCACCCTGAGCGTGATCGGCCAGACCGGCACCGCGGGTGGCACCGGCTATGTGATCGAGTATTGCGGCGAAGCGATCCGTGACCTCAGCATGGAAGGTCGCATGACCGTCTGTAACATGGCCATCGAGGGCGGCGCGCGCGCGGGCCTGATCGCCCCGGACGAAAAGACCTTTGAATATTGCATGGGCCGTCCGCATGCGCCGAAAGGCGCGCAGTGGGAAGCTGCCCTGGCGTGGTGGAAGACGCTGTATTCTGACGATGACGCCCATTGGGATCGGGTCATCACCATCGCGGGCGAAGACATCGCCCCCGTGGTCACATGGGGCACCTCGCCCGAAGACGTGCTGCCCATCACGGCGACGGTCCCTTCACCCAGTGATTTCAAGGGTGGCAAGGTCGGGGCTGCGCAACGCTCGCTTGACTACATGGGCCTGACGCCCGGCACCCTATTGACCGACATTGAAATCGACACGGTGTTCATCGGGTCCTGCACCAATGGCCGGATCGAAGACCTGCGCGCCGCTGCCGAAATCCTGAAGGGCAAGAAGATCAAGGTCAAGCGCGCCATGGTCGTGCCCGGTTCGGGCCTTGTGCGGGCGCAAGCCGAAGAAGAAGGGCTGGCCGACATCTTCAAGGAGGCCGGCTTTGAATGGCGGCTTGCCGGGTGTTCCATGTGCCTTGCCATGAACCCTGACCAACTGGCCGAGGGCGAGCGCTGTGCTTCGACCTCGAACCGGAACTTCGAGGGCCGTCAGGGCTATAAGGGCCGCACCCATCTTGTATCCCCCGGCATGGCGGCGGCTGCGGCCATCACCGGCAAGCTGACCGATGTCCGGGACCTGATGTAACCAAAGCCCGCGCGGCAGAACAAAAGGAATTACGATATGAAAGTTTGGGTAAAATGGTTGATTGCCGGGGTCCTCTCGGTTGCGTTCGGCCTGTTCGTCCTGGCCAACCCGATTGAAGCCTCGATTGCGGTGACAACACTGGCGGGTATTCTGTTTACCTTGTCCGGTGGCATCCAGATGTATGCAGGCTTTGGCCAGGATGGCACCTTTGCAAAACTGTTGGGGATCGGCCTTGGCATTCTGATGGTCTTGCTGGGCTTCTCTCTGATGTTCCGCCCGCTGGAAGGCGTTGTGTCGCTGGCGATCCTCGTCACGATCCTCTTTGCAGCCAGCGGCGTTGCCCGTCTGGTTGCCTCCTTTCAGATGCGCGAAACCCCGTTTTTCTGGCCGATGCTGATCTCGGGCGCGTTTTCGGTGCTGTTGGCCGGATACATCACGGCGAACTTCTACGTTGTCGCGCCCAAGCTGCTGGGCCTGCTGCTGGGTATCGAATTGCTGTTCAACGGCTTCGGCCTGATCGTTCTGGCGCTGTTCCTCAAGGCGGGCAAGAACATGATCAAGGACCGGCTGAACCAGAGCCGCGAACAGTAAACGGACATGTCCGGGCCGGGACCCTCCTGCCCATACGGAGACTAAAATGGATAAATTCGACAAACTGACAGGAATCGCGGCCCCCATGCCGCTGGTCAATATCGACACCGATATGATCATTCCAAAGCAGTTCCTGAAGACAATCAAACGCTCTGGCCTTGGGGCCAACCTGTTTGACGAGATGCGCTTTGACCGTCAGGGCAACGAGATCGCCGATTTCGTGCTCAATCAGGACGCCTATCGCGAATCCCAGATCATCGTCGCGGGCGAGAATTTCGGCTGCGGATCTTCCCGCGAACATGCGCCTTGGGCGATCAAGGATTTCGGTATCCGCTGCGTCATTGCGCCCAGCTTTGCCGACATCTTTTACAACAACTGCTTCAAGAACGGCATTCTGCCGATTGCCTTGCCCCAAGAGGTTGTCGATGTGCTGATGAAGGACGCCGAAAAAGGCGCCAACGCCCGCCTTTCCATTGATCTGGAGGCGCAGACCGTCACCACATCCGATGGCGAGGTTTTTGCCTTCGAGGTCGACGCCTTCAAAAAGCATTGCCTGATGGAAGGGCTGGACGATATTGGCCTGACCATGGCCAAGGCCGACAGCATCGACAGCTTTGAAGCGCA
>CAYGQZ010000344.1:0-4071 GCA_964352055.1 uncultured Rhodobacterales bacterium
CAGTTGCAGGTGCAACGGGGCCTGCGCGAGGCCTATCTGATTGACGGAACCGGAGAGTTGCGCGCACGCGGCGACCGGTCCTATCTGTTCGATTTCGAGCGTCCCACGCCGGATCAGATCGCGCAGGCGATCGAACAGGGGTATCTGATCATCGAGGACTGGCCCAATAACGAGTTCCGTGCCCTTGTGCCTTTGGGCAGCTTCATCGACAGATATCTCTATGTCAGCCGCGATGTGGACGGCGAAATCCTGTCCCTGCTGGACGAAACCCAGGAAACCGTGCGGCTTTATCAGCAGCTTGAAAGCGAACGGGGCCGGGTCCTGTTTGAATTTGGTCTCATCTATCTTGGGTTTGCGCTGATCCTGATCCTTGCGGCGATCTGGCTGGGCCTGTGGTTTGCGGAACGTTTGTCAGGGCCGGTTGGCCGGTTGACGGGCGCGGCCCAACGGGTTGGCGCGGGCGATCTGGACGTTCAGGTGCGCGAGGAAGAGGGCGACGACGAAATCGCCATGCTGGGACGATATTTCAACCAGATGACCAAGCAGTTGAAAGTGCAACGCAAAGCGCTTGTCGACAACAACAACAAGATTGAACGCAGGCGGCGATTGTTCGACTCGGTGCTTGGATCGGTGACGTCGGGCGTCGTGGGTGTGGATGCCAGCGGCAAGGTCACCTTTGTGAACCGGTCGGGCGTTGGATTGCTGGACTGGAACGAAGAAGAAAGCGAGGAAGCGGATGGCGTACCGCTTGCCGTCGCGGTGCCGGAATTTGCAGCTTTGTTCGCCTTGCTCAAGGCAGGGCGCATGGAGGTCGTGCAAGACGAAGTGAAGGTCACGCGCAATGGCCGTCTGGAAAACCTGCTGGTGCGCATGTCCACGCGGCGGCGCAAGGACGGACGCCTTGAGGGCTATGTGGTTGCCTTTGACGATGTGACCGACCTGGTCAGTGCGCAGCGGATGGCCGCATGGGGCGATGTCGCACGCCGGATTGCCCATGAGATCAAGAACCCACTGACCCCGATCCAGTTGAGCGCCGAGCGGATCAAGCGCAAATTTGCCAGCCAGGTGGGCGAAGACCGCGAAAAACTGGAACAGATGACAGATGTGATCGTGCGCCAGACCGGAGACTTGCGCCGTATTGTGGATGAGTTCTCGAAATTTGCCCGGATGCCGGAGCCGGACCGCAAGACCCATGATCTGACCGCGATCGTACGCGACGCTGTTATCCTGCAACGCGCGGGTCAACCGGATGTGGAAATCGTGGATGATGTGCCCGAGGGGCCCGTTCTGGCAGAGGTGGATGCGACGATGATTTCGCAAGCCTTGACCAACCTCATCAAGAACGCTGGCGAAGCCATTGAAACATTGATCAAAAAGGGTGCGCCCGATGATCATGTGGCGCGGATCGCAGTGGCGATGCAAACAGGTCCTGCAGGCGCAATCATCACCATTTCGGACAGCGGCATCGGTTTGCCGGAAGACCGGGCGCGGCTCTTTGAGCCGTACGTCACCACCCGCGACGAAGGCACCGGCCTGGGCCTGCCGATCGTCAAGAAGATTATCGAAGAGCACGGGGGCACTTTGACCCTCGATGACGCGGCCCCGTTCGAGGGACGCGCCCACTTTGGTGCAAAGGCGGTGATCACGCTGCCCATCGCACCCCACTTAATTGAGCAGGAGCAAGCGACATGAGCGATATTCTGATCGTCGATGACGAGCGCGATATAAGAGAATTGATTTCGGACATTCTGGAGGATGAAGGGTATGTGACGCGCCTTGCGGGCAATTCAGACGATGCGATGGCTGCGGTGAACACAGAGCCCCCGGCACTCATGATCCTCGACATCTGGCTCAAGGACAGCCGCATGGACGGCATCGACATCCTGAAGGCCGTCAAGCGCGACAATCCGGATGTCCCTGTCGTGATCATCTCCGGCCATGGCAATATCGAGATTGCCGTGGCTGCGATCAAACAGGGGGCGTATGATTTCATCGAAAAGCCCTTTAACATCGACCAGTTGCTGGTGGTTATCCGTCGCGCGATGGAGACATCACGGCTGCGGCGCGAAAACCAGTCCCTGCGCCGTCAGGATGTGACCCAGGCCGAAATGATCGGAACGTCCGCGCCGTTCCGCAACCTGGTCAGCCAGCTTGACAAGGTCACAAAATCCAATGGCCGGGTTATGCTGACGGGTCCGGCAGGCAGCGGCAAGGAAGTGGCCGCGCGGTACATCCACGCAAACTCCAATCGTGCCGATGCCCCATTTGTGACGGTCAATTGTGCTGGCGTGGCACCCGACCGGATGGAAGAGGTGTTGTTTGGCCGCGAAACAGCGGAACGGGGTGTCGAGCCGGGATTGCTGGAGCAGGCCCATGGCGGCGTGGTTTATTTCGACGAGGTCGCGGACATGCCCATTGGCACCCAATCCAAGATCCTGCGCGTTCTGGTCGATCAACAGTTTCAGAGGGTGGGGGGCAATGACAAGGTCCGGGTCGACCTGCGGGTGATTTCATCGACAAATCGGAATCTGGAGCAGGCCATCGCGGCACAGACCTTTCGGCAGGAGTTGTTCCACCGGTTGAACGTTGTACCGATCCCGGTGCCATCGCTGGAAGAACGCCGCGAGGACATCCCGGTGCTGGCGGCGCACTTTATCGCTGAGTTCAACACGGCACAGGGTCTGCCCAAACGCGAATTCAGTGACGATGCGGTGGCGCTTTTGCAGACCATGGTATGGCCTGGGAACGTGCGCCAGCTCAAGAACATGGTCGAGCGCATTCTGATACTGGGGGATGGCAGCGGACCGATCGAGGCGCGCGAGCTGCCTGGCATCGATGAGCCTGAAGGTGAAGAAGGACGCGTGGTTCTCTCCGGAGCGCTTGCGACATTGCCCTTGCGCGAAGCGCGTGAGGCTTTTGAACGCGAATACCTTCTGACCCAGATCAATCGTTTCGGGGGGAACATCAGCCGTACGGCGAACTTTGTGGGCATGGAGCGCAGCGCGCTGCACCGTAAACTGAAGTCACTCGGCGTTGTGACATCCTCAAAGGCAGGCGCCCGCATCGCGCATATTGACGAAGCAGAGGCAGAGGCCGGGTAAGCCGGAAACCGCCACGGTTTCCGGCTGTTTTTCGATCCGAAAAACAACCGCTTTCCGGATCGGAAAGCGCTCAGCGCGCGCGCGTTTGCAATTGTGCCAGAACATCCAGACCCTGCATGTTCAAAAAGTGCAGCATGTCGATAAAAACCCAGTTTTCGGCCAGCTTGTCACCATCACGGCGATAAATGTCGACAACCCGCATATCCGCCTTCTTGCCCGAGGACGGCAGGCCCAAAAACGGGCCCGTGCACTCCATCGTCAGATTGGGCCACCCGAAAAAACCGCCATATGTGCCTTCCGCCATGCGGCAGATATGCCCGTTGAAAGTCCGGTCGCCCAACTGCGTTCTGAACGGGCGTTGATGCTGTTCGATATAGCGATCAATCGTGTAGGTGGCGCCGATGCCGGTTGGCCCCCACCACAGCATGTCAGCATGCCAGTTTTGCGCCAGTTCATCTTGTGGCAACAGTGGCATATCGGTCGCATTGGCACGATCAATCGAGGTGATCATGCGATTGATCACGTCCAGCGTTTTTGCACCTTCTGCTGAATCCTGTGGGTCGAACAACAGTCCGTCATGTGTCATCGGACCCGGCTGCACCAACTGAGCCGCCGTCATGCCAGGCAGCGGATACTGGCCCGCCTGGGCCATCAGGTGCAGCAAGTCCACGAACATCGCCTGTTCGGTGATCTGACCGCCCTCGACCTTGGAGAACTCCGCATAACGCAACATCACGATCTTGCGTGTCGGCGCGATGCTTAGAAACGGCTGGTCAAAAAGTGCGAGAAAATGACCCATGGAAGCAACCCAGGTGCCACCACCCTCGTCCAGATGATTGTGACCTGCAAAGAACACATCCTGTCGGCGCTGTACCCGGTTCATCGCCGTCAGCAAAGGTGACCAGAACGCGTCAGCAATTGCGTCCGGTCCGGTTTGCACGTGGAACGGATGCATGCCACGCCAGATGGC
>CAYGQZ010000345.1:0-2499 GCA_964352055.1 uncultured Rhodobacterales bacterium
GCGAAACGCAAATGAGCAAGGACAAGAATCCACGCCGCGTTGCGGACAATGAAGCCATGGCGAAAACCCGCATGCTTCGCACGTCCCCTCAAAAGCTGAACCTCGTCGCCGCAATGATCCGTGGCAAGAAAGTCGACAAGGCCCTGACGGACCTGACATTCTCGAACAAGCGGATCGCTCAGGACGTGAAAAAGTGTCTGCAGTCGGCCATCGCCAACGCAGAAAACAATCACAACCTGGATGTGGACGAACTGGTTGTCGCCGAAGCATGGGTCGGCAAGAACATGACCCTGAAACGCGGACGCCCGCGCGCCCGTGGCCGGTTCGGCAAGATCATGAAGCCCTTCGCGGAAATCACGATCAAAGTGCGTCAAGTTGAGGAGCAAGCCTGATGGGTAACAAAGTCAATCCGATCGGCATGCGCCTGCAGGTGAACCGCACCTGGGACAGCCGCTGGTACGCCGACACAAAGGATTACGGTGATCTTCTGCTGGAAGACCTGAAAATCCGCAAGTTCATCAAGAAAGAGTGCCACCAGGCCGGTGTCGCCCGTGTGATCATCGAGCGTCCGCACAAGAAGTGCCGCGTCACGATCCACACAGCCCGTCCCGGCGTCATCATCGGCAAGAAAGGTGCAGACATCGAAGGTCTGCGCAAGAAGCTGGCGAACCTGACAGAAAGCGAGCTGCACCTCAACATCGTTGAAGTGCGCAAGCCTGAACTGGACGCGGCTCTTGTCGGAGAAAGCATCGCACAACAGCTGGAGCGCCGGGTGTCTTTCCGCCGCGCCATGAAACGTGCCGTGCAGAACGCCATGCGTATGGGTGCCCTTGGCATCCGCGTCAACGTCGCGGGCCGTCTTGGCGGCGCCGAAATTGCGCGGACCGAATGGTATCGTGAAGGCCGCGTGCCTTTGCACACCCTGCGTGCCGACATCGATTACGCACACGTCGAAGCGACAACTGCCTATGGTATCATCGGGATCAAGACTTGGATCTTCAAAGGTGAAATCATGGAGCACGACCCGCAGGCGCGTGACCGTAAAGCACAGGAACTCCAGGACGGCCCAGCACCTCGCGGTGCAGGCGGTCGTCGTTGATCGGAGGGCATTTAGATGCTTCAACCAAAGCGTACCAAATTCCGTAAGCAGTTCAAAGGCTCGATCAAGGGTCTGGCAAAGGGCGGGTCTGACCTGAACTTTGGCACTTACGGCCTCAAGGCTGTAGAGCCCGAGCGGGTCACCGCCCGTCAGATCGAAGCGGCGCGTCGTGCCATGACCCGTCACATGAAACGTCAGGGCCGGGTCTGGATCCGGATTTTCCCGGACGTTCCCGTGACCGCCAAACCCATCGAAGTGCGTATGGGTAAAGGCAAGGGTTCCGTCGACCGTTGGGCAGCCAAGGTGAAACCTGGCCGCGTGATGTTCGAACTCGACGGCGTCAACGACGATGTCGCCCGCGAGGCGCTGCGCCTTGCCGCGATGAAACTGCCGATCAAGACACGGGTTGTTGTCCGCGAGGACTGGTAAATCTTATCTGAGTGCGCGGTGACTGTGCCAATGGCACAATCAAAGCGTCACCCGGTAGAAATTAAGAACCCCCGGCGCGAGAGCGGCGGGGGTTTTCTTGTTATGAAGATAGAGACCTTGCGCAACGGACTGCATCGTCAGATATTCCTGAGGAGCATAACCCAGCTGGATTGATGGCCATGGCAAAACTGAAAAAGTCGACAGTCAAAGGTGGAACCGTTGTTCGTGATGCGCGATCCGGGCGTTTTGTGTCTGTCGAAATCAATGGAAAGACCTACAAGACCGGGCCAAAGTCGGCAACGACAGCGAAATTGGTAACAGATAAACGAAGCGCTGCTTTGAAGAGGTTAGCCGATCGCTAGGCGTCATTACAGAGTCACTCTTGCGGATGCGTTGACAGCGCATGATCAAGCTTTGTTGTTCGGCGGTCGCGACGGTATCGGTAGTCTGCACCTCATTCAGTCGGCATTGGGCCGCCCTTATTCCGGGTACTATCCCAGAATATGGTCGAAGGCAGCGGCGCTCTTGCATTCGTGTGTATCTAATCACGGCTTTATAGATGCAAACAAACGCACCGCGTGGATACTTACTGAAATGTTGATAGAGCGGAGTGGTTATCACCTGGCAGTTCCTGATGACGAACCGATAGATGATCTGGTCGTCTCCGTCGCTTCGGGGGGCACTGATTTCAAGGACCTCGAGAATTGGTTTGCGTTGAGGATTGCGAAATCATCGGGTTAGTATTTCTGGTGAAATGCTGGCCTGTCGCAAATTGCGGACTAACCCCATGGCCAAAGCATCCAGAACGTCTAGGATGCCTGGAAATCACATAGCCCCAAGAGGCCCCCAATGAAACAAGTCCCCAAGCCCAACACAGACGAAGACCTGATCCAAGCTTTTCTTGAAAAAGGTGGCGAGGTCAAAAAGGGCAAGACCAAGCCGATGCCGGAGGGGCTGGGCCTGTCCAACAA
>CAYGQZ010000345.1:2599-4040 GCA_964352055.1 uncultured Rhodobacterales bacterium
TCACTCCCAGCCGTAATTGAACGACACCGACACCCGCTCGTCCTCGCTCATGTTCATGGGCACCTCGTGGCGCAGCCAGCTTTCCCAGAGCAGCACGTCGCCCACCGCCGGGCGGGCATAGTGGAACTGCCGCAGATCCTCGGGCGCGTCCTTCAACCGGCCCGGCGATGCCATCATCATCGGCAGGCGCGGGTCTTCGAGTTTCAGGGCGGATGTGCCTTCGGGCATGGCCACGTAGGTGGTGCCGGAAATCACCGAATGGGGGTGGATGTGGCCGGTGTGGATGCCACCCTCGGGCAGAATGTTGATCCAGATGCTGTCGAGCTTCAGCTTTTTGTCGCCCAGATCAAACGCCAACTCCCTGGCGAATGCCGCGACATGGGCATCCAGCGCCTTTACCAGATCGGCAAAGATCGGGAAGCGCCAGGGCAGGTCGTCGAGCGACGCATAGGATGTGTAGCCGGGATAGCCCTCCCGCTCGCACCAGTCATGGCCCGCCTCGTCATCCTCGGCAATGGCATAGCAATTCTGCTCCAACTCGTCCGGGTCCAGCTTGGGTGCAAACTCGGACAAGGCGGCGTGATAGAGGCGGGTGGCGAAGAGCGATGTGATACGTGACATGGCGAACCTTTACCGCAGCCGACACAGGTGAGCCAGTACGCGGTTATCAATTGGGGCAACAAATGCATCCGGGCGATGCCCGTGGTTGATGGTCAGTGGTGTTTCCGGGCCAATTTGCGCATATATCTGGTAGGGGCAGGCGCAATTCGGTGCGTGGAGTCCCCCACGCCCTTTCAATGCGGAATAAGGGGTTGCCATAGTCCTGTCCCCCCCATATACGGCGCACTTCACCACCCACTCCACGGGAATCAGGGTGACGCTTTTGCAGCGGCCCTCTCGTGATGTTGAAAGGAACAGGCGCATGAACGCCCAAGAACTTCGGGGCAAGACCCCGGACCAGCTTCGCGATGAACTGGCAAATCTGAAAAAAGAAGCCTTCAACCTGCGTTTCCAGCAGGCCACCGGCCAGCTTGAGAACCCCGCGCGTCTGCGCGGAGCGCGTCGTGACGCCGCCCGCGTCAAGACCATCCTCAACGAACTTGCCGCCAAAGCGGCTGAATAAGGAGCGCACGTATGCCCAAACGTATCCTGTCCGGCACCGTGACATCCGATGCCAACGAACAAACCGTCACCGTATCCGTAGAGCGCCGCTTTACCCATCCGGTTCTGAAAAAGACCATTCGTAAGTCCAAGAAGTACCGGGCGCACGATGAAAAGAATGCCTTCAAGGTGGGCGACAGCGTTCGGATTATCGAATGTGCGCCACGCTCGAAGACAAAACGCTGGGAAGTTCTGGAGGCGTAAAGCCCCTCGCACAACCTGCATTAATCGAAACCCTGGGGACAAGGCACGCATCGCCCCCCAAAGGTCGGGAGAAACC
>CAYGQZ010000346.1:0-4023 GCA_964352055.1 uncultured Rhodobacterales bacterium
AGGGTGGGTCAAGTCTCGGTGAAAATACCGGGTCACTTCTCAGCGGAAATCAACATTCTATGATGTCTTCTTTGGTGTTCTGAGCCAATGCAGTGCTGGCCATAAGCGCGAAGGATGCACTGATGAGTATTGCCTTATGTGACATTTCTTGTTCCTCTCTTTGTCCCTGAATGGTCTTAAGGGCACCTCAGCACATGCGGCGACCATCAGGAATACACCTTTGGATTATTTGGCCGAATATGATCCATAGGTCCATTTTGCAAAGTTCACCCTGCGCGATAGACACTAGCATATGATCCAGGACGACTGCGGCTTTATCCCAAACGCTTGCCGATACCAAAATATCGATTTAGCGTTTGCTGAGAACCCGCACCGGAATGTTACTGAACGCGTTGGCATAAAAGGTTGAAAATGCTCGAGCAAACCAGATACGAAAATCTTTTCTCGACACCACTCATACGGTTCAAATTGCGCGACTGCGCGGTCTTGAACGCAGCTCTTTTGATGGAGGCCGAGCATATGAAGGCCGCAAGTGGAGGTGTGGAAAAATCAAATCGTGGTGGGTGGCATTCCAAAGGCAACCTCTTCGAAAGCGATGCGCCCAGTGTCCAAAGCGTGCGCGACGCCGCACAGGATGCAGTGTTCAAATTGACACGTAAAGTCAGCTCCAGGGTCGATCCCGAAAGCCTTGACCTGAAGCTCTTTGCTTGGATGAACGCCAATCCACAAGGCGGATACAACGCACCGCACACGCACCCGGGGGCGCATTGGTCAGGCGTCTATTACGTCTCTCAACCGGGTATTGAAGAGGGCTCATCTGGCATGATTGAATTTCTGGCCCCACGTTCGGAATTGCCACACTGGGGCATTTTACAGGCTGGGGCATTTCGGGGGAAACAAACGATCCGCCCTAAAGCAGGTGAATTGATTGTGTTCCCATCTTACCTCGTTCACTGGGTTCACCCCAATCAAAGCTCCGAAGAGAGAATTACCATAGCTTTCAATGCGACATTTCGTAAACCGAAATCAGAAGCCGCGCATTAATACCTTTTGACAATGCCAAGAAACAACTCAGTTCGATGCGCAATACGGACACTCTTACACATTGTTCGACCGGCAGCTTTGTGCGTAGCCCGACGTTTAATCCGGAGAATGCTACAAACTGCATCAATGCCAAGTCTGGTTCTGCCGCGCCGCGCCATCGGATGAAGGGATAGAAGGCAGGAAAGGGCTGTTCTTTCTGCCCGGCCTGTCTCTGATCGGGCTGATGCTGGTGCATTCGAGATCGGCTGTGAGCTTATTCCAAGAAATGCTGGACCGTGCACGACTGTTCGTGTCGGCATCATGGGCTACCGAAGAAAGGGTACATCAAATGGCCCACGTGACGCCTACACGCTTACTCCAAACAGCCAGCCGACAGCTGCTGTGACGGCCATCGCAAAGACACCCCATCCAACGACGCGCGAAACGGCGGGCATCATGGGGGCGGCTCCTGCCTTGGCACCCAGGGCGCCGAGGGCGACCAATGCAAGGACTGTTACCGCCAAGACGGTTGGGATGATGGCTGATGCGGGCGCCAGATAAGCGGCAAGAACCGGGATAGCCGCAGCTATGCAAAAGGTTGCGCCTGAGGCAAGTGCCGCCTGAAGCGGGTTCGCGGCGTGTACCTCTGAGAGGCCAAGTTCGTCCCGGACATGAGCCCCCAAAGCATCTGCCTCGGTCAGTTCGCGCGCAACAGTCCTGGCCGTTTCTGTGCTTAGTCCCCGTGCCTCATAGATCGCAACAAGTTCTCTCAACTCGGCCTCGGGCATCTCGGTTAGAGCAATTTTTTCGCGCTCGATATCGGCGCGCTCGGTATCTGACTGCGACGAGACAGAGACGTATTCTCCGGCTGCCATCGACATGGCACCGGCGACCAGCCCGGCGACGCCTGCAATCAGGACCGCGCGCGGACTGGGGTCCGCCGCCGCGACACCGACAATAAGCGACGACACCGATACGATGCCGTCATTGGCCCCTAAGACTGCGGCACGTAACCAACCGCTGCGCGTTATGTAATGCGGGTCGTCCGGATGTGCGCTCGTGTTGCCCATAACGTCTGCTCCTACCCGCCGGAATGATCTTTCGCGGTCGGACTTTCACTGTATTTGTTCATTGATGCGGGCTCCAAACTGCTTTCGGCGCTGATGTTCCCAGCCAATAATTCTTCTACGAACAGACTGATGAATTGCGCGCGTCCGTTGCTTGCCGACTTCGCGTAGATGTTTGTCGCTTGTGCACGAACAGTGCCAGACGCCGTGTTTCTGACCTGAGCAATCGCATCATTGTCCAACCCTTTCAGGATCATGATGGCCACGTCTCGCTCTGCATTGGTCAGGTTCCAGTCTTCGAAGAAACCTTGGATGACTTCCGCAAGATGACCGTGGGCAATTTCCAATCCGGTTTGCATATCCGACATGCGCGAGAGCAACCCGCGCAATTCGATCATGAGAAAGATCACGCCTGCGATCAGAGCAATCGCCGCGACGGACTCAAGTAAGAGGTGCGGGTCGTCGAGATGGCCGTCTTCGCGGAAGTCCTTGATGACATCACCGATGAAAAACAGTGCGCAAAGGGCCTGCAAGAGGATAAGGCCCGCAAGAACCGTTGCGCGCCTTTCCTTTGTTCTGGTGGGCCAGAGCCTCAGCCTCATATCACATCGCTTCCCTCAGGGATGGTCTTGCGTCCATTTATCATCGCGCGCCCCAGATTGACACCGGATCTCCACGTATCGAAGGCGACGCCCGCGACATGCAATGCGACTGAGAACACGAGCCAGTTGAAGAGGGCTTCGTGGACCTCTTCGACCCAATCGACACCGAAAAAGGTAAGGGTGGTCATCATATAGCCGGTCACGCCGATGGCAATGACGCTTGCCCAGATGTTGTAGGCCATCAGGGCCCCGAGTGGGTTGTGCGAGAGGTGGATACTCCTGTCACCGGCCAGCATTGCTTTGACATGACGAACCGCGCGGCTAGGGCTCGGCGGGAATGCCGAAAATCGAGCGTGTTTCGACCCGATGATCGCCCAGACCAATCGCAAACCGACAAGGCCCAACGCAATGTAGCCGATCCACTCGTGTGCCTTGCTTTCTTCTTCCACGAACGCACCATTGAGAAGGATCGTCAGGGCGAGTGACCAATGAATCAACCGCACCAGTGGATCCCATACGGTGACTTGGCGGGCGCTGGCGCGCCCGCTGGTCTGTTGAGTAACCGCGACCATGGGGTCAGCCTTTCACTTCGAGTTTTGTGACCGCGCCAGTCTCGGTGCTGACGTAGACTTCGCCCATTTTGCCGTCACGGACGAAATAGACTTCGATCTTGCCATCTTCCATTTCAGCCTTGCGGACCTCATAGCCCATGGTCGTCAGGGACGCCTGCACCTCCTCCATAGTGGTGCCAAGATTGCTTCCCATCGTCACATCTTCGGCCAGTGCCGGAGAGGCGAAAGCGATAAGTGCGATAAGTGCGAATTTGCGCATGATTGTGTTCCTTTGGTTAAGGGTGCCGAATTTCCGATTCGACAAGGGGGCAACTCAAGTCGTTGCTTGCATTCAACTTGGCGATGTTGGGGCGCGGCACCATTGGCTGCGAGTTTAGCTGGCACCAAATAAGCGTGCGCTTAGGGCCATTTCTTGCCAGCATGGTCTACAAGAGCGCGCAAAAGGCATTCGCCGACCTGATCGTAATGCGAGGTCCAAACCAGGCGAACCAGTTTGAACCAAACATCTTATTTTCCAGGGTCTAGCCGCCACTTAGATTAGGCGCATAGCGGTATCATCGATACCATTCATTGAGTAATCGGGCCGAACGACCGCTCCGGCCGCACAATTTGAGTTCAGTTATGTGCGCATTTTGCAGATACAGCGAACGGCAGGTTCGACTGGCCGCATCGCAGCGTACAAAGTGTCGGCGAGCGGCAGCTTGGGGCCGTTCGCGTCACCTAAGACCTTCTAAGTAGCCCCAACACATCTTCAGGAAA
>CAYGQZ010000347.1:0-3993 GCA_964352055.1 uncultured Rhodobacterales bacterium
CGACCCAAGCGGGGCTCGTTGCGGCTGCTTCCTTCCGGACCTGACCGGGTTGGCGAGGCGCTTGCCCGCGCCAACCTCTCGACAGGTGATATAAGCGGCATCGGTCGCGCGCGCAAGGGCCGCTCAGATTGTGACCTGTATCTGCAAGAAGCCATTCTGTGTCAGGCCAATCGGATCAGGGTCGAAAGACGCGATGTCATTCAGATGATGGGCTGCATTGGGTGACGTTTCGATGACAACCTGTTGGCCTAATCCCGCGGCAAAGCGCCATGCGGTTTGTGCTGGCGCATCTCCCAGAGGCGCTTTGCTCAGGTCAACGCGAATGGCCTGCGCCAGATCAACCTCGGTCCGCAGAATTGCATCGGCGGTGCCCAGCCCGGGAAACAGTCCGCCGCCAGCGCCTCGATAGCTGGACATCGCAACCAGGAATCTGGCGTCGGCTGCAACGTCCTGCCCCTCAAAACGCAATTCCCGGATGCGGCTGGCTTTCGGGTCGATCAAACCGCCTGCTACGTCGTAGCGCGCGGGCGCAAAGGGATCGACCACTGTCTCCAGCCCGATCAGGCTGTCAAAGCTGAAGAATGGCGCATCGGGATTGACCAAGAGCGAGCCGGTGTCGCCGTGATCACTGAAATAGACGGCAGACCGTTCCACCCAATTCCACAGGTCAGCACCCGTCAGCACCGCAGCCCAGATATCGTTCTGATAGGGGCAAATCATGGCAAGATGGCGTTCCAGCAAAGGACCCGCGGGGATATCGATAAAGTTTGTGACGCCGCCATGCCCGCCAACGGCCGAGGAGGACACGGAAGCGATCAGTGGTAATGTGGCGTGGGGCGTGTCCTTGACCTTTTCGGCTATGACACGGGTCATGGCACGTGCAACCACCGAATGCTCTGTCCCGGTTTGCAGGGCATTGAAGTAGCTGTGAATGTGGTGCCCCGTGGCGGAGACTGGTGTTTCCATAAGTCTGGTCGTTGCCGCAAGTGCGGGGACTGCCAGTCTGCTGATCGCAGGATCTGTTGCTGAATACGCCGCAGGGTGAAGCGCGACGTTATGGTTTTCCACGTGCCATCGGCCATCGGTCCATGCCAGAGCCAGATCGATGACCCCCAGCGACTGGGCCGCAAATTCCGGCATTACCGCCGGGACGCGCGCGATGGTTCCATTGGCGTCATGTGCCAGTTGACCAATGCCGTGATCCTCGCCGGGAAAACGGCGATGGGTGTGCCCCATGATCATGGCGTCTATGTGCGGAACATTGCTGGCCAGTTGTGCAGAGAAATTCTCGGCCTCTGCGTCGGTTTGCATGGACAGACCGCTGTGAGAGAGTGCGACGATCAAATCGGCTCCACTATCACGCAGATGCTTCACTGCGCGCCGTGCCGCGTCGACGCCGTTGTCAAAAGCAATTTTCCCCGACAGCTTGCGGTGATTCCAGATCAGCGTCTGCGGCGGCAACACGGAAAACACGCCGACCGAGATCTCGCGGGTCACACCGTCGTCGCAGTCCAGTTGCAACCGGATCACCACGCTGGGCTTGACCCCCTTGATCTGACCAGAACGCAGGCTGGAACAGAGAACCGGTGACGTCAGACGCGCCACGATACTTTCCAGATAGTCCAGCCCATAATCAAAGTCGTGATTGCCCAAGCCCACCGCGTCATAGTCCAGAGCTTGGGCAATCGCGGGCCAGGGATGTGCTGTATCATTGTCTGGATCTGCACAAACGTCTGCTTCGGCCGTGCCCTGCAATATGTCGCCATTGTCGAACAAGAGCGTATGGCCGGGTGCCGTGTTGCGCGCTTCGCGAATGGTGATTGCGAGTTTGTCCAGTCCAAGTGCTGCGGTCATTTTGTTTTGGCGCGCGTCCCAACCGGTCATGTTTGCATGCACGTCAGTCGTTGCGAGCAGTCTGAGATCGGTACGTGCTATGCGGGAAAAATCTTTCTTTAAATCGCTCATAGCGCGAGCTTGGCGGTTGGTGCGAAATACTCAAGCCTAAACTGCGGTGTGCTTAATCCGATTTCAACCCATTGCACCACAGACACGCTCGTGCCAATCGGGAGCGAGTTTGCAAATGTAATAAGGTCCATCACAATGCGCCATGCGGAATCAGTGACATTTGGAGGCTCAGGGCTTGATCGGGCCGCAGAAGTGCGCGCTGATCCATCCGCGCTCGAGGCCGCAAGGGGTGATCCGACCGCCCGGACGATCCTGCTCTGGCGTGGCAAGGTTCTGATTGCGCGCACCCGCCCGGCGCATGTGTTGCAAGTGCCGTTGAACCATCCGGCGTTGAACGGCATCGATGCGCGTTCGATTTTTCTGGGGCGCGAAGACGACGCGCCGCGATTTGCGCACGATCTGTCAGCATGGGAACCGGACAACCTCGACGAGGCGGCACTGGGCGCCTTTCTTGATCCGACGGAACAGCATCACCCGGCCTTTGATCCGATCGAGGTTTTTGCCGAACTGCGCCGTGTGATGACCTGGCTGACACCACGGGATGCGGAATTGGCCGCCACCGCCAAGGCGGTGTTCGGGTGGCACCAAAGCCACCGCTTTTGTTCCAAATGTGGTGCCGCGTCCGAAGTCACGCAAGGGGGATGGCAAAGCACATGTCCTGCATGCGGGGCACATCATTTTCCGCGCACCGACCCGGTTGTCATCATGCTGATCACCCGTGGCAATTCGGTTTTGATGGGGCGATCACCGGGATGGCCAGACGGCATGTATTCCCTTTTGGCCGGTTTTGTGGAGCCGGGCGAAACGCTGGAGGCGGCCGTGCGCCGGGAAGTGTTTGAAGAGGCCGGGGTGTCCGTTGGTCATGTCGACTATCTGGCCAGCCAGCCTTGGCCCTTTCCTGCCTCGTTGATGTTCGGCTGCCGGGGGCAGGCCACCAGCGAAACGATCAGCATTGATCCGACAGAAATCGAAGATGCCATCTGGATCACGCGCGAAGAGATGATGACGATCTTTGCCGGTGAGCATCCGACGATCCTGCCGGCGCGCAAAGGGGCGATTGCACATTTTTTGCTGGAAAACTGGCTTGCAGACACTCTGGATTAACCTGAAGCTGATTGAACATAGGAAAAACAGGCGCTCGCTATGAAATTTTCGACCCGTGAAGATATCAACGCACCGATTGAGAGGGTGTTTGACGCGCTCTGCGATTTCGAGGGCTTTGAGCGGCAAGCCATGCGCCGCGGGGCGGATATCCAGCGCGTTGACACCATGACCGAACCGGGTGTCGGCATGCGCTGGAAGGCCGATTTCAAGTTGCGCGGGCGCAAGCGGAACGTCGACGTGGAAATGACCCGGTTTGACGTCCCCAACGAAATGGTCTTTGCCGCCAAATCCCAGGGAATCGACGCCATGTTTTCCCTTGAACTGATTGCGCTGTCACGCACCAGAACACGGATGGCGATCGCGCTGGAAATGGCGCCGCTGAACCTGTCGGCGCGGTTGCTGATTCAATCGCTGAAGCTGGCAAAGACGACCTTGAACAAACGGTTCAAATTGCGGGTTGCCGACTATTCCAAAGAACTCGAAGAGCGGCTGGAACGCTCTGCCTGAACTGGGTCTGTCCTATTCACGCCCGGCCGCAGCCGGATAGACACCCAGAATGTCCAGTTTGTTGGTGAAGTAATCCAGTTCTTCAAGCGCGCGCGCGACGGCGGGATCATCGGGATGCCCTTCGATATCCGCATAGAATTGCGTGGCCGTGAAGGCTCCGCCAACCATGTAGCTTTCCAGCTTGGTCATGTTGACGCCGTTCGTGGCAAATCCGCCCATCGCCTTGTACAACGCCGCAGGAATATTGCGTACTTCGAAGACAAAAGTGGTGAGCATATGCGGCGCACGCGGGCGATGATCCGCAAGCGGCGACATCAACAGAAACCGCGTGGTGTTGTGCCCCTGATCCTCAATGTCGCGCGACAAGACCTGCAATCCGTGAATCTTGGCGGCAACCGCAGAGGCGAGCGCGCCGAC
>CAYGQZ010000348.1:0-3983 GCA_964352055.1 uncultured Rhodobacterales bacterium
GCCATCATCGACCAATAAAGATGAGGACGATTACGGCCGATCACAGCAACAAAGTCACCTTCGTTCAGGCCAAGATCAATCAGGCCCAGCGCCAGCGCCTCGATCTCTTCGCGCGTCTCGGCCCAGGTCCAGCTTTGCCAGATGCCAAATTCCTTTTCCCGGTAGGCCGGGGCATTGGCAAATTTCGTAGCATTTCGGTGCAAAAGCGCCGGGACAGACGTCAGTCCTCCGGCACCCGTTGGCGTCGTAACCACTATGTTTCCTCCCGACACGTCCCATTCCGGGGAACGCGTATGACCGCTCAGGCGATTCTTTCCTTGCATAAGGATGTTATGTTCAACCTGAAGGTCAACTTTTTCCTGATGTTTTCTCAATCCTTACGAATTGTAACAAGCC
Source organism: uncultured Rhodobacterales bacterium (assembly GCA_964352055.1). Lineage (GTDB taxonomy): Bacteria > Pseudomonadota > Alphaproteobacteria > Rhodobacterales > Rhodobacteraceae > Tateyamaria. The sequence goes on from CAYGQZ010000348.1 coordinate 397, forward strand.
ACTGTCCACCGTTGTGCAATAAGTTGCGACAGTGTTAGCCATTAAGGATGCAGCCCGATCCATCCCCCTCCCTGACGGCCTCCGGCCTCAACCTTATTGCGCAGGCGCTCACGATCTACGACCGCGACTTGCGGCTGGCCGTCTGCAATGCGCCCTTTCAGCAAATGTTCGACCTGCCGGACGAGTTGGTCACACCGGGTGCGACCTTTCGCGAAACGATCTATCACCTTGCCAGACGCGGCGAATACGGGCCCATCGACGATCTGGAGTCCTTTGTGCAGGAACGGATCGATCAGGCCCTCGCGTTTGAGCCTCATTATATGGAACGCACCCGCTCCAATGGTGGCATCATCAGCGTCGAGGGCTCTCCGTTGCCGCAAGGGGGGTGGGTCACCGTCTATACGGATATTTCCCACACCAAGGCGCAAGAGGCTTTGCTGCGCGCGCGGGCCTCGGAACTCAGCGATCAGGTTCTGAGCCATGCCGAGGCGCAATCCAGCACAAACCGGCAATTGGCCGCAACGGTCGCGGCTCTGGAAGAGGCCAAGCGCCAGTTGACCGAAACGCAGGCCCGCACACGTTTGACGACCGAAATGATGCCTGCCCATATCGCGCATGTGGACCAAAGCGGACACTACATTTTTTCCAACCGGCGACTGAACGCCGTCATTCCCGGACGACCCTCGGAAATCGTGGGCAAGCATATCAGCGACGCTTTGGGAGATTTTGCCTACGGCCGGATCAAACCAAACCTCACACAGGCGTTTCAGGGCAAAGCCTCGGTCTTTGAATTCACCGATGAGGCCAGTGCCCGCCGGATCCGCGTGGCCTTCACACCCGACGAAAGCGGTGGCGTCTATATCCTTTCGATGGACATTACCGAAGAAACACAAGCCCGCGTTGCCCTTCAGCAAAGCCAGCGGCGCGCCATTGCGGCGCAAATGATATCGGGACTGGCCCACGACTTTTCCAATCTGTTGACGATCATCCTCGGGTTGCAGTCCAAACTGAAACGCCTGCCCGGCGTGCCGGACGACGCCATGCCGCTGATCGAAGGCACGCTATCCGCAGCGCATCGCGGTGGAACCTTGTTGAACAATATCGCCGGCATGACCGCCGAGCGGACATTGCGACCTGCCGCAACCGATGTGGAGGCGTTGCTTGCCGATATTGCGACACTGGCTCAACCCACGCTCCCTGCCGGGCTTGCGCTGGATATCAGGGCAATCGAATTTGACGAGCGGTACATGTTTGATCCGGGCATGGTGCAGGATTGCCTGCTCAACCTGATCCTGAACGCCCGCGATGCCTGTGGTGTGCAGGGACAGATCACACTTGCCGCACGGATCGTGCACCACACCTGGATCGAATTCAGTGTCAGTGACACCGGCCCCGGCTTTTCCGAAGATGCGCTGGAGCGTGGGTGCGATCCCTTTTTCACCACTAAAGGCAGCGAAGGGTCGGGGCTGGGCTTGCCGATGGTCTACGACATGACCAAACTTGCGGGCGGTGACCTCAAGCTGGGCAATACCGACACCGGCGCCATTGTCTGTCTCAGGTTACCGATGCGCCCGGCGCCCAGCGCGACCGGAACCCTCGTGCTGTTGGTCGAAGATGAACCGGACTTGCGCCAGCATTACCGCGACATGCTGATGGACCTTGGCCATTCGGTGATCGAGGCGGCGGGCGTGGACGAGGGGATCGCCCTGACCGCCGATTTGCCGGACATCGGCTTTGTGCTGTCCGACGTCAGCCTCGGGAACGGCACCCGCACGGGCATCGATCTTGCCCGACAGGTCGGCAGTGTATTGCCTGTGGTGCTTATGACGTCGCTTCCGGCAGTTGATCCGCTGCACATTGCGGCAGCACAGGCAGCAACCGTCCTGCAAAAGCCATTCAACGCGCATGATCTTGCATCCCTTTTGAACCGCGCAGGCCCCGCATGACCCATGCCCCCCTGATCACGATCCTCGATGACGAACCCGCAATCCGGACGATCCTGTCCGATGCATTGGAAGAAGCCGGGTTTCGTACCCTCAGCTTTTCGCGGGCCTCCGCGTTTGAGGCCGCCCTCAAGACGCACAAGCCAGATGTCTGCCTCGTCGATCTGGGGTTGCCGGACACCGATGGGCTGACACTGGTCCACCGCCTTGCACTGGAACAGGGGGCCACCGTGATCATCATCTCGGGGCGCGCGCAGGTGCAGGACCGCGTGACCGGGTTAGAGCTGGGCGCGGATGACTACATCATCAAACCCTTCGACCCGGCCGAAGTTGTGGCGCGCATCCGGGTCCGCCTGCGCAGCCCCAAGGCCACCACCGATGCGGGCCAGATTGCGGAGTTCAATGGGTGGACCGCCTCTTTCGACAGCTACACCCTGACCGACGGAGACGGCGGCGAAACCCCGTTCTCGCATGCGGAAGGCGAAGTGCTGCGCCTTTTCCTTGAATCACCCAAGCGCCTGATTTCCCGGCCGCAGATGCAGGAAATGCTGGGCGGCGCTGCAGGCGAAAGCTTTGATCGGGCAATGGACGTGCGGATCAGCCGTTTGCGGACCAAACTGAAAGAAGACCCCAAAAACCCGCGCCTGATCAAAACGATCTATGGGGCCGGGTACATCTTTTTGGGTGAAGTCCGCTGGACGTGACAGGGCGCGTTGTGGCAGATTCGGGTCATGCTGGATGTGTTGCTATACCGCGCAGGCCGACGCAGACCATGGTTCTACCGGGTCGAAATTGCGATGAACCTGTTTACAGAAGCCTCGGTAATCGTGGAATGGGGTGTCATGGGCGGCAAACCATGTACCCGGATCTCGTGCCACACAGATCTGCGGGCCGCGTCACATGCGGCTGACAAATACCGGACGCGGGCCGTCAAACGCGGCTATGTCCGCGCCTGATCAACACCTGCAACATGGGCCATTACGCGCAACCCTGCTACCAGATCCTGTTCGTCCGTGTCCTCCTCAAAGGCGTGGCTGATCCCGCCAATCGACGGCACGAACAGCATCGCAACCGGCATCAGCCGTGACACGTTGGTCGCATCATGCAACGCGCCGGATGGCATCCTGCGCCACTTGCCTGGCGCGATCAGCTCTGCAGCCTGTTCCAGCCGCGCACGCAAGTCGGAATCCATAGCAACCGGCTCCAACCCCAGAAGGGGCCAAAGACGACGTTCAAACCCATTTCGGATGCAACCTCTAGCACAGTGTCGTCGATGATCCGATCCATCCGGCGCGGGCGATCCTGGTCTGCCCCCATCGAGTTGTCCAGTTTGAATATTAGTGCATGGTCGGCCTCTGGTCTATTGGGACGATGCTCTTGGGCGCTGGTGGACGGTATCCCAGAGCACTATGCGGTCTGATTGTGTTGTAGTGACGACGCCATCTCTCGATCAGGATCTGGGCCTCGCGCAGCGAGTAGAAAACCTCATCGTTCAGCAGCCCATCCCGAAAGCGGGCGTTGAAGCTCTCGCAGTAGCCGTTTTCCCAAGGTGAACCAGGTGCGATGAAGGCCGTCTTGGCGCCCACCGCGCCGATCCATGCCCGCACCTTCTTGGCGATTAATTCCGCGCCATTGTCGGACCTT
>CAYGQZ010000349.1:0-3966 GCA_964352055.1 uncultured Rhodobacterales bacterium
CCCTGCGGCGTCGGAAAGATCACATGCGCGCCGGACGCGATGGCCCCCATCAGCACCGGATGGCAGGCAAAGACGTGAAACAGCGGCAGCGGACAGATGATGTTGTCCTCTTCGGAATACAGCAGTTTGTGGGCTGACCAGCCGTTGTAAATCAGGCCGGAATACTTGTGCTGGGCCACTTTGGGCATGCCGGTCGTGCCACCTGTGTGGAAATAGCAGGCGACCCGGTCTTCCTGAACATCCTCGAAGGTCAGGGTCTTGGGGTGCTTGGCAACCTCGCTGTTGAAGTCCTTGTAGGCAACACCCGGCGCCTTCTCCATCTTGGGCCGGATCAGCGGAATGATAAAGGATTTCAGGCCCGACACATGGGTCAGCAGATCAACCTCAAGCACGGTTTTCACATTGGGTGCGAGGCTGACCGCCTTGGCCGTCTTCTGGGCCACATCCGTTTTGGGAAACGCCCGCAGGGTTATGACAACCTTGGCGTCAATCTCGCGCAGGATCGAGGCGATCTGTTCCGCATCAAGCAGCGGATTGATCGGGGCCACGATCCCCGCCACAGCACCGCCCAGAAGCGCCACAACCGTTTCAGTACAGTTCGGCAGCACATAGGCCACCACATCCGTGGGGCCGATCCCCATGGCGCGCAGCATATTGGCGCATTGGCTTGTCCGATCCTTGAGCGCAGTCCATGTCAGGGTTTCCGCCTTGGACTTGGGGTCGGAGAAAATCTGATAACTGATGGCGTTATGGGTCGGAAACTTTTTGGCTGTCGTGCTGAGCATACCGTAAAGCGTTTTGGCGACATCGCGTTCGGCCCATGGCAACTCGTTCTGAATGGCGTCGCGATCCGCGATTCCGGCAAAAGACATCTTATTCCTCCCTGCGGCGCCGTTTTGGAAACTGTTTTGGGGCGCTTTTCACTAGCGGCCAAGATGCGGTGGATGGACGCATTATTCAAGCGGCGCGCCTGTTCGGATCCGAATGGAACGCGGCGTCAAAAGATATGACCTTGGGTCATATCACCGCAACGGCAACCATCGGCACTGCCCTGTCGGGCCAGGTTATTCGGCGGCGATCCCGTCGGTGAACTGCAAACGCGCAAGACGGGCATAAAGCCCGCCTTCGGCCACCAGCTTGTCATGCGCACCCTGCGCCACGATATGGCCCTGATCCATGACGACGATCCGGTCTGCCTTTTTCACCGTTGCCAGACGGTGCGCCACGATCAAGGTGGTCCTCCCTTGGGCCAACATATCGACGGCATTCTGCACCGAGCGTTCGCTTTCGGCGTCCAGCGCACTTGTCGCCTCGTCCAGCAACAGCACAGGCGCGTCCCGCAAAATGGCCCGTGCAATGGCAATCCGCTGCTTTTGGCCACCCGACAACATCAGGCCACGCTCACCCAACTGGGTGTCATACCCGTTCGGCAAAGCGATGATGAACTCATGCGCGGCGGCGGCCTTGGCGGCGGCTTCGATTTCCGATTGCGAGGCGTCCGGTCGACCAAAGGCGATGTTCGCTGCGGCCGTGGTGGCAAAGATCATCGGGTCCTGCGGCACCAGCGCGATGTGCTTGCGGAACGCTTCGCGCTCCATCTTCGAGACATCCACACCGTCCAGTGTGATGCGACCCGATTGCGGATCGTAAAAGCGTTGGATGAGCTGGATGATCGTCGTCTTGCCCGCACCAGAGGGCCCGACAAAGGCCACGGTTTCACCTGGTTGGATGTCCAGTGACACCCCATCAAGGGCTGCAGTCTCGGACCGGCTGGGATAGGAGAACACGACATCCTCAAAGGTGATATGGCCCCGCACAGGGGACGGCACGGCAACGGGCGCATCGATATCCTGGACGCTGTCTTCGGCGTGCAAAAGCTCGACCAGCCGCTCGGTGGCACCTGCTGCGCGCTGCAATTCGCCAATGATCTCTGACAAGGCCGCAACACCGCCTGCCACCATGACGGCATATATCACGAACTGGATCAACGATCCGACGGTCATGACCCCTGTGCGCACATCATTCGCACCGATCCACAAAACGCCGACAATGCCGGAAAACACGAGGAAAATAACGATAACGGTCATGACGGCGCGCATGTTGATCCGACGCTTGGCCGATGCATAGCTGGCATCGGTCACGTCAGAAAACATCTCTCGGCTGGCGGCCTCGTGGGTAAAGGCCTGAACCGTCTGGACTGCGCTCAGCTGTTCGGACGCGCGCCCGGACGAGGCTGCGATCCAGTCCTGATTGTCGCGGCCCAAGGCGCGCACCTTGCGCCCCAAGACAAGGATCGGCACGATGACAATCGGCACGATCAGCAACACAAGCATCGACAGCTTGGCCGACGTCAAAAGCATCAGCACCAGCCCACCCACAAAGATCAACGCATTGCGCAAGGCAATCGACACCGAAGACCCCAGAACACTCAGGATAAGCGTGGTGTCGGTCGTAATCCGGCTCAACACTTCGCCGGTCATGATGTTTTCGTAAAAACTCGGCGACATCCCGATCACGCGATTGAAAACCGCTTTGCGAATGTCGGCGACAACCCGTTCGCCCAAACGGGTGACAAGCGCATAGCGCATGGCCGTTCCAACAGCCAACAGGCCCGCAATCCCGATGGCTGCAACGAAATAGTAATCAAGCAGCGCGGCATCCCCGGTCTGGAAATTGTCGACAACCCGCCGGACCGCCAAAGGCAGTGTCAGCGAAACGATCGCTGTCCCCACCAGCGCCACAATTGCGGCAAGCATCAGCTTCCAATAAGGCCGCACAAATGGCCACAGCGCCCTGAGCGCGCCGAGTTGCTTGGATTTTTCGCGCTCTTCGGAGGCTGATTTGGGGGGTGGTGTCACCTGTGATGGTTCGGCCATGCACGCTCCGGAAAATTGTTGTGGGGCGCAGATGGCCGCAAGTCGCAAGGAGGGTCAATAGGGCAGTTTGCCCACCAAGGCACGGATCATCGCCAAATCGGCTTTTTCGGCAAAGAAACCGGGCTTGCAAAAAGACGCTTTCATCGCTTCAACCGCCGACAAGAATGTCGAGCGCGTCGTTTACCGTCGGCAATTTGGCAAATGCATCGGCAGCTTTTCGGGCGCGGCGCTGCATTTCCGCGTTGTGCATCACGTTTTCGATGACAGCGGGCAACGATTGAATGTCGTGATCCGACAACCGGACGCACAATCCTGCCGATGCGAGGCACCGGGCGTTGTCGGTCTGATCAGCAAAGAGCGGGACCACGATCATGGGAATACCCGACCGCAAGCCACCCAGCACGGTTCCCGAACCGCCATGGCACACCATGATTTTGGCATGCTCGAACACTTCGGCCTGCGGAACGAATTCCCGAACAATGACATTGTCCGGCACGTCACGGACAAGATCATCCGGCGCATTCTTTCCCGTCGTCAGGAGGGCCGTGACGGGCAGGCCTGCAACCGCATCGATACTGGTTTTATAGACGTGTCTTACGGAGTCCACATCAGCCGCAATTGTGCCAAAGGTGATGTAAATCAAAGGTCGTTCGCCTGCTGGCAGCCATTCTGGTCGGGTGTCGTTGGTTCGCACGTTTTCCGGCTCAAACGCCCGAAATCGGAACGGCTCCTGACTGTTGACACGCAATGTATCGTCAAGAACCTTGGGGTGCGCGCTGAAAGACGGTTCTTTGCCGAGGTAGCCACTGCCTGCGGGATCCAGAGACACGAAAGATCGCAACGCGTCCATCTCTCGGACGTAATTGGTCGCAATGGACTCTTCGGACTCTCCGTTGACGATTTCGAACCGAGCATGCCGGATGCCAAGTTTCTGTGCCGCGATCAGTCCGGAAAACTCGGTCGTCTCGCGCAGGATCAGGTTTGGACGCCATGTTTCAAGCGCACTCAGCAGGCCCGGCAGGAAATTCCGCGCCAACAAGGTCATGAAGAAGTTGGACATGAAGTACTTTCCGACCTCTTCTCGCGGCAC
>CAYGQZ010000350.1:0-3944 GCA_964352055.1 uncultured Rhodobacterales bacterium
GGACGGACCTATCAAGCCGCTTTCCCTCAGTGCTTGATGCTGACACCGTCATGTTGGAACCGGCGGCGCACGGAGCCGGTTGATGGCTGCGAGGATGTGAAGGAACAGAGAGCTGCTGACGGCCACCTCGGCAAACTGGCACGTGATGGCGCGAGCGTGGCGGAATGATCGCTATGAAGAAGCTTCGGTTCTGCAACATTTCAATCACCGCCGGTGCTTGGTTGAAATTCTCGTCCCGAGAGCAAGCAAGGGGGCCATCATCCAACCTGAAAGAAGGGTTGCGCTGTCTCAAATAGGAGAAACAGCAGAAGCGGTCGCAGCCTTTGGCAAAGCCTTGCGCGATGCAAAAGCCAAACCGGGGCCATGGGAACTACATCAACGAATGCTTCAAAGTGAAGACCACAGCGCGTTTGCTCTGTGGGTGTCAGTCGTCAATTCAGCAAAATAGGAGACCTAGTCAGCTTGAATGCTGCTAAAGCTTCTATTGGCGCTGTCGCAGCGAAAGCTCATTTCGTCCGCGTCTTTCGAGTTCGCGCACTATGCCGCGAATGCTTGTATGCCCCCACACTGGGCACTGGTTCCATGTGCGGCAGGGCGTTCCAAGTCTAGATTTAGCGAAATCAAGACCAATCCCGCGACCCAGCCACCACCAACGGCGGTTTCGCCGGAAACGACCTTATGTCAAATCACTTGAACCAAGTCCCATCCGGGTTGGCCTGATCCCCCATTGCAATCTGTGGCCCGTGCTGTCCTTGCCGGATCAATGCCGCACGGAAGGCCTAGAGGTCAATCAGGCACAACGCCTCCAGCGCCGTCTGTGCCGCGTTGGAATGCCCGTAGAATATCCAGTCGCCCTTACCGTTCACTATCTTGGCAAGCTATGTCTGTGCGCCTGCCGCAACCTGTGAGCGGATTGTAAAATGGTGGGGATACCGGCTGGCGTAGCCGGGGTGCCAGACACGTGCAGCAACCCGCATATCGCAGGCGTCCAGCATAGTCAGGTCGGTGGCCTGCAAGTGGTCAAAGGGATCTGGCGCGGTTTCCAAAAGGTAGCCCCCGACCAGTTGTTTTATCTCGGGCAGAAAGCGGTCCGACCATTTGCGGTTCTGCGAATAGGCGTTCATTCAAATGTACTCCGTTGGCGCGTCCCCTTCGCCGGTTAATCAAATTGGTTTGGTCAAATACTTGTTTGAAAGGTCTGGCCTACTTGGCCAACCCTGTTTGTCTCACGCGTTGGCCTTGTCCTTGGCGCGCTTCATATCCTCACAGAGGTCTACGAGTTCACAAGCCATCTTTTCGGCATGTTCCAGCGCGTGACCGAGGCCGCGTTCATGCATGGCCATGCGGTTGGTGTCGGTTTCTCGGTCTTTGTCATCTGCTCATTCCTCATTTTGTTCGTTCAATTCGTGTTCCGCCTGCGCAAAAAGGAAGACGATCTGGCGCGCCATCACCAGGTTTGACATTTTGGAAGGATCAACATCGACGGGTCATATACTACCATCAGTGGATTGATGGTCCTTCTTATCGGCCAGTCCCAAATCGCGGGCGATAATATTGGCGTTCAACAGGCCTGCCGCTCCGCCTTCAAATTTTTGCTGGTGAACGACAGACTCTGCTTTTGTGATGACCTCTTTCAGATCTGGGCGATCCTTGCGCCATGCCCGCCACGTTTCTTCGGTGACGCCCAGATGCAAACACAGTCCCGAAAGCGTGAAGGCCCGCAGCAGCGACACGGATTCATGTGTCTGCTCGCCCTTATAGGAAAACACCCGGTCTTCTTTAAAAGGGTGACTCGTTGCCCAATCGAAGTAGGACACGCAGGCCTGCCACAACGCGTCGCCCGCCTGAAAATTAGACAATACCTGACAAAACGCATCCTCCGGTTGAGTTGAGGGGGTTTTGTCGGGTTTTGTCATAGTGTCAGGTGGGGTCTGTATTTTTTCTGCGGCTCTTTCGGCCAGGGCTAACCAACGGCTCATTTCACGTCCTCCAACCGGGGATTGACCGCAAACAGCTTGGCGGAGCGTCCGAGACCTGATTGTTTGATTGGGGCGATCCAGCCTGCGTGCCGAAGCACGGAAACAGCCGGACCGATTTCTTTGGCAGACTGAAGGCCAACCAATCCACGCCGCTGTATTTCGCGGGTGCTGATTTGGCGCAGACCCTCGGCCATGATGATTTCACCCATACGGCTGGCGGCGCGCACCTCGGCGGGCATTGATGCGGCCCCATAGGCCCGTTGTGCGTGCTTCCGTAGATACTCACCCACAAAGTGACAGGCGCGACCCAGATGATCCGCACCGATGGTGGAAATCGCCGGGGCTGCGTCAATCGCATAGTCCAGCAAGGCCAAGACTGTTGCGACACGAACCGCGATACCCGGCATCTTGCGCCTGAGGGTTCAGGTGAAGAAAAAAACGGACGCTGCTCGCCCTTCCCGTCGATGGATGGTTCAAGAGCCCGCAAGCGTTCCATGGCCTGTTGCGCAATTCCGGCATCCAGGGGTCGTGACGGGGCGGCGCAATGGCACCTGAGCCGAGTAGACGGTCAAGAAACGGGCCAGCAATCCGTCATCATCACTGTTCAACAGAAGGCTATCCAGCCAGAAAGGACGATCACCGCCTCCGCTGTACCAGTCCATGCTCCCGAGCCATCCCGACAACTCGTCACGGGACAAAAGCAACCCGCGCCAACCATCGCTCATCAACTCCGCTGCTTTCTCGGTTGTTGTATCCGTAATGCGGACACGACCGCGAATGGGCGGCGCACCTGCATCAGACTCCTTGGGCTTCAAGGGCGGCTCGTCGCCTTCGGCAATTGCGGTTTTTGCGTCCGATTTCCACTTGGCAAGGACCAGCTTTGCGACTTCGTCTTTACTGGCCCAGTCTTGGCGGTTGGCGGAATACTCAGCACTCAAGGCGTTGTCTATCCGCTTGACCGGGTCAAGGATGGCGTCAAGGGCCGGGCTTTTACCGGAACTTGGGTCACCGATCAACATGCCCCAGATTGTCGGCGGTTCTTTCCATCCTTCCGAAGGTATTGCCCAGCGTGTGTTGCCGATGATGGCGCTTGCCGTGGAGAGCAGCGACAGGGCCACAAAGTCAACCGGCGCACCTTTCACTCCGGCGGCAGAGCGCAACCAATGGGCCAAACACGGCGCTAAATTCTCCGTCCGTCAGGATCGGCGCGGGTGGGCGCTCCGGGCGAATGATTGAGGTATCCGGCATTGCCCAGTCATCTACCGGGTTGAAAGGCGTCACTTGCGCGTTGGCCACCATCATGCCGCCACCTCGCTTTGCCCATAATGTCATAGACCGCGTGGTTCAGTGTTCCGAAGTTCAGATCAAAGAGGCATTGCGCCATCTGGCTTGGACGGAAAACATGATTCTCGAAGGCGCTTCGGCCCTCGCGCTGGCAGCGTTTCTTGTAGAATTCGAGGACCAAGGGGGCCAGACAAACGTGGTTCCGCTGTGCGGCGGAAGCTATGATCGCACCACCTTGCAGCCAATTTTGACGGCGGTCCGTGATTTCTGATGCGGGGAAAATCCGTAATGCGATTGCCCGGCGTTTGAACCCTTTTGTCAAAATCGTACTGCAGGATCCAAAGACACAGACCAGCACACACACTGCCGGGGTCAGGGTCCCAAAAGCACAGTCAGTGTCGAAGGATCGGCCAAAGCCTGGCCTGTCCTTCCGTTCAAAAGGACCAATCGAGGGACGTCACCGAACTCAAGCCGTTGGGGCTATGGTACATATTGCGACGAGAATAGCGCGGGCGGGCTAATCGGTCGTGACGTTCCAGTCCTTGGCTTCTTCTGCAGTCAGGACATAGATTTCGTCCGCAGGTGTGGACATGGCAGGACCCATGATCCGAACATCGATGCCCATTGCATCAAGGTGGTCCAAGACTTCTGCCTGTCCGCGTTGAATATCTTCTACGGCCA
>CAYGQZ010000351.1:0-3883 GCA_964352055.1 uncultured Rhodobacterales bacterium
CCGCCGATCAACACGATGTCATATTCGGACTTGGGTTCCGGACTGCGCCAATGTGGCCCCCACCCTTTGTTCCCGGTCAAACCTTCCCTGAGGACTCTAAGTCCGGAAAATCGCATCTGAGCCCCCGTCGAAAATCACGCGATGACACCATCACGATCTGACACGTGGTAGCAAGCCCATGGCCGCAAACACGCATGTTTTTCGACATGGTTCGGTCTGCCAGCGACTGATTTTCATGCCCTTTGGAATAGTACCAGGACGAAGCTTGCCCGGGTCTGCCCACGCACCAATATGCTCTGGTTCGCTTGGGCGTTCGGCGCAAACATCACGCTCCAAAGGATATTCAGCACTGGCCCTGCCAATATCGCTTGCGTATCGTGGCGCTTATGACAACGGCACCCGACCCACTGACCACGCGCAAACTGGCCGCCATCCTCGCCGCGGACGTTGTGGGCTATTCCAGGATGATGGGCGAGGACGAGGCGGGAACGCTCGCCGCGTTGCGGACGCTGCGGTCCGAAGTCTTTGGCCCGGTATTCTCGAAATATCGCGGACAGGTTGTCAAAAGCATGGGCGACGGGTGGCTGATCGAATTTGCCAGCGCGGTCGAGGCCGTGAATGCGGCCATGCAGGTGCAGGACAGCCTGCAGTCGCACCCGACGATTGCCTTGCGCATGGGCATTCACATCGGTGACGTCACCCACAGCGACGGTGATCTTTACGGCGAGGGCATCAATATCGCGGCGCGGCTCGAGGCGTTGGCCCCACGTGGCGGTGTCCTGATCTCGGACGCGGTCTATTCCAGCCTCGACGGGACGCTTTCGCCGTCCTTCCGGGCGGCTGGTGCGCAAACGCTCAAGAACATTGCGCGCCCCGTGGTGACTTGGGAACGGGCACCGGATGCAGATGGCTTCACTGCCAAAGCCGTGACGTCGCAAAAAACCTCAAGCCTGCCGCACCTCTGCATCACGCCGACAGCAAACAGCGATTCGCGCGCGGAACTTGGTGATATCGCGGATGCCCTGACGGCGGACCTCGGCAGTTACTTCGGCAGCATCAACTGGCTGCAAACCGTGATTTCGGTCTCCGGTGATGACACATCCTATGTTCTGCGGCCCACATTGCGGGCGCGCGGGGACAGGTTGCGGCTGGAAACGCGGCTTCATGCGCCGGGTGGCGACGTGATCTGGACCCACAAATCCGACAGCACGCTGGACGATGCCTTTGACTGGCAAGACAGTGTCATCACTGAAATCGCGGACCAAAGCATCGGTATGATCCTTGAAACAGAAATCGCGCGCATCTCCGCCATTCCGGACGAGGCGTTGACCGCCGAGCAATGCATGTTGATGGGCATCATGACCTGGCGTGATTTTTCCCTTGAGTCCTTTGTAAGGGCCGCCCGCTTCCATGACCGCGCCATAAAGACCAAACCTGATCTGGCAGACGCCTATGCTGAAGGCCTGGTTGTGTTGATGGCCGGCCGCACAATGACAAGCAATCCGGCCTTGCAGCCCTACCTCGACAAAGTTCCGGAATGGGTCGAAGCCAGCCGCCCGCTGGCGGCGGGACACGCAATCCTGTCACTGGCCATCGCCATCGCCACCTATGTCAAGGATCAGCGGGCAATTCCCCTGAAAGACGCCATTGCGCAAAGCCTGCGGCTTGCACCCTTTGATGCGCGCGTCCTGAGTTATTGCGGCTGGGCCAATCTGTGGTGCGGACAAACCGAAGATGCCTATACCTGCTTCCGAAAATCACTCGATTTTGGCCGCCTTGGCCCGTTTTACGTGGCCTCGCTTGGCGGAGCCGCTTCTGCGAGCCTCCAGTTGGGCCGGGATCAGGACGCATTGGAGTACGTCGAGCAAGGCCTGACATTTTCAGATTCGTACCCCACCTTATTCAGCGTCAAAAGTGCCGCACTGGCCCACCTTGGACGGCTTGACGAGGCGCGGGAGGTGCTGGCGCATTACCGCACGATGGAGGCCGGCAGGACAATCAAACTGTGGAAAGCCACCAACAATTACGGCGGGTCCGCAGGCGGCGAGCGGTACTTCGAGGGAATGAGGCTGGCAGGACTGCCGGAGGAGTGAGGCCGGACACATACCCGGCCCCTTTGGTCTGACCTCAGAGACCCTTGGCCCGGTAACTGGCCGCGACCTTTTCGATCGCCACAAGATAGGCGGCTGTGCGCAGGTCATCGACATCATCACGCCCGTGCCAGACGGCCGCCATCGACTGATAGGCCGCGCGCATCGTGTCATCGAGACCGGAGCGAACCAGTTCAAGCTCGCCCGCACCGCGCAGGTACTTTTGCTTGAAGTCCGGTGTCATGCTCCAGGCATCGCCCAGGTGATCGCTCAGGCGCGTCAACTCATCCACGACAAGCTGGTGGCGCGCCTCTTCCTGACGGCGTTGCATCCGGCCAAAGCGGATGTGGCTCAGGTTCTTGACCCACTCGAAATAGGACACCGTCACACCGCCTGCGTTGGCAAACATGTCGGGGATGATGACCGTGCCCTTTTCGCGCAGAACATTGTCAGCACCCGCCGTGACCGGGCCGTTCGCGGCCTCGATGATCAGAGGGGCCTTGATCCGTTCGGCATTGCTCAGGTTGATGACACCCTCCATCGCGGCAGGCAAAAGAATGTCACACTCTTCTTCCAGAACCACGGCACCGTCCTTGACATAAGTGCCATCCGGATAGCCCGCGACACCATCGTGATTGGCAATCCAGTGACGGACAGCTTCGACGTCCAGCCCCTTGGGATCGGTCAACGCACCATCGCGTTCGATGATGCCCACAATCTTGCAGCCATCCTCTTCGGACAGAAACTTGGCCGCGTGATAGCCCACGTTGCCGAGGCCCTGCACAATAACCGTCTTGCCGTCCAGCGTGCCGGTCATCCCGGCCTTTTCGACACCTTGCCTGTCGCGGAAGAATTCTTGCAGGGCGTATTGGACGCCGCGACCCGTGGCCTCCGTACGGCCCTGAATGCCACCTGCATTGGTCGGCTTGCCGGTGACACAGGCGCTGCCGTTGATATCGGTCGTGTTCATCCGCTTGTACTGGTCCGCGATCCACGCCATTTCACGTTCGCCGGTGCCCATGTCCGGGGCCGGTACGTTCTGCGCCGGGTTGATCATGTCCCGCTTGATCAGCTCATAGGCAAAGCGTCGGGTGATCAGTTCCAGTTCGTGCTCATCATATTCGCGCGGATCAATGCACAAACCACCCTTGGAGCCGCCAAACGGGGCCTCGACCAACGCACATTTATACGTCATGAGCGCCGCGAGGGCTTCTACTTCGTCCTGGTTCACGCTGATGGCATAACGAATGCCGCCCTTGACCGGCTCCATATGTTCGGAGTGCACCGAGCGATATCCGGTGAAGGTCTGCATCTGTCCGCGCAACCGCACGCCAAACCGCACCGTATAGGTCGCGTTGCAAACGCGTATCTTTTCTTCGAGACCCGGGGGCAGGTCCATCAACGCCACAGCGCGATTGAACATCATGTCTACGCTTTCGCGAAAACTGGGTTCGTTGGGTGTACTCATCCGGTCTCTCCTTTGTCGGGCGCGACTCGCCTTGGGGCGGTTCGTACCAGCAGCCTATGACGGATTTGATAAATATGCATTTTTTTTGAGCAATTTGAAAACTGAACGGCGAAAACGGTCGAAAGCAAAACGCCATCGGCGCCGCCAAATTGTGCAAAATCAAATCTTTTCTTCATGCCTAGCCCATCCTTTCGCCAGATTTCGAACACAATCCGGGAGCACTTGTTTTGGCGGGTGATCAGGCGAGGACGCCCGCAAAACATGGAAAAAAAACGGATCAAAAATGCACAGGAGCTGGAAAACGGATCACAACGGCTGGAGCGTC
>CAYGQZ010000352.1:0-3875 GCA_964352055.1 uncultured Rhodobacterales bacterium
GACGTGGATGTCTTCAGTGGATTCCCGGCCCCCGAAAACCTGCCCCAATTCTCGGCTGACCCGCGCTTTCAAGTCCTGATTGGGTCCACCGAGGGCGAAACGATCCTGTCCATAAACAACAAGCAGGCACCGTTCGACGATGTCCGCGTGCGACAAGCCCTGGCCCACGCCATTGATCGGCAGGCGATCATCGACGGGGCCATGTTCGGCTATGGCACGCCCATCGGCACGCATTTCGCACCCCACAATCCGGCTTATGTGGACCTGACGGGCGGCTCTGCCTTTGATCCTGACAAGGCCCGCGCCCTGCTGGCCGAAGCCGGGATGCCCGACGGGTTTGAAACAACCCTGCACCTGCCGCCTCCCTCCTATGCACGCCGGGGCGGAGAGATCATTGCCGCCCAACTGGCCGAGGTCGGCATCAAGGCCAAGATCATCAATGTGGAATGGGCCCAATGGCTTGAAACCGTCTTCCGTGGCAAGAACTTTGGCCTGACCATCGTCAGCCACACGGAGCCGATGGACATCGGTATCTATGCCAACCCGGACTACTACTTCCAATACGACAATCCCGCCTTCCAGGGACTGATCACAACCCTCAACAGCACGACCGACCCCGAGGCGCGCGCAACCCTGATGGGTGATGCACAAAGGATCATCGCCGAAGATGCGGTGAACGGATACCTGTTCCAGTTGGCGCAACTCTCGGTGGCCAAAGCCGGCGTTCAGGGCCTCTGGACCAACGCACCCACACAAGCGACCGACCTCTCGGGGGTCAGCTGGGCTGAGTGATCGCCGCGACGGAAGGCCGTTTCGAACATATGTATCCCGCCCGAGATGGCCGGAAAGACGCGGAGCAACCGACACGAAACCCCGTAAGGCGCACCCATGGTGCGCCCTGCGCGCCATTCACAGCAAAAGGGCAAGCTGATGCAGATCTATCAGGCAGGCAGTCGACCAAGCCAGCGGGCAAACCCGGAATATTTCACAGGCATCGTTTGGCAGGACCCAATCATCGCGGCACCCGACCCGGCCCGGCTGCATGCGCTGATCGTGCATTTCGAACCGGGTGCGCGCACCGCCTGGCACACGCACCCGCTGGGTCAAACGCTGCATGTCACCCAAGGCTGCGGGCTGGTCTGCACGCGGGGGCAAACGCCGCGCGAGATCCGCGCCGGAGACTCCGTCTGGATCCCCGCCGGGGAAGAGCATTGGCACGGTGCGGGGCCCGACACCCACATGACGCATGTCGCCATGCAAGAGGCTCTGGACGGGAGCGCGGTCCACTGGCTCAAACACGTCACGGATGACGAATACGGGGGCTGAAACCAGCGGCACCTGCAGCCACGTCTGTCGCAAACCTCCGGTCTGATCTCAGAGGCGCACGTGCTGCCGCCATGGCGAAAGCTGGATTCGTAGTGATACTGTGATGTAATCCCATATGGCAGAATTTCGGTCCTTCCAAGTTGCGGTATGCGAATCTGACAGATTGGCTTACAGTTGTTTGCAACAAAACGAGGGACTTATGCGATGCGAATACTCTATTCTGCCGCTCTGATGGCGGTCTTGGCAGCACCTGTTCACGCTCAGGATGCTTCGGGCATATCTGAAGATGTCTTTGCCGGGCGGCCATATTCTCCCTACGCTGACAGGTCCTTTCCGACGAATGTCTATTTCGGGGACACGCACGTGCATACCGGGCTTTCTGCTGATGCGGGGGGATCGGGAACTCGGCTGATGCCGCGCGATGCCTATCGTTTGGCAAGGGGCGAACAGGTCACCTCCAACACGGGTCAACCCGTCAAGCTTTCAAGACCGCTCGACTTTTACATGATCACGGATCATTCCGACGCCATGGGCGCAATCATCGATATCCTGAAAGGTGCGCCAAACATCATCGCTGACCCCGATGGCAAGGCTTTTCATGAGGATTTCAACGCAGGCGGTTCGGTTGCAGCCGATGCCATGTTCCGCTTGATCACGCAGTTCGCGCAGGGCACCATATCGCCGGAGTTGAACTATCAACCGGGCAATCCGGCCTATGAACGTGTCTGGGAGGATATCGTGCAGGCTGCGGAAGAGTTTTATGATCCAGGTGTCTTCACAACCTTCATTGCGTTTGAATGGACGTCTCTGGTCTCCGGCAACAACCTGCACCGCAATGTGATCTTCAGAGACGGACCCGAGCGTGCAGGTCAGGTCTTGCCATATACCACAACGCCACCGGTGGGCTCGCGCGATCCGCGCGATTTATGGGCATGGCTCGAAAATTACGAGGCGACCACCGGCGGCGATGTCACCGCCATCCCCCACAACGGGAACCTTTCAAACGGCATGATGTTTGCGCTTCAGGACGATTTTGCCGACGGCGCAGCGCTTGATGCGGAGTATGCGCAGACCCGCCAGAAATGGGAGCGCCTGTACGAAGCGACCCAGATGAAAGGCGACGGAGAAGCCCATCCATTGCTTTCGCCAGACGATGAATTCGCGGACTTTGAAACCTGGGATGTGGGCAACCTCGACCTTACGGAATTGAAGACACCTGAAATGTTGCCGGGTGAATACGCCCGTTCGGGTTTGCAACGTGGTTTGCAACTGGAAGACACGTTGGGCGTGAACCCCTTCAAGTTCGGAATGATTGGGGCGAGTGACACGCATGTCGGACTGACCACGATGGAGAACAACAACTTCTTCCACAAGTTCGCAACCTATGAGCCATCACCTGACCGTGTTGTTGAAAACGGCGAAATTCACTTTTCCAACAAGACGGCTGATGGATCGGACGGAATTGCAGCCTGGCAATACATCACCTCGGGGCTGACGGCTGTCTGGGCCTCGGAAAACACGCGCGGTGCGCTTTTTGATGCGATGGAACGTCGCGAAGTCTATGCCACAACCGGCAATCGCCTGAGGCTGCGTTTCTTTGGTGGTTGGGAATTTCAGGAACAAGACGCAAACACCCGTGATCTGGCACAAGTCGGTTATGCCAAAGGCGTGCCGATGGGCGCTGATCTTCCGGCCAATCCAGATGCGACTACGCCGCCGAGCTTTCTGGTCTATGCGCTGCGAGACCCCATCGGCGCGAATATTGATCGCATCCAGATTGTCAAAGGCTGGCTTGACGCCGAAGGAAACACACAGGAACGCGTCTATGACGTGGCGTGGTCGGATCAACGCGTTCCCGACGCCACCGGAAAGTTGCCACCTGTCGGAGATACGGTGGACCTCTCCGTGCCAACGTGGACCAATTCAATTGGTGCTGCGGAACTGGGAACAGTCTGGACAGACCCCGATTTTGATCCCGCCCTCAAAGCGTTCTATTATGCGCGTGTGATCGAAATCCCAACCCCGAGATGGACGGCGTACGACCGGGTGAAATTTGATGTCGAGTTCCCTGAAAGCGTGACGTTGAAGGGCCAGGAGCGGGCATATTCATCCCCAATCTGGTACACTCCATAAAACAAGATCGGGGCGCAGTGATCCTTCGGACCTGCGCCTTGCCGGGCAGGACATCTGTATCGATGAAGTGGTCCGGCAAAACTGGACAGCGTGCTAAGGTGTATTCAACCGTGCGGACAGGAGACACAGATGAAGATGGCGTGTCCCTGTCGCATGGTCTGTTTTAATCTTGGTGCATTGCAAGACGTTGGCATCCGGGCGATGCGCGGTCACGCGTGGTGGATGACCCGGCCCAGTGGCTTTGTTTTCATGGGGTAAATCCCGCATTTGACCGGTCTTGCGCAACGCAGCCAGCGTGGCGTCGCACCTACGGTCGCCGCCCACGCGCCTGCCTCAGACGATCAATCCGCGGCTCTGATCTGATCCACACGGTCGCGCAGCGCGTCGCGGATCGGGCCGTGCCGCGCCCGGTCTGC
>CAYGQZ010000353.1:0-3848 GCA_964352055.1 uncultured Rhodobacterales bacterium
GTGGCCGATTAAACCGGCTTCCATATGAGGTGAAACCGTCGTGAACGGCCCTGACAGGACCTTCGAACAAGGTGCAGCTAACGGCGGTTCCGAGCCCATTGTGTTGAAAAACTCCGTTTTTGGACCTGGTCGACGAATTTCTTCGCCGTACAGGGCGATCAGTTTTTGGCGGCGAGGGGTTCGGCTAAATTTGCGTTTCGCCGCTCATGTACCGGCTCTCAGCGCCTCACGGATAATCTCATCTTAATTCATGGGGTGATGGGCTTTTGCCGGAAAATCGCAGCAACTGAATTGCCGAGTTTTTCAACAAAATCAGCCCGGAGCAGACGTCTAATTTTTATCCTCCCGAGCAGGTTTACCAAGCGACATAGTCGCCTGATCTAAAACGCATGGAAATCTGACAGCGGTGCGGTTAGGCTCAAGCGTGTTAGAAGAGGTCATGAATGACCAGGCGCCTCGCAGCAATTCTCGTCGCCGATGTTGTCGGTTATTCTCGCTTGATACGTGCAGACGAGAGCAAGACACTTGCTGGACTTAAGGAAGTCCGCCGTTCTAAAATTGATCCGGTTCTGAAATCGAGAGGCGGTAGATTGGTCAAGTCGACCGGTGACGGGCTGCTCGTGGAGTTTCCTTCCGCACTTGACGCGGTGCAAGCCGCGTTGGAAATCCAATCTTCTCTTTCGAAATCTCCCTCGCTCGCGGGTATAACGCTTCGGATTGGCATCCATGTGGGAGATGTAGTCATGGAGGATGGCGATATCTTCGGCGACGGAGTGAACATCGCAGCGCGTATCGAAGCAGAGGCCGAACCCGGCGCTGTCTGTATCACGGACGCCGTCCACGAACAGATACGGGACCGTGTGGAGTCGGATTTTGTCGGGCTGGGCATACGCCATCTGAAGAACATCGACAGGCCGGTGCGGATTTGGCAGTGGTCGCCGATTGCGAACTCCGGCAAACAGTCTTTGGAGCACGCACCCAACTTAGCAAATCCCTTGATCCCGAAGATGCCTTCTGTCGCGGTTCTTCCGTTCAGAAATTTGTCTGGCGATCCGGAACAGGAATTTTTCTCCGATGGAATAACCGACGACATCATCACCGATTTATCACGGTACAAAGAGCTCTTCGTGATCGCGCAACATTCAAGTTTCACATACCGTGATACGGTTAAGAAGAGGGCGGAAATCGCGCAGGAACTCGGCGTTCAATACATCGTCGAAGGGTCTGTTCAACGCTCTGCAAACAGGGTGCGGGTCACGGTACGCTTGGTTGACCCGGGTTTGGCTGCAGAGGTCTGGGCAGAAAGATATAATCGGGAAGCATCCGATATCTTTGCAGTGCAGGACGAAATTACCGAGATGATTGTCAACCGGCTTGCAGGTCAGATCGAACGTCAACACCAGCGAAAGGCGACGAAAGCCAATTCTGAAAGTCTGGGTGCATACGACTTGGTGCTGAAAGCACAGCAAGCGATTTTTGCGGTCGGTCGCGATAGTGCACACCAAGCTTTTGAATTTTCTCAGAAGGCGTTGGAATTGGAGCCCGACAATGCCCGCGCGCTTTCGTTGGTCAGTTGGTACTATCTTACGGAAGCGTCAAACGCGTGGGGCATAGGCCCGGATGTCGCATATTCGAAAGCCTGGAGCGCTGCTCTGAAAGCGTTGGCCATTGATGAAGATGAACCATTCGCGCCGGTCGTCCTCGCTTGGGTTTACCTGTGGCGGGACCGTTCGCATGATCGGGCGCAGGTCGAATTGCAGAAGGTATGTGATGTGAATCCTTCGAACGCAATGTACCGAAGCTTCCTAGCTTTTGCGCAGATTTACGCTGGAGACCATGTGAGTGGCATAGCAAACCTTGACCATGCCATGCGTTTAAACCCCCATTTTCCAGTCCTTTACGATAACCACTACATGCGGGCATTGTTTCATATGAAGCGGAGCGAAGACGCGTTGCCACATGCCGTCCGGGTACGCACGCACATGCCACAGGCAAGCAATGCATTGGCGCTTGTTGCCGCTATTTTCGCTTCGCTGGACATGAGCGAAGATGCATCGCAGGTCGTCACACAAATCAGCCAGTCCAGCCCCGGATATACACGTGCATTTGTCCGCAAGCATCTGCCCTACAAGCTTGAGGCCGACAGGAAATATTTCCTTGAGATGCTTGAATTGGCCGGTTTACCGGCGTGAATTGGGGTTCTTCTGCTCTTTATGAGAAGAAACCTTGAATCTGTTAGTTGTGTCCATCGCAGACACTGAAGTCACTACGGCGGCTTAGTCCGCACCTTTCCAGTTCGTGCACTGCGCAGCGAACGGCACGATTTCCCGAACCAGCTCTCTGTCTGTGGTTAAGTCAAGTGTGTTAGGTTCTGTGTCTTCCGGGTCCGTGGTTCTCTACGAGGTCAGGGATTATCCTGCCTCCTGATGGCGTACGGGACTGATCTGCCAAAATGTCACTCACGAGGTTGGGAGTTGCCCACCTCAGCCGGTTGGCTGGCTCGATCTGCCTCCGTCCCGGAGGACGTCGAACCTACCCCTTGTCTCTCGGGCAGGTATTCAAAATCTCAATCTCTCTGCTGGCACCCTGCATTCTTGTCTCAAACACGGTTTCGTTTCGCCAGATGCTATGCAGGATGACCGCAATTTTTCGAGAGGCGGCTACGGCTGCTTTCTTGTGCCCCTTGCGCTCGGCTAACTTTGCTGCCCATTCTTTCAAACGAGAGGGCTTCCTCGTGCAACTGATCAATGTTGACGCCGCTGAGTATAATAATCGGCGCATATCGCAATCGCCGCATTTAGATATTTTACCCGACCAATCCACCTCGCCGGATTGATGGCGTTTTGGCGTGAGACCGAGGAACGCGCCGACATCGACCGATTTCCTGAACCGTTTTTCATCGTCCAGTGTCGCGATGTACGCCAAGGCAACAATGGGCCCAACACCCGGAACGGTCATCAGTCGGCGCGCTAGATTACTTTCGCGCGCTATGGTCCTGACCTCGTCGTCCAGCGCGTCTCGGGCAATGCAAAGCGTCTTATGCAGAGGTATGAACGTTTCTGACATCATCGCAATCGCCGGATCCGCATCCGCCACAGCGGTTAGCTGATCCCGAAAACCTTTTCGCAACTTTCCCGGCGCAACCGACGTCATGCAAATACCAAACACCTTGAGCACACCACGCACATGACCTTCGAGATCCTTGCGCATGCGGATCAACCGCTCGCGGGTTCCGATAAGGACGCGCATGCGCTCTGAAGCTTCGCTGCGGATATGGACCTGAGTGAACCAACCCGTTCGCGCCAACTGGGCTAATCCTTCAGCATCGCCCTGATCGGACTTGTTAATCCGCCCCGACAGCGCTTTGCGCGCCAGGCGCGCATCTATGCAAATGATAGGCATCCCACGTTTCTCCAATTCGCGGGTGAGCCAAATCGCCAGAATGCCGCTCTCATGAACGACCCGCTCTACCTCTGACGCGTGCTTTGAAATAAACTGCGCGATCATATCCGGATCTGTTGAGATATCCGTGCGCGCGGCGACAACACCCTTGTCATCCATGATACAAATCGACGTTTCTTTGACGGACACGTCCAATCCAACGTAATATGCCATTGTCGTTCTCCATTGTGGCTGCTTCATTGAGGCCAGTATACTGTACCTCGTTTGCCCAAGGAGAGCGGCACCCACAGACACACCATGCCACTCGTGACCAACGCGGCGAAGGCTGCCGAAGAGCCCACAGCCGACCTGTCAAATTCTTGCTGCGTGCGCTCGCAGCACCAGAAATACAGCAGATGCGTGAAATTATGTGCCGCCGTGCAGCAGAAAGAACGGCCATTCAGACG
>CAYGQZ010000354.1:0-2609 GCA_964352055.1 uncultured Rhodobacterales bacterium
GGCCCCGATCAATGCCTCGTGCACAACGGCTCGCTGTCGAACCACAACGCGATGCGGCGCAAACTGCGCCATCTGGGCGTGCACATCGAAACCGAGAACGACACCGAAGTGGGCGCCGCCTATCTCACCTGGAAGATGCAGACCGGATCGACGCTGGGCGAGGCGCTGCAATCCAGCCTGACCGATCTCGACGGGTTCTTTACCTTCGTGGTGGGAACAAAGGACGGCTTTGGCGTGGTCCGCGACCCCATCGCCTGCAAGCCCGCCGTGATGGCCGAAACCGAACAATACGTGGCCTTCGGCTCCGAATACCGCGCGCTGGTCAACCTGCCCGGCATCGAAGACGCCCGCGTATGGGAGCCGGAGCCCGCCACCGTCTATTTCTGGTCCCACGGGGCCGCGCCCACCACCAAAAAGGCCGCCTGAATGCAAAGCTTTGACCTCGAGGCGGAAGGCCTGCGCGCCCTCAACAGCGCCCTGCACGCCCAGTCCGCCACCACAAACCAGACCGTATGGGATATCCTGAACCCCAAGGGTGCTCATGCCATTGCGGTCGGGCTCGACGCCCCCATCGAGGTCAACGTCAAAGGCTCCACCGGCTACTATTGCGCGGGCATGAACAAGCAGGCCACCGTGCATGTACACGGCTCGGCCGGCCCCGGCGTGGCCGAAAACATGATGAGCGGAACCGTGATCGTAGACGGCGACGCCTCGCAATATGCAGGTGCCACGGGCAACGGCGGAACGCTCATCATCAAGGGCAACGCCTCCTCGCGCTGCGGCATCTCGATGAAGGGGATCGACATCATCGTGCACGGCAACATCGGCCACATGAGCGCGTTCATGGCGCAATCGGGCAACCTCGTGGTCTGCGGCGATGCGGGCGACGCGCTGGGCGACTCGCTCTACGAGGCGCGGATTTTCGTGCGCGGGTCGGTCAAATCGCTGGGCGCGGACTGCATCGAGAAGGAAATGCGGCCCGAACATATCGCACTGCTCACCGAACTCCTCGAACGCGGCCAATGCGACGCCAGGCCTGAGGAGTTCAAACGCTACGGCTCGGCCCGCCAACTCTATCACTTCAACATCGACAACGCATATTGAGAGCGCCATGACAGACCAACCCACTGGCGCACCGCGCACCATTCCGGTCCAATCCGCAACCTTCACGCCATCGGTCAACGCTGAAATCCGGCGGGCCGCGGCCACAGGCATCTACGACATCCGGGGCGGCGGCGCGAAACGCAAGGTGCCCCATTTCGACGACCTGCTGTTCCTCGGGGCCTCGATCTCGCGCTATCCGCTCGAAGGCTACCGCGAGAAATGCGAAACCTCGGTCACACTCGGCACCCGTTTTGCCAAAAACCCGATTCAGCTTGATATTCCTGTGACCATCGCGGGCATGTCCTTCGGCGCGCTCTCCGGTCCCGCCAAGGAAGCCCTCGGGCGCGGGGCCACGCTCGCGGGCACCTCCACAACAACAGGCGACGGCGGCATGACGCCCGAAGAACGCGGCCACTCCAAAAAACTCGTCTATCAATACCTGCCCTCGCGCTACGGGATGAACCCCGACGATCTGCGCCGCGCCGATGCGATCGAGATCGTTGTCGGTCAGGGGGCCAAACCCGGCGGGGGCGGCATGCTGCTGGGGCAAAAGATCAGCGACCGGGTGGCAGACATGCGCAACCTGCCCAAAGGGATCGACCAGCGCTCCGCGTGTCGTCACCCGGACTGGACCGGCCCCGATGATCTTGAAATCAAGATCCTCGAACTGCGCGAAATCACCAACTGGGAAAAGCCGATCTATGTCAAGATCGGCGGCGCGCGGCCCTATTTCGACACGACCCTTGCGATCAAGGCCGGGGCCGACGTGGTTGTCCTCGACGGAATGCAGGGCGGGACCGCAGCGACGCAGGATGTGTTCATCGAGCATGTGGGCCAGCCCATTCTGGCCTGCATCCGCGAGGCCGTGCGCGCGCTGCAAGACCTCGGCATGCACCGCGAGGTGCAACTGGTCGTCTCGGGAGGCATCCGCCACGGCGCGGACGTGGCCAAATGCATGGCGCTGGGGGCGGACGCGGTGGCCATCGGCACCGCCGCCCTCATCGCGCTTGGCGACAATGACCCGAAATACGAGGCCGAGTACAACGCGCTCGGCACCACCGCCGGGGCCTATGACGACTGGCACGAGGGGCGCGACCCCGCGGGCATCACCACCCAGGACCCCGCCCTCATGGCCCGCCTTGACCCCATCGAAGGGGGGCGACGGCTCAACAACTACCTCAAGGTCATGACGCTCGAGGCGCAAACCATCGCGCGCGCCTGCGGCAAGAACCACCTGCACAATCTCGAACCCGAAGACCTGTGTGCGTTGACGATGGAGGCCGCCGCCATGGCGCGCATCCCGCTGGCAGGCACAGACTGGTATCCGGGCAAACCCGGCACAGGATATTGACATCAGCGCACGCGCGCCCACCCTCAAAGACGCACAATACGGAGACCGCCATGACCACAGACCTCGCCCAATTCGCCAAGGACAACGACGTCAAATACTTCATGATCTCCTTCACCGACCTCTTTGGCGGGCAACGGGCCAAGCTGGTCCCGGC
>CAYGQZ010000354.1:2709-3823 GCA_964352055.1 uncultured Rhodobacterales bacterium
TTCGATACGGCGGCCAAGCCCTGCTATGATCAGCAGGCCGTGATGCGCCGCTATGATGTGGTGCGCGAGATTTGCGACTACATGCTTGATCTGGGCTGGGGCCCCTACCAGAACGACCATGAGGACGCCAATGGCCAGTTCGAGATGAACTGGGAATTCGACGACGCGCTGCGCACCGCCGACAAACACTCGTTCTTCAAGTTCATGGTCAAATCCGTGGCCGAAAAACACGGGCTGCGCGCCACCTTCATGCCCAAACCGATCGAAGGGCTGACGGGCAACGGCTGTCACGCCCATGTCTCGGTCTGGGATGCGCCGGGCGATGCGGCCAAGGTCAACGTCTTTGCCGGGGCCAGGGGCGACAGCCCGACCGCCGAGCTGGGACTTTCGGATCAGGGCGCGCATTTCCTGGGCGGGATCATGAAGCATGCCTCCGCCCTCGCCGCGATCACCAACCCGACGGTCAACAGCTACAAACGCATCAACGCGCCGCGCACGATGTCAGGGGCCACATGGGCGCCCAACACGGTCACTTGGACGGGCAACAACCGCACCCACATGGTCCGCGTCCCCGGCCCCGGCCGGTTTGAATTGCGTCTGCCGGACGGGGCGACCAACCCCTACCTGCTGCAAGCGGTGATCATCGCCGCCGGTCTCGACGGCATCCGTTCCAAGGCTGATCCCGGCCCGCGCCACGACATCGACATGTATGCCGAAGGACACACGGTAAAGGACACGCCGAAACTGCCGCTCAACATGCTTGACGCGGTTCGGATGTTTGGTGAAGACACCAGCCTGCAAGAGATGATGGGCGCGGAATTTTCGGCCTCCTACATCAAGATGAAGACGCAGGAGTGGAACGATTTCACCGCGCATTTTTCGCAATGGGAAAAGGACAACACGCTCGACATCTGAGCAGGTGGAGTGCGCGCAGTTCAGGCTGGTTTTCCGTGCGATTTGAAACACTGCGATCAGCCGCTGAAAAATGCGCAAATTCGGGGGCAAACTGCGCAGTTTCGGCAAGATGGAATGACGCCGCAGAAAATGACCTCATTTTCTGCCGCCAGGCGGCGAAATTCGGGAAATCTTCGTGATTCAGGGCTGAAACTGCACA
>CAYGQZ010000355.1:0-2092 GCA_964352055.1 uncultured Rhodobacterales bacterium
GTCGGGACGTGCCACCAGATCGTGCTGGTAGACGGCGAAATAGACGGCGAGGCCCATGAGGCAAAACCGAAAGAGGATCACGCCAAGGGCTGCACCATCCAGACCCAAGCCCAGATACACAATCAGGATCGGATCGACGATCATCAGGAACAGTCCTGAAAACAAGGTCACGTACATCGCCTTGGCGGCAAGCCCTTCGGCCCGCAACGTCGCCGAAGCCGACAAGGCAACGGCCATCGGAATCAGCGACGGTATCGTCCATCCCAGGTAATGTGCGGACAGTACAGCTGTTTCACCGGTTGCCCCGGCCAAACGCACCAGATCATGGCGCATCATGACGACAGCAAGTGCCACACAGGCCTGAAACACAGCTGACATGGCAATGGACGCGCCCGCCTGTCTGCGGGCGGCTACGCGGTTCCCTTCGCCAATGCGGCGCGACACCAGGGCCGTGCATGCAATCATCAGCCCAACCCCGGACGACACCGAAAAGAACTGAATCGCATAGGCAAAGCCGATAGCTGCGACCAATTTCTGCTGCCCCATTTGCGAAAGCCAGAACAGGTTGGCGGCGTCCACAAGGAAGACAAAGGTGATGCCAAACGCTCCGGTTGCGGTCATCCGCACGACGTGCCCCATGGTTGATCCGGTCAGAAAGCGCCCTTCTGCCATCCTATTCGGCAGGTGCCGGCAGGCCGCGGGCAAAACGGGTCTCGTATCCGGGCACGGGATGGCGCGGGATCAAGAGCGCCAGCAACAGTGACGTGGCCGCCATCCCGGCCGCGAGGAAAAAGACCGAGGCAGGGGACACCAACCACAAGAGGCCCAAAGGCACCGGCAGGCCCACGGCGGCAATATGGTTGATCGTAAAGGCCACCGCAGCCGTTGGTGCGATGTCGCCGGGATCGGCGATTTTCTGGAAATAGGTCTTGAGCGCCAAGGCGAGGCCGAAAAAGATGTGGTCAATCACATAGAGTGCTGCCGCCACGAAAAGCCCCCAGCCAAGGAAGTATACACCACCATAGGCAAGGAACACGATGACAAGCCCTGCATATTCAAAGACCAACGCCTTGCGTTCACCGTAAACGGCCACGATCCGACCCAAGAGCGGTGCGACGATGATATTGACCATGAGGTTGATCAGGTAGAGCGCGGTGAGTTCGTGCACCTCAAATCCGAACTTCTCGACCATCATGAAGCCTGCAAAGACCATGAAGATCTGGCGTCGGGCACCGGACATGAATTGCAAGGCGTAATACAGCCAATAGCGGCGCCGCAGGATGAAGGCTTTGCGTTGCGGATGCGGGGCCTCGAACTGCGGATACGCAAACATGGCAAAGAGCGCGATGGCAGCCGTGATCCCACCGCCCGCCATGTAGACGATGTTGTAAGTCAGCCCCAGCGGCTCCCACAAAAGCATGATGACGAAATAGACCATAAAGGTCGCGACAGACCCGGCAGCCAGCAGCCAGCCCAGTACTTGCGGCGCGCGATCCTTGGGCAGCCATTGCAGTTGCAGCGACTGGTTGACGGTTTCGTAGTAGTGAAAGCCCACGGAGCTGAGGAAGGTCAGGATCAAGATGCCCTGCAACTGGGGAAATTGCGCGGTCATCGCCGTCGTCACACCCAGCAGGATCAGCGACAACAGTCCCAACACCTGCTCGCGCATCACCATGATCACGAGAATCACGCCAATCGCCAGAAACCCCGGGATTTCCCGGATCGCATGCAGAAGGCCGATATCTGCGCCGTCGAAATTCGCGGCCTCAACCACAAAGTTGTTCAAAAGCGCCAGCCACACCGAAAACCCGATGGGCATGGCAAAAGCCATGAGAAACAACAATGTCATCGGACGCTGCCACCGGGGCAGTTTGGATGCGTCGGCAAGGGGAACGAAACGAGCCATGGAACCGCCATACGCCCTTTTTTCGGATCAGGCGAGAGAGCCTGTGTGCACAAGTGCGCATTGCAGGTGCGCGTGCAGACGCAAACCGCGGTTCGGGTTTTGCGGACAGGAGCCTCCGGCGGGAGTTTATTTGGCAAGATGAAGTGCGCTTTGGCGCAGGATTCGGGTTGTGTGGTGCCCAAGGTG
>CAYGQZ010000355.1:2192-3820 GCA_964352055.1 uncultured Rhodobacterales bacterium
AACCCCATTCCGATCATCATTCCGTGCCACCGGGTGATGGGGGCCAAAGGCTTGACCGGATTTTCGGGCGCGGGCGGCGTCGAGACAAAGGTAGCCTTGTTGAAACACGAAGGGGCTGGCAGCTTTTTGATTTAAACGGTGCCTACCTGCCAACAATCCGTTGGGCAGCCTTTCACCAACGCTCGCGGATGAGTTGCTGCGCGACACCCGCCAGCACAAGGTAAACCGACGTTATGATCAGCCCCCAATGCGCCCAGCTTTCGGGATGAAAATCCACCCAGGCGGCCCATCCGGCAAAGCCCGTCCATGCAATGGCCATGGGCAGGCTGACCATGCGCCATCTTTCTGTCCGGACGGGATGAATGAACCTGAGGGGCAGGAACATGGCCACAGCCAGTACAGTTACCAGCCCCAAAGAGACCCAGAAATTGGGTTCCAGAGCAAAAATGACAAGAACCAGCATGTTCCAGCACCCGGGAAATCCGTTGAACGAATTATCCTTCGTTTTCATTCTGTTATCTGCAAAATACAAAGCCGACGCGAAGGTGATCAGGATGATAGCGACCCAACCTGTCCACCCATCCATCAAACCGGACTTGAAAAGCGCAAAAGCAGGGATGAAAACGTAGGTCAGGTAGTCGATTATGAGGTCGAGCAGGACACCGTCAAATTCGGGCGCATTGGTTTGCACGTCGTATTTCCGGGCGAGTGGGCCATCGATCCCATCGACCATGAAAGCCACGACAAGCCACAGGAACATGAGGTCCCATTTTTCGTCGACCGCAGCGAGCATCGCCAACATGGCAAAGACAGCACCAGTGGCAGTCAGCAAGTGAACACTCAGGGCACGGGTTTTTTCGTTCATTCCCGTGTGATGCGACAAGATGCTACCGGATGCAAACGCAAAACCAACCTGTCAGAGGCGCACGCGACTTGGCCCAGTGATGAAATGCGTTTGGCCCCATTTGAAGTCAGCCGCAAATCTTTCGATGGAACCGAACCGCGTGTCGTAAGTGTTTAAGACGATCGGACAGTTTCGCTAGATCGACCGTGTTGCGCTTGTAACTTTTGCTTGTTGGTAGCCACGTTTTCCATGTTTTGGCTGCCGCAACCTATAGTGCACAAAAGAGCCTTCAGGCCTTGGGGTGTGCCTTGGCGTAAACTTCCATCAGCCGCAAGGTGTCCACAGCTGTGTAGGCTTGGGTCGTCGACAGGGATGCATGGCCCAGCAATTCCTGGATCGACCGCAAATCTCCGCCTGCGTTGAGAAGATGGGTGGCAAAGCTGTGACGCAGGGCGTGCGGCGTGGCGCTGGCAGGCAGACCCAATTGCATCCGTGCCTGTGCCATCACCTGTTGAATTGATCGCGGCGACAGCGGTCCGCCCCGGATTGCCCGAAACAACGGCCCCTGCCCCGGCAAGTCGTAAGGGCACGCCCGGACATAAGCATCAACGGCGTCACGCGCGGCGTCCACGACCGGGACAATCCGTTCTTTTCCGCCCTTTCCGACAATCCGCAGAACCTGCGGCAACGGTGCATCCTCACCCGTCAGACCAAGTGCTTCGGAGATGCGCAATCCGCAGCCCCAGAGCAAGGTCAGCACGGCCGTGTCGCGCAAGCCAACCCA
>CAYGQZ010000356.1:0-2248 GCA_964352055.1 uncultured Rhodobacterales bacterium
GAGTAGCCGTATTCGAACCCAAGGACCGCGTATTCCGAAAGCATCGAGTCGATGACTTCGTATTGTGCCTGACCTGCGCGTACATGGTTGAGGGGATAGTACCGCTCTTCGGTCTCCTGGTTCACCAAACCCGAATGCCGTTGCGAGAACGTGCCGCGTGTCGAATCCTGCCCGGCAAGGCGCACCGGGAACCCTTCGGTCAAAAGCGACCCAAAGGCCAGCGCCTCGCCCGTGGCCCAGTCGATACCCTCACCGCTTTCAAACATCCGGGCCTTGGTTTCGAGCAACCGTTCGACCGTCTTGTGCAACGGCACGCCGGATGGCGCAGTGCTCAGAGCGCGACCGACCGCGTCAAAGGTCTCTTTGGGAATTGCGGTCTTACCGCGCTGGTACTTCTTTTCCTTCATCTTATCGAGGTGAGACCACTTGCCATCCAGCCAGTCGGCCTTGTTGGGGCGGTATTCCTTGCCGGCCTCAAATTCCTCGTTCATGCGGGCCTGAAAGGCCGCTTTCATGTCCTCGATCTCGCCTTCGGGGATCAGGCCATCGCGCACAAGCCGTTCGGTATAAAGCGTCAGCGTGGTTTTGTGCTTCTTGATCTTCTTGTACATCACCGGGTTGGTGAACATGGGCTCGTCGCCCTCGTTATGTCCAAAGCGGCGGTAGCAGAAGATGTCGATGACCACGTCCTTGTGGAACTTCTGGCGGAACTCCGTGGCCACCTTGGCCGCATGCACCACGGCCTCGGGATCGTCGCCGTTGACGTGGAAGATCGGCGCCTCGACCACGAGCGCGTTGTCTGTCGGGTAGGGGCTGGAGCGCGAGAAGTGCGGGGCCGTGGTAAAGCCGATCTGGTTGTTGACCACGATATGCATGGTGCCGCCCGCCTTGTGGCCCTTGAGCCCGGACAGCGCGAAACATTCCGCCACAACGCCCTGACCCGCAAAGGCCGCATCGCCGTGCAGCAGGATCGGCATCACGGATGTGCGTTCGCTGTCGTTCAGCTGATCCTGTTTGGCGCGGGCCTTGCCGATGACCACGGGATTGACTGCTTCAAGGTGGCTTGGGTTGGCGGTGAGGCTGAGGTGCACGGAATTGCCGCTGAACTCGCGGTCTGAGGACGCGCCGAGGTGATATTTCACATCGCCTGAGCCGTCCACATCCTCGGGCTTGAAGCTGCCGCCCTGAAATTCGTTGAAGATCGCCCGATAGGGCTTGGCCATCACGTTGGCCAGAACACTCAGACGTCCCCGGTGAGGCATGCCGATGACGATTTCCTTGACGCCAAGCGCACCGCCACGCTTGATGATCTGCTCCATCGCGGGGATCAGGCTTTCGCCGCCATCCAGACCAAAACGCTTGGTGCCCATATACTTGACGTGCAGGAATTTCTCGAAGCCTTCGGCCTCGACCATCTTGTTCAGGATCGCCTTGCGGCCTTCTCGGGTGAACTGGATTTCCTTGCCCAGCCCCTCGATCCGCTCCTTGAGCCAGCCGGCCTCTTCGGGGTCGGAAATATGCATGTATTGCAGCGCGAAGGTGCCGCAATAGGTCCGCTTCACGATGTCGATGATCTCGCGCATGGTGGCGACATCAAGGCCCAGCACCTTGTCGATAAAGATCGGGCGGTCCATGTCGGCTTCGGTAAAGCCGTAGGATTTGGGATCAAGTTCGGGGTGGGGCTCCTGATCGCGCATGCCCAGCGGGTCGAGGTCGGCCACAAGGTGCCCCCGGATCCGGTAGGCACGAATGATCATCAGGGCCCGGATACTGTCGAGCACGGCGCGCTTGATCTGATCGCCGCTGACTTCGACGCCTTTCTCGGCGGCTTTGGCCTTGATCTTGTCGCCTGCCCCTTTGACTTCGGCAGGGGCGGCCCATTCGCCGGTCAGCGCCTGTGTGAGGTCATCGCCGGGCATGGGCGGCCAGTCGCTGCGCGCCCAGCTCGGGCCGGAGGCCTCGTGTTTGACGCTGACCTCGTCATCCCCCATGGCCTTGAAAAACGCCTGCCATGCATCGTCGACGGCGGCCGGATCGCCTGCATAGCGCGCATACATCTGTTCAAGGTATTCGGCGTTGTGCCCCTGCATGAAGCTGGAGGCGTGGTACTGATCATTGGGGGATTGGTCGGTCATTGTGACACCTCATGTGGGTTGGGACCGTATTGGTTCTGGCCGGGTTCCGAGGGGCGGGTGAGCCAAAACAGGACGATGAGCGGAGAGATTGCGAGAACGAGGACGGCGAGGCC
>CAYGQZ010000356.1:2348-3792 GCA_964352055.1 uncultured Rhodobacterales bacterium
GCAAAAACCCAGTAGTCCGGCCGCGGCGTGCGACCGGAAAACCTGGCGTAATTGCGAAAGCCCGCAGCAATGTGAGCGCTGGCGTCCATCAGCCCCTGATCGCCTCCATCACCGCCTCGCCCAGTGTGGCGGGGCTGTCGGCGACCACGATGCCTGCGGCGCGCATGGCTTCGATCTTGTCTTCGGCGCCGCCTTTGCCGCCCGCGACGATCGCACCGGCATGGCCCATGCGGCGGCCCGGAGGCGCTGTGCGGCCTGCGATGAAGCCTGCGGTTGGTTTCCAGCGGCCTGCTTTCTTCTCATCCGCGAGGAACTGGGCGGCGTCCTCTTCGGCAGAGCCGCCGATCTCGCCGATCATGATGATCGATGTGGTTTCGGGGTCGGCCAGGAACATTTCCAGCACATCGATATGCTCGGTCCCCTTGATCGGGTCGCCGCCGATGCCGATGGCCGAGGACTGGCCCAGCCCCAGATCGGTGGTCTGCTTGACCGCCTCATAGGTCAGCGTGCCCGAACGCGAGACCACGCCGCAGGAACCGCGTTTGTGGATGTGGCCGGGCATGATGCCGATCTTGCAGGCGTCGGGCGTGATCACGCCCGGGCAGTTGGGGCCGATCAGGCGGGATTTGGAGCCTTCGAGCGCGCGCTGCACCTTCATCATGTCCAGAACCGGGATGCCTTCGGTGATGCAGACAATCAGCGGCATTTCGGCGTCGATGGCTTCGAGGATTGAATCCGCGGCGAAGGGGGGCGGCACGTAGATCACGGAAGCGTTCGCTTCGGTCATGGCCATCGCTTCGTGCACCGAGTTGAAGACCGGCAGGTCGAGGTGGGTCATGCCACCTTTACCGGGGGTCACACCACCGACCATCTTGGTGCCGTAGGCAATGGCCTGTTCGGTGTGGAATGTCCCCTGA
This sequence comes from uncultured Rhodobacterales bacterium, assembly GCA_964352055.1. Lineage (GTDB taxonomy): Bacteria > Pseudomonadota > Alphaproteobacteria > Rhodobacterales > Rhodobacteraceae > Tateyamaria. The sequence continues at coordinate 3,266 of CAYGQZ010000356.1, forward strand.
GAGCCGGTGAGGCCCTGGCAGATGACTTTGGTGTTCTCGTCTATGAGTACGGCCATTGTTGGCGTCTCCTTTTCCTATTTTTGCGGCAGTGCCGCCTTTTGGTCTGTTTCGTTTGCCGACCCGGCACGCCGGGCCAATGTCAGTCGGGCCAACCGAAGCGGCGCATCGTGATCAGACACGCCTTATTGGTCAGTGATGTAATATTCCGTACCTTTCCGTGTGCCATCGACAGCGATACAGTACTGGCCACCGCCCGGGCGTGCGCCGAACCCGATCTGGGGGGCCGATCCGCGCAGTTTGTAGAAAACAAACACCATATCCTCATATCCGGCGAGGGGCAGCTTGCCCGTCTGCATCTTGCCGAAGCGGCCGCTGGCCAGAACCTGGGTCACACGGTCATTGTTACTGCCCGCCATGCCGCAATACGTGTCAAACAGTGCCTTTGTTTCACTGGCTGTTCCGGATATCTGGGTCGTCCGGGCCGTGGTGGCTTGTCCCGTGGTTTGCAGTGCGGCCAGAAAGGAAAC
>CAYGQZ010000357.1:0-3787 GCA_964352055.1 uncultured Rhodobacterales bacterium
GTCTTTGTGCCCGGAGACATCTCGCAGGACAGCGTCTGTGAAGAGATGGTGCGCACGTGCGTCTCGGAATTCGGCAGCCTCGATGCGGCGATCAACAACGCAGGCGTGATGGACGCTTTGCGCCCTGACGAGCCGATCGACTATGTCACTCAGCGTGATCGTTTGATGGCGCGCATCGACGCCGCGGGAGATGACTATTGGCACCGTGTGATGGAAGTAAACGTCACCGGCACATTTTACTCCATGCGCCACGAGTTGCGGCAGATGATGGCGCAAGGCACGGGTGGTTCGATCGTCAACATTGCATCTGTTGCGGGCATTCGGGGGTTTGGGGGCGTGCCGCCTTATGTCGCCTCAAAGCACGCGGTGCAGGGCCTGACCAAGAACGCGGCTATCGACTATGCCCCGTTCGGGATCCGTGTGAACTCGACCGGTATGGGGACAACAATCACCCCAATGTTCGAGCGCGCTTTTGAAATCATCCGGCAAAGGCTTGCAACAGGTTTCAAGGATACCGGCATATCACTCGCCAAGATCCAGAGCTTGCTGCAATACAGTGATCAGGAAAACCGAGGTTCAACTCCGGCAGAACAGGTGGCCATCATGCTGTTTCTGCTTTCCCCCGAGGCATCCAACATCACGGGTGCGACCTACAACACGGATGGGGGCTATACGGTCTTTTGACCTTGGCGATCTATGAGATGCCCGACCATTTGGTCTTTAGAGGAACAAAAGGGTATGTCGGCCCCGAAGGCGTGACTGGACACGTCCCGCTTTCGTGCCACCCTAAGTGCGCGTTCAGGCCACCTTTCGTTCGAAAACGTACCGCTGCCCTGTGGTGCTTTACAAAGCAATATCACGATACGGGTCCCAACCGAGCACGGGCCGGGCATGCAGATCCAGGATCGCAGCCAGATACGGTCGGCCTTCTCGGGTCCGGACGTCACTGATGTCACTGGCCCTTTTCTGATTGGGTCAATCCGCTGAGACGTGGCGGTTCAGCAGGATCGTCGCAATGGCAAGTGGCGTCCTCGATACACACCGCGATACTCGGAGCGCATCCGCTTTGTGCCGGACCAATCGCCGCCACCCAATCACGGACAAGCCTGCGATGTGCCGAACCCGCAGGACATTCTCACATCGGGACGTCACTCATGTCGTGCGGCACCACGGCGTCCACTTCGATTTCGACCAGCCACTCCGGGTTGACGAACCGATCAATAGCCATGATCGTGTCGACTGGTCGGGCATCCGTGCAAAACGGTTTGCGCGCCTCGATTGCCTGTTTCCAATTGTCGATGTCGGTCAGGATTACGCGTGTCCGCACAATGTCTTGCAGACCGGAGCCCGCGTCCTCCAAGGCCGCCTTGAAAATCTCGAAACATTGCGTGGTTTGCGCGAATACATCGCCCACGCCGACGGTCTTGCCATTTGCGTCTACCGGGGCAGTACCGCCAACAGCGATGAATGACCCAACCCGAACGGCTCGGCTAAAGCCCACGATTTCTTCCATTGGATTGCCGTTAGAAACCAGCCTTCGTCCTGTCATGCCGACCTCCACTCGGTTAGGTGGCCTGAGTGTAAAGGGCGGACTTCTGGCTGGTCTGGACCAGACTCGACAGTTTCCTGTGTCGTTTTTGACCTCTGAACGCGCGAGCAAACCTTCAGAAACTCTGGGCATGCGACCGCGTAGTCCGCATATTATCCGTTCGCGCGCGCCGCAGTTAACCGTTGGCTCGGCTGAGACCTGCCGTTTGTGGGTCACGCGGGAAAGACGCTGAAAGCGCCCAATTCATCCTGATGCAGCAGCACCTGCCAAAGGCAAGAACGACAAAGATAAACGGCTGTGCTGGCCTTATGTCATCGGTCTGGCTGTGACCATTCAGAGGCAGGGACATCGCGACGTTGCAGACGCAGCGCCAGACCCAAAGCCACCCCTACACCGATGGCAACAGTCAGGTCGGCCAGAACGGTCAGGATCATCGTCAGTGCAAGCAGGAAGATGTCCGTTTTCCGCTCTCGGGCATAGCCCCACCATTTGTGTGGCTCGCTCATGTTCCATGCCGTGAGGATCAACAGGCCCGCGAGTGCCGGCATGGCCAGGTATCCGACAAGGCGGGACGCGACCAGCATGACAAGCAGGATTGTCACGGCATGGATCAGCCCGGCCACCGGTGTCTTGCCGCCAGCCCGGATATTGGTCGCCGTGCGCGCAATGGCACCGGTTGCAGGCATCCCGCCAAACAGCGACGATCCGATGTTTGCAGCACCCTGGGCCAACAGTTCGGCATTGGGGCGGTGATGATCCGAGATCATCCGGTCGGCCACCATCGCGGACAACAGAGATTCGACACCCGCCAGAAACGCAATGACGAGGGCGGACGGAATCAGTTCGACAACCCGCTCAAGGCTGATGACAGGCATCGCGGGCCACGGCAGGGTGTTCGGCAAATCTCCGAACCGCGACCCGATGGTATCCACCGGAAGACCTGCGAAAGCCACGATTGCCGATGTGCAAGCGACCGCAACGATCAGTCCGGGCAGTTTCGGTGCTGCACGACGAAACAAAACGATCAGCACCATTGTCGAAAAGCCGATCACGCCAGACGCGAGGGAAAAGGTCGGGCGGGCGGCCCAAAGCACTTCGATCTTGGCAAGAAACTCGGCCGGTGTTTCGGGCACGGACAGCCCGAAAAGGTCCTTGAGCTGGCTTGTTGCAATGATGATCGCAATGCCGATGGTAAAACCATTGATCACCGGCTCTGGAATGAGCCGAATGAGGTTGCCCGCCCGAAAATATCCGGCAAACAGCAGGATCAATCCTGCCATGAAGGTGGCCATGACCAATCCGTCATACCCGTGCTCCGCGATCACGCTGAAAACGACGACGATGAAGGCGCCTGTTGGCCCACCGATCTGCACCCGACTGCCGCCCAGAAGCGAGATCAGGAAACCGGCAACAATGGCCGTCACCAGCCCTTTTGCGGGATCAGCCCCGGATGCAATCGCGATGGCGAGACTCAGCGGCAAGGCAACCATTGCGACGGTCACGCCAGCGATCGCGTCCTTCAAAAAGAGAGAGCGCGTATAATCCGGTAAAGTCGAGAGAATCTTGGGCGTCATGCGCTGACACTAGAACGCTGAACATCCGTCGTCATATCCAAAAATGACGCTCAGATTGATTGCAGCGATGCCCGGCCGGTCCGCAGAGGGCATTGTGCCCAGCTGCCGATATTGCCTTTGCAAGGGAGGCCGCCGATTGGGCTGGAACGGCATATTGATGAGAAGATAAAGGTCCAGCCTGGGCTGTCGCACCTGCGGCGTCATCACCCATAGATCGTACAAAACAGTTACGACGTATGGCCGCTGCGATTAGATCGTACCCGATACCGCGAAACCCGTAAATGTCAGCTGTCAATTCCAAGTCATGCCAAGTGCATCTGGATCGCTCCGCATGCGGAACAGGAACCAGAACACTGCTCCCGGTTCGAAGACATGGCTGTTTTTGGTGCGACATGTACCGTACGGTTGCTCGGAGACAACGATCATCGCAACAAAAATCCAAGTTCAAGGACCTTACGATGCAGGAAATACAAAAAGTTCTTGAGGCCTATCTATCGGCCCGCGTTGCGGGTGATGCCAATCTCTGGTTGTCGCTCTGGGATGAGGCCGGCGTCCAGCTCTTTCCGGGTTCAAGGGCCAACGGCATGGATGTGCTTAGAGAGATCACCCCTGCGCGCTTTGCGGCCGTTCCGGTCACTTCGGCGACGATCGACACGGCTGACAT
>CAYGQZ010000358.1:0-3781 GCA_964352055.1 uncultured Rhodobacterales bacterium
GGCATAGTCTTCGGCGTCTTCACGGCTTTTGAACGTCAGATGCACCTGGCTTTGCGTGTCGGACGAAGATGTCCAGCCCATCAGCGGATCAACCGCGCGTGCAGAGGCCGGTGCAAATTCCAGCACCCAGTGTTTGGTTTTGGCTGCGCCGGACGACATGGCCGTCTTGGCTGGCTGGTAAATACGTGCACGCATCGCTGGCTCCGTGTTAGTCATAGGCTGTATCGGCAATTCCGCGTTGCATCGCAAGGTGCGAATTGCCTCAGCATTGCACAGGCTTCAGGTCCAAATCATGACAAACCCAAGCGTCCATGTCGACTGGATTCTAAGACAAGGGCGCATGCATGGATTGCAGAACATGACCGAGGGCCTCGGGGAACGATTAAGGGCGGACGGGTGTCCTCTGATGCGGTTGCGCCTCGGCATCCGCACCACCCACCCTCTTACGGCGGCCCTCAGCTATATCTGGGAGGCCGATGGCAGCCAGAATATCGAGCGTGAAGCGCCCCAGGGTCTGGAAACACGCGCGGGCTATCTGGGCAGTCCGCTGGAAACCATCGCGAGAACAGGTGCGCCATTGCGGCTTCGTCTGTCCGGCGAACTCGGGCCCGATGCCCACAGGGTTCTGCATGACCTCAAGCACAATGGTGGCACGGACTACTATGGTCGACCGTTGCATTTTGCCGCCGGGCTGGGCGGTATCATGGCAGCAGTATCAGATGCAAAAGACGGCTTTGCCGACGCACATATTGCCTTGTTCGATGCCTTGGCCCCGGCTCTGACCGCTGTCGCCGAGATCTATTCCAACCGTCACCTCGCCACTGCCATCGCCACAAGCTATCTGGGCCAACGCACCGGGCAGCGGGTTCTGGACGGGCAGATCACCCGCGGCGACATCGAAACGCTTGATGCCGCGATCCTCTTCAGCGATATCCGTGGATGGACCGCCTTGAACGCGACCCGGCCTGCAGGCGACGCCCTGAGCATCGCGAACCGGTATTTCGAGGTGATTTCGGACGCTGTGGATGCCCATGATGGCGAAATCCTCAAGTTTCTGGGTGACGGGGTGCTGGCCCTGTTTCCAAGCGACGGAACCGATGACGGTCAAACACAGGCTTGTGAGCGGGCGGTGAATGCGGCCAAGACAGCGCAATCGCTCGCCGCGGAAACAGACCTGCCGGTCCCCTTCGGGATCGGGATCCACTACGGCGAAGTACTCTATGGCAATGTCGGCGCGCGCAGCCGAATTGATTTCACCGTGCTGGGACAATCGGTCAACACGGCGGCCCGGATCGAAGCGTTGACCGCGCAGTCCGCCCATCCGGTGCTGGTATCAGACGTGGTCGCTGACCTTGCGATCACGCCTATGACCCATGTCGGGACAGAACGTTTGAAGGGCCTCAGTGCGCCAATGTCGGTCTTTGCTCCTGCCAAATCCTGACAGCAGGATGCGGCACCCCCTTGCGGATCCGCCCTCAAAGGCCAGATAACACTCTGACCTGCAGGAGCCTGCCCATGCCCTATGCCCACTCCGATTCGTCCGAAGCCATGCTGGCCCACCCGGCACCTGACGTGCGCGACCGCCCCAAGCTGGAGGGCGGCATTGCCTTTCGCATGCAGACTGAATTCACCCCGGCGGGCGACCAGCCCACAGCGATCGAAGAACTCAGCGCAGGGGTGATGTCCGGCGATCGTGATCAGGTGCTTTTGGGGGCCACAGGGACGGGCAAGACCTATACCATGGCCAAGGTCATCGAACAGACCCAGCGACCTGCGATCATCCTTGCCCCGAACAAGACCCTTGCGGCCCAGCTCTACGGCGAATTCAAAGGGTTCTTTCCGGACAACGCGGTCGAGTATTTCGTCAGCTACTATGACTATTATCAGCCCGAAGCCTATGTGGCGCGGTCGGATACCTATATCGAGAAAGAAAGCCAGATCAACGAACAGATCGACCGCATGCGCCACTCGGCCACGCGCGCACTTTTGGAGCGGGACGATGTGATCATCGTGGCGTCAGTATCGTGCATCTACGGCATCGGCTCGGTCGAGACCTACGGAGCGATGACGCAGGACATCAAGGTCGGTAAGAACTATGACCAGCGACAGGTGATCGCTGACCTTGTCGCGCAGCAATACAAGCGCAACGATTCCGCCTTTTTCCGGGGCTGCTTCCGGGTTCGGGGCGACTCGCTCGAAATCTTTCCCGCGCACCTGGATGACCGGGCCTGGCGGCTGTCATTCTTTGGCGAAGAGCTGGAAAGCATCACGGAGTTCGACCCGCTGACCGGCGAAAAGACCGATACGATGGAGCATATCCGGATCTATGCCAACTCCCACTACGTGACCCCCAAGCCGACGATGTCTCAGGCCATTCTGGGCATCAAGAAAGAGCTGCGCATGCGGCTGGATCAACTGGTGGGCGACGGCAAGTTGCTTGAGGCGCAGCGGCTGGAACAACGCACCAACTTTGATCTTGAAATGCTGGAAGCCACGGGCGTGTGTAACGGCATTGAAAACTATTCGCGCTATCTGACGGGCCGCGCTCCGGGCGAGCCGCCCCCCACCCTGTTCGAGTTCATCCCCGACAACGCCATTGTGTTTGCCGACGAATCCCACGTTTCTGTCCCGCAGATCGGGGGCATGTACAAAGGCGACTACCGCCGCAAGTTCACGCTTGCCGAACACGGATTCCGCCTGCCGTCGTGTATGGACAACCGCCCCCTCAAGTTCGAGGAATGGGACGCCATGCGGCCCCAATCGGTCTTTGTCTCGGCCACGCCGGCGTCATGGGAGATGGAACAGACAGGCGGGGTGTTCACCGAACAGGTCATCCGCCCCACGGGCCTTCTGGACCCCCCGGTTGAAATCCGGCCCGTCGAGATGCAGGTCGATGATCTGCTGGACGAAGTGCGCAAGGTGGCCGCTGACGGGATGCGCACGCTGTGCACGACGCTGACCAAGCGCATGGCCGAGGACCTCACGGAATACATGCACGAACAGGGCATTCGCGTCCGCTACATGCACTCCGATATCGACACCATCGAACGGATAGAAATCCTGCGCGATCTGCGCCTTGGGGCCTTTGACGTGCTGATCGGGATCAACCTGCTGCGTGAAGGGCTCGATATTCCCGAATGCGGGCTGGTGGCCATTCTGGATGCGGACAAGGAAGGGTTCCTGCGGTCCGAGACATCGCTGGTGCAGACGATTGGCCGGGCGGCGCGCAACGCCGATGGCCGCGTGATCATGTATGCCGACCGCGTGACCGGATCGATGGAACGGGCGCTGGCCGAAACCAACCGCCGCCGGGCCAAGCAAGAAGCCTATAACATCGAACACGGCATCACGCCCGCGACGGTCAAGAAGAACGTCGAGGATATTCTGGCAGGCCTCTACAAAGGCGACACGGACCAAAGCCGCGTTACGGCCAAGATCGACAAAGCCTTCGCCGGGGGCAACCTGCAAACTGTGCTGGACGGCTTGCGCGCCGATATGCGCAAAGCGGCCGAGAACCTGGAGTTCGAGGAAGCCGCGCGTTTGCGCGACGAGGTCAAACGGCTGGAGGCCGTGGACCTTGCCGTGGCAGACGACCCGATGGCGCGGCAATACGCGGTTGAGAAGGCCGTGGGCGATGCCCAGAAAGCGTCGGGACGTTCAACCGCTGGACGGGGCGGAATGCGGGGTGGAAACGTGAAGCGGCGGAAACGGTAATCGGTTCATTCATCAGGGGCCTGACCCAAAGCTTTGGCGTCGATTCAAAAGCGCTTCCTTGACCTAA
>CAYGQZ010000359.1:0-3778 GCA_964352055.1 uncultured Rhodobacterales bacterium
TGCAGCTTGCGCTTCACCGCCACGAACACCTTGACCATCTTCATCACACCTGGTGGCAGGTCGTCTCCGCGACGAACCTTTTCGACCTTGTCTTCGAAGCGGGCATTGAGGGTGCGTTTTTGCGCCTCGTATTGCTCGTTCAGGGCTTCGACCACCTGCGCCGACTGCTCATCTTTCAGGGCGATCTGCCACCACGCTGAGCGCGGATATGCTTCCAGCATGTCCGCGTCGACATTGGCACCGGCACGCAAGCCTTTCGGGCCCTTGGCGATTTCCTTGCCCAGCAGCATGTCGCCCAGACGGGCATAGATGTTGCGGTCAAGAATGGCCAATTCGTCGTCCCGGTCACGGGCAAGGCGTTCCACCTCTTCCCGCTCGATCTGCAAGGCACGCTCGTCTTTTTCCACACCATGGCGGTTGAAGACGCGTACCTCGACGACCGTGCCGAAGTCACCCGGCTTCACGCGCAGCGACGTATCACGCACGTCCGATGCCTTTTCACCAAAGATGGCGCGGAGGAGTTTTTCCTCAGGCGTCATCGGGCTTTCGCCCTTTGGTGTGATCTTGCCGACCAGAATATCGCCCGGCTCAACATCCGCACCGATATAAACGATGCCCGCCTCGTCGAGGTTGCGCAGCGCTTCTTCGCCCACGTTTGGAATATCGCGGGTGATCTCTTCTGGCCCCAGCTTGGTGTCACGGGCTGCGACTTCGAATTCCTCGATATGGATCGAGGTGAACACGTCATCACGGCTGATACGTTCGGAGATCAGGATCGAGTCTTCGTAGTTGTAACCGTTCCACGGCATGAACGCGACGACCACGTTCTTGCCCAGAGCCAGTTCACCCATGTCGGTGGAGGGGCCATCTGCGATGACCTCGCCCTTGACAACGGTGTCACCCACCTTGACCAGCGGACGCTGGTTGATGCAGGTGTTCTGGTTCGAGCGCTGGAACTTGCGCATGCGGTAGATATCCACACCCGCATCGCCCAGTTCAAGGTCGGACGTAGCGCGAATTACGATCCGTGTCGCGTCAACCTGGTCGATGATACCGGCACGTTTCGCCATGATGGCCGCACCTGAATCCCGAGCCACGACTTCTTCGATGCCTGTCCCAATGAGAGGCGCTTCGGCCTGCAGAAGTGGGACCGCCTGACGCTGCATGTTCGAACCCATGAGGGCGCGGTTGGCGTCGTCGTTTTCCAGGAACGGGATCAGGGAGGCCGCGACCGAGACCAACTGTTTCGGGCTCACGTCGATCAGGTCAACAGTGTCAACGGGCGACAGCGTGTAGTCACCCGATTTCCGGGTGTTGACCATTTCGTTGACGAACTTGCCGCCCTCGTCCAGCGTCGCGTTGGCCTGCGCCACGGTGTGACGCATTTCTTCGGTCGCAGACATGTAGTGGACTTCATCGGTCACCTGACCTTTGGTCACGACACGATAAGGCGTTTCGATAAAGCCGTACTTGTTCACACGGGCAAAGGTGGCCAGCGAGTTGATCAGACCGATATTCGGGCCTTCCGGCGTCTCGATCGGACACATCCGGCCATAGTGGGTCGGGTGCACGTCGCGCACCTCAAAACCGGCACGTTCGCGGGTCAGACCGCCGGGCCCAAGGGCCGACAGGCGACGCTTGTGCGTCACTTCGGACAGCGGGTTGGTCTGGTCCATGAACTGCGACAGCTGGCTTGACCCAAAGAATTCGCGCACGGCTGCGGCAGCCGGTTTGGCGTTGATCAGGTCCTGCGGCATGACTGTGTCGATCTCGACCGAGGACATCCGCTCCTTGATCGCACGCTCCATGCGCAAGAGCCCAACACGGTACTGGTTCTCCATCAGTTCGCCAACGGAGCGCACACGGCGGTTGCCGAGGTGGTCGATGTCGTCGATGTCGCCTTTGCCGTCGCGCAAATCGACCAGCGCCTTGATACAGGCGACAATGTCTTCGCGGCGCAGGGTGCGCTGGGTGTCTTCTGCATCAAGCGCCAGACGCATGTTCATTTTCACGCGGCCCACAGCGGACAGATCATAGCGCTCACTGTCGAAAAACAGCGTGTCAAACAGGTTCGACGCGGCCTCGACGGTGGGTGGCTCGCCCGGGCGCATGACGCGGTAGATGTCCATGAGCGCGGTTTCGCGGTTCATGTTCTTGTCATTCGCCATGGTGTTGCGCATGTAGGGGCCGACATTGACGTTGTCGATGTCGAGCACGGGGATCTCGGTGATGCCCGCGTCGATCAGCTCTTTGGCTGTCCCGCCGATCAGCGTGTCATCCTTGTCGTATTCCAGGGTCAGCTCGTCGCCGGCTTCGACATAGATCGCACCGGTTTCTTCGTTGATGATGTCCTTGGCGACAAATTTGCCGACGATATGCTCGAAGGGGACAAGCAGTTCAGTCACTGTGCCTTCGTCGATCAGTTGCTTGACCGCACGTGGCGTAACCTTCTTGCCTGCTTCGGCGATGACTTCACCGGTTTTGGCATCGACCAGATCATAGGTGGGACGGGTGCCGCGCACACGATCCGGGAAGAACGGCGTGACCCAGCCTTTGTTCTTTTGCAGCGTGTAGGTGACCGTCTTGTAATAGGCGTCCATGATCGCCTCTTGGTCGAGACCAAGAGAATAGAGCAGGGTTGTCACAGGCAGTTTGCGGCGGCGGTCGATCCGGGCAAAGACGATGTCCTTGGCGTCGAATTCAAAGTCCAGCCAGCTGCCGCGATAGGGAATGATGCGGCAGGCAAAGAGCAGTTTGCCCGAGGAGTGGGTCTTGCCCTTGTCATGGTCAAAGAACACACCGGGCGAGCGGTGCATCTGGCTGACGATCACACGCTCTGTCCCGTTCACGATGAACGTGCCGTTGGGGGTCATCAGTGGCATGTCGCCCATGAAAACGTCTTGCTCTTTGATGTCCTTGACGGATTTGGCACCCGTATCTTCGTCCACATCAAACACGATGAGGCGCAGGGTCACCTTGAGCGGCGCACTGTAGGTCATGTCACGTTGCTGACATTCCTCAACGTCGTATTTCGGCTTTTCCAGCTCGTATTTGACGTATTCAAGAACGGATGTCTCGTTGAAATCCTTGATCGGGAACACCGACTGGAAGACACCCTGGATCCCGTCACCATCGGTGGGGGTCTCGGCGTCGCCGGAGTTCAGGAACAGATCATAGGAGGATTTCTGAACTTCGATGAGGTTCGGCATCTCCAGGACTTCACGGATTTTGCCATAATATTTACGAAGACGTTTCTGGCCAAGGAACGATTGCGCCATACTATAAGTCACCTTTCAGCGTTTCTCTGGGTGCGCGCGCCGTCGGGCCACGGTGCGCTGCCCCTTCGAGAGGATGTGTCCAGATCTATTCATAGCCACCGTCCCACCGGCAGCCTCCCGACCTGATGAACCACATCTTGGAAAAGGTTTCACGATTCAAAACCCTTACCAAGACAGGTCGGGCCGGGCACGCGATATGCGCACCCAGCCCAATGATTTCAATGGGGGCGCGGAATTTGATACAAATTCCGGCCGTTTTCCGATTATCGGAAAACGCCCCCGTCCCTACGGGACTTAGGCCAGTTCGACCTCGGCGCCAGCTGCAACGAGCTTCGCCATCACGGCTTCGGCTTCGGCTTTGTCGACGCCTTCCTTGATCTTGCCGCCGGCTTCGACCAGGTCCTTGGCTTCTTTCAGGCCCAGACCTGTGATGCCGCGGACTTCCTTGATGACGTTGATTTTCGATGCGCCCGCGTTTTTCAGGACGACGTCGAATTCTG
>CAYGQZ010000360.1:0-3768 GCA_964352055.1 uncultured Rhodobacterales bacterium
TTTTGAAATAACTTGAATGACGGCTGAAGCTGTCGTTTGCGATGCTTCAGGTTAGGTTTGGTTTTGCACCGGAATGTTTTCAAGCTATGCCGAGAGCCCGGTCGATTGCAGGCACTGCGGACACGAGTCCGATCCGCTGGGCTTCGTCCCGTAAGCGGTTGAGCGTGCCTACCGCCTCATCATCGCGCGCGCCTTGCTCCCATGCGGTAAGCCCGCGCGCCCGCGCCGAGTAGTATTCCGACCATGGGAGAGCTTCGCCCGGCGGAAACGCCGCAAGAGCATCGGCATAGCGGCTGACATCGTTCCAGTCGCCCCGATCAAGCATGACTTCGATGGCATCCCGGAAGAAAAAAGGTTGGTTATGTCCCACACAGCCGCTTTGAATGATCGCTTCGGCTTCTGCCAGCGCATCATCCTGTTCGTTCGTATCTTTCGTAATTCGGGAAAGATGTCCCAGCATTCTGGGTCCACCGAATGAGAAACCCAGTTCCCGCGCTGCTGCGATCGACGTTCTGATCTTGGAAAGTGCCTCAGCCGACCGTCCCTGCGCATTCAGCCGGACACCCATAAATGCCATCGCTTCTTGGCTGAAACGCACAGATCCGAGCCTTTCTCCAAGAGCCGAAACATAGTTCCCGTACTCTTCGGCCGTCGACCAGTCGTTCAGTTCTGTAGCGGCAAACAGGCAGGCCGTCGCGGCGTTGAGTTCGGCCCTGTCATGTCCGACGCGGCGCGCTGCCTCAATGACCGTTTTCCCAAGTTCAATGGCCTCACGGAGTTCGAGCCGAAAAATTTTTGTCTGGCATATCTGCGCGGCGTTTGCGACTTCCGTGCGACCGAAAGCGTGCTCTCGACAGATTTCGACACATTCGGAAAGCACGTCATGTGAAGTGCTCATACGACCGGCCACGTAGGCCGCGTCGCCTAACCCGCCCAGCCCGCGCGCCTCCCCTTCGGCCGATCCGATTTGCCTTGCGAGATTGATGCTGTGTCTGTGACTGGCTTCGCAGCCAGTGATGTCGCCTTTCGGGAACAACAGATTGCCCCGCAAATGATGCAGGCGCATCAGGACGTCCTTGAGATCTTGCGCTTCGGCGATTGGTTGCGCCTCGTCCACAAGAGCAAGCGCTTCGTCTATGCGTTCAACGATGCGCATTGCTTCGGCGATACCCAACAGGGCGATGCTCCGTTCCGTTTGGTTGCTGTGCCTGGCAAGCGCCTCTTGCCAAGCGTCAATCGAACGCTCCGGTTCACCAAGCTCTCGCAGAAGTTCGCCTAGCATTGCGTTGAGGGCAAAAACGGTCGACGGCTCAACCGCAAGCGCCAGGCCGCGTTCTGCCAAGCGACGGGCGTGTTCGAGCCTGAGAGATTTTACCTGCGCCTCGGCCGCTGCGCGGTAGGCTTCGGCGGCACCCTCATGCCCGGCCTGTTCCAGATGTTCGGCACGCAATGGCAGATCGCTCTCTTCAAACCAATCTGCTGCGGCGAGGTGCAGCTCATTTCGTCGGGATCTCAGCAGCGAGCCATAGATGACATCCCTGACAAGCGCATGCACGAACATAAAATCTTCGCCCTGCTCCCGGACAAGCTGGTGCAGTGTAAGCCGTGAACAGTCGTAGCCGGTATCGTCAATCAAATGCTGCAACGCGACAAGGGTGAAGCGCTGACCGAGAACCGATGCGGCCTGAACGACAGCCTTGTCTGCGATCGGCAGCCTGTCGATGCGCGCCTGTACGATGCTCTGAATCGATCCGGGAACCTGAAACTCGCCGGTTTCCTCTGCACTCCGAAGAAGCTGTTCGAGGAAAAGCGGGTTGCCTGCAGCCCGTTCGATGCAGGTTCGTGCGAACTTGTTTGCCGTACCGACAAAGTTTGCCGCCATCCCCATAGCGTCGGCAGGGCTCAGCGGACCGAGATCAAAGGTCATGAAGGACGTGCTGGCGATCTGACCCCGCCAAGACGGACCAAGCGGATCGCCTTCGATCCTCGAAGTCAACACAATCAAAATGGGGGCGTCAGCAGCGCCACGAGCAAGTTCGGCGATCTGCTGAAGCACGATCTTTTCCGCCCAGTGCAGATCCTCAAAAACGATCAGTCGTGGACGTTTGTTACTCAAGTGGCGGGCCAGGGTGACTACCGTCTGCAGCTTCCCGACATTGCGAGTGAGATTGTCCATTGCATCGTACATTGCCTGGCTCTCCGCCGACTGCGGCAGATCGAGAAGGTCGTTGAGGTGGGCCTCGCTTTTTTCTGAAACTGCTCCGTCGGAGATTGCCTGCCGCACTGCCGCCTGTCTGCTTTCCAGATCACCTGCGGCGGGCAGGTCGAGGAGACTGCGCACCAATATCCGCACAGGGTCCTGTCCCTTGCCGACACCGAAGTCGAGGATCTGAGAGCGATGACAGACGAAGCCGCTATCAACAGCGAGGCGGCAAAATTCAGTTGTCAGACGGGTCTTTCCGATTCCAGCATCGCCCCGGATATGGATGAGCTGTCCCTGACTGGCGTCCTCGCAGGCTTTAAGTGCGATCCTGAACTGCCGGGTTTCTGCCAATCGGCCTACGAACGGGCGGTCAGGAGGCGCATCAGACGAGGTTTGGCTTCCGTGCACTGAATAAACACGAACCGGAACGGCCAGTCCCTTCACCGAGATTTCTCCCATATCAGTTGCTGCGAGTGCGGTTCCAACAGCCCGACGGACCATTTCAGAGACATACACATCGCCTGCCAGCGCCTTGTCAGTAAGCCTTGCAGCAAGGTTCACGGAATCTCCGGTTACCGTGTAATGGCTGTCTGATCCGAATCCGCTCGCTACGACTTCTCCGCTGGCAATCCCTATATGGGCCTCCAAAGGGCGGCCAATGCGCTCCGAAATGCCGGGCATTGCCTCCTGAATCGCGACTGCAGCGCGGACAGATCTTTCCGCGTCGTTCCCATGCGATACTGGCGCGCCGAATACGGCCATCACGCTGTCGCCGACATGCTTGTCAACTGTTCCTCCGAAGTCGCGGATGAGTCCATCAACTACTTCAAAATAGACAGCAAGTAACTCATGCACTTCCTCAGAATCTATTGACGATGACAGTCTGGTGAACCCAGACAAATCAGCAAACAGAACCGTCACTTGCCGCCGTTCGCCCGTGTGTTGCTGCGCAATTTCCGCAGGCTCCTGCGCACCAACTGCAACGGCCTCATCTGGTTGATCATCAGTACCGAGGCTTGCAATCGCTTCCAGTAGCTTGCGTCTGTGTCCCACCGCGGTGACACCGATGTCCTTCAGATCATCAGCCGTAAGATGAGCGAGCACCTGCCCATCGACACGGTTCTCCTCAAAGGCGACTAAATATTCGCCAAGCCCGAGACCTTCAAGCCAAGCGCGTATATCGATCTCCATGCGGACGATATCCTTAGTCTGTTTGTTGTCTGTACCAGAAAATGTGTCGTTGGGTCTATTGCAAAGGGTCTAAAGGCCCGGTCGACGACGTCAGCGAGCGTCCGAAGGCGGCTGAATGCGCCATTTGGAAAATCTGAGCGAACGACCGCAACGACCGCATAGCTGCTCCTTTTGTTTCGTCCAAGTGACCGAGCGCGCGCCACAGGCCGACTGAGTATCATCTGTCAGGTGGCGAACGCCAGCGCGTGTCGCGTTCAGAATAATTCAATCTATCACGATCTGCGCCAGTACCCGGCGTGACCAACTGAGGCTCTTTATCCATGGTCTGGAATTTCGTCGTCCAGATTGTTGCCAGTCTTGTGCTGACGGCGATC
>CAYGQZ010000361.1:0-3765 GCA_964352055.1 uncultured Rhodobacterales bacterium
TTGCCATCGATGTGGCCGTCATCATCGGATCGCTTCTGGGGTTGGTCTTTGTCGCCAGAATCGTGCGCGCCGTCACGCGCCGCTGGATGGGCCACGTCACCGGCATGTCATCGCTTTTGGCTGCGTTCCTTGGCGGGGTGCTTTATTGGGTCACGCTGATATTCGGTCTGATGTTTGTGATGTCAGTTCTTGGGTTTGATGTCACACCGCTCTTTGCCCTCGTCGGCGGGGCCAGCTTTATTCTGGCCTTTGCGATGCAGGAAACCATCGCCAACTTCTTCAGCGGCCTGATGATCATGATCAACAAGCCGTTCGACCGGGGGGATTACATCGACCTTGAGGGCGTGGCCGCAGGCACCGTCAAACGGACCAACCTGATCTCGACCACCATTGCAACCATCGACAACAAGATCACCTCGATCCCCAACAACCGGGTCTGGAACAGCGTGATCACGAATGTCACCGCCAGCGCCACGCGCCGCGTCGATATGGTTTTTGGCATCGGCTATTCCGACAGTATCCCGCAGGCGATCAAAGTGCTCGAAGAGCTGGTTGAAGACCACCCGATGGCCCTGAAAAAGCCCGCGCCGGTCATCTGTGTCGGCGAATTGGCCGACTCGTCGGTCAATCTCATCTGTCGACCGTGGTCCAGAACCGAGGACTACTGGGCGCTTTACTGGGACATGCAGCAATTGGTCAAAGAACGCTTTGACGCGGAAGGCATCTCGATCCCCTTCCCGCAGCGCACTGTGCATCTTGAGCGCGCAGCGGCCGACGCCACTGACAAGACGCCAGCATCCTAGGGCAGGAGCCGCGCGGCCTCCACACAGGTCAAATCAATGCGGGTGGGGCCTGATTTCGCTCTCGGTCTTGTTCTGTGTGGTGACCTTGTCGCGTGCCCGGCCGCTGGTCATCTGCGAACTGATCCGGAAGGTCGATGGTGTTCCGATCCGGGTGCGTGTGCGCAGGACCGGCGTGTTTTGGGACGTGCCTGCCCGGCTCTCGCGGAAGACGATGAACAGGCCCGAGGCGATGATGATGGCCGCCCCGATGGCCGTGCCCATATCAACACTCTCGTTGAAAAAGATCAGGCCATAGACCGAAGCCCAGATGATCTGGGAATACTGCATCGGGGCCACGATGGCGGCCTCACCGGTCTGGTAGGCGGCAATGATAAACCGCCCGGCGGTCCACGCCATCACCGAAATGATAGCGAGCATGCCCAGATGTTCGATGGGCATCGGCTTGTAGACAAAGGCCAACGCCGCGCCCATGACAACAAAATTGCCGAGCATGGGATAAAGCAGCAGCACGACGGTGCGTTCCTCGGCGCCAATCTTGCGCACCACGATCGAGGCAAAGGCCCCGGTGACAGCGGCCAGAATGGCGGCGGCATGGCCCAGTTCAAGGTCCGTCGTGCCGGGGCGCAAGACAACCATGACCCCGCTCAGACCGACGATGACGGCCATCCAGCGCGGCAGACGTACTTTTTCACCAAGGATCGGGATCGACAGCACGGTGATCAACAAAGGCGTTGCAAAGAGAATTGCGTAAGTCTGCGTGAGCGGCAGCGCGGAAAAAGCATAGAATGCGGAAACCCCGGTGATCACGGCACCAATCGTGCGCACCGCCATCCACCACGGATGCACAGGCAACAATGTGCCGGGTTCCGCGTCGCGCATCAGCATGATCGTCGCCAGCGGAAAGCTGAGCAAGACGCTGAAAAACACGATCTGGATCGGGGAATAGATCGCGCCCAGTGTCTTGATAAAGACATCATGGGTCGCGAACAGTCCGAAGGCAATCAGGGCCAGCAGTGCGCCTTTGGCATTCGAAGACATGGCTGGCCCTTTCGCGGGTTCAGAGGCTTTCGTCGAGCGCTGCGAGGATCGCGTCACCCATTTCGGTGGTCGACAACGGCGTGCCACCCTCGGGACCCATAAGGTCAGCCGTGCGGGCACCGCCAGCCAGAACGCGCTCGATCGCGGCCTCAAGGCGGGCCGCTTCATCGCCCTGATCAAAGGAGTAGCGCAGCGCCATGGCAAAGCTCAGGATACAGGCAATCGGGTTCGCCTTGCCCTGACCGGTGATGTCGGGGGCTGACCCGTGTACGGGCTCGTACATCGCCTTGGGGCGACCATTGGCCATCGGAGCCCCAAGCGATGCCGAGGGCAACATGCCCAGGCTGCCCGTCAGCATTGCCGCACAATCGGACAGGATGTCGCCAAAGAGGTTGTCGGTCACGATCACGTCGAACTGTTTGGGCGCGCGCACCAGCTGCATCGCGCCGTTGTCGGCATACATGTGGCTCAACTCGACGTCCGGGTAATCCTCGTCATGCACCTTCTGGACAACCTCGCGCCACAGGATGCCCGATTCCATCACGTTGGCCTTCTCCATCGAGCAGACCTTGTTCTTGCGGCGGCGCGCCAGTTCAAAGGCAGAGCGGGCGACCCGGTCGATCTCGGATTCGGTATAGCGCTGGGTGTTGATGCCGACCCGCTCGTTGCCCTCTTCGATGATGCCACGCGGCTCTCCGAAATAGACGCCCGAGGTCAGCTCGCGCACGATCATGATATCGAGGCCCGCGACAATGTCCTTCTTCAGCGACGAAAAATCCGCCAGCGCGTCAAAGCATTGGGCAGGACGCAGGTTCGAAAACAGGTCCATTTCCTTGCGCAGGCGCAAAAGGCCCCGCTCGGGTTTGACCGAGAAATCCAGATTGTCATAGGCGGGCCCGCCCACGGCACCCAGCAGAACTGCGTCCACTTCCAGTGCTTTTGCCATCGTGTCGTCATGAAGCGGCACGCCGTGCTTGTCATAGGCCGCCCCGCCCACCAGATCGGTGCTCACGTCAAAGGGCAGATCGCGCTTTGCGCCGAACCAGTCGATAACCCGGGTGACCTGGGCCATGACTTCGGGGCCGATGCCATCACCTGGCAGGATCAAAAGGGACGGGTTGGGCATGGCGGAACTCCTTTGAATGCTTGCCGCTTCGCCTAACGGGCAAGGGCGGCAGGGTCAATATCCGAGGTCGACCCAAACCAGCCGGTGACGGCTGGCCGTGCTGACCGTTTCGGCCATTGGGTCGGCGGCGTCGGGCCAAAGCACACCGGCGTCCAGAACCCGCCAATGGGTCGAGGGCAGCACATAGTCCACCCGCAGCGTACCGGGGCCGGGATCAGGCCAATCCACGGTATCTGTGCCCGCAGCGCCCTCCGGTGCCACGTCTTGCAGGCGCGGATCGGCCAGCAGCGCCTGAATGGCCGGCTTGATCCCGTCGCCATCCACCGGATCAAGGTTGGCATCCCCCGCAATCACAAAGCGCCCCGCAGGTGCCGTGCCCACATCTCCGTCCAGAACCTGTTGCCACAGCCGGATCTCATCATGGTTGCGCCGCCCGTTGCGGTCTTCGGGGCCATCAAAAACAGGCGGGCTGGGGTGGAAGGTCATCAGATCAAACGGCCCGTCGGGCAGGGCGATCGGCACGATCCAATGGCCCGTGGTGGACAGGCGCTGGATGGCCTGCGCCTCGGCGCTGGGGAAGGGGCCTGCGTCTGTGACGGGCAGCAACGGGTCGGGGATGTCCGTCCACAAAAGCGCGGACAGATCCTGTACCTGATCGGCGAGGATGGGGTAGCGCGACAGGATCGCCATGCCACCCTGACCGGTAAACCGGCCATAGCCTTGCGCGTCACGTGGCCCGCCCAGACGCCCGTCACCGTCCATGTCGAACGCGGTCGCAAGGCCGGTATTCGGACGCAG